>NZ_JBJNMB010000012.1:0-173689 GCF_052168755.1 Serratia sp. CY43202
TCTGGCGCGTTATCGATCTGGTCGAAAGCACGTGCAGAACCGCCGTAGGTTTTAGCCAGAACGGTGGTGATCGCTGCAGTCAGGGTAGTTTTACCGTGGTCAACGTGGCCGATAGTACCAACGTTAACGTGCGGTTTTGTACGTTCAAATTTTTCTTTAGACACGGCTATATTCCTTACTATAGCGCTCTCCCCTTCTGGAGAGAGCACGGGACTTTGGTTTTAACCCTGCGGCTTATTTGCCACGGGCTTCGATTACGGCCTGAGCGACGTTGTTCGGTGCATCATCATACTTCAGGAATTCCATGGTGTATGATGCGCGACCTTTAGTCAGAGAACGCAGCTGAGTTGCGTAGCCGAACATTTCGGACAACGGTACTTCAGCGTGGATCTTAACGCCAGTCACTTCAGATTCCTGACCGCGCAGCATGCCGCGACGACGGCTCAAGTCACCGATAACGTCACCGGTGTTCTCTTCTGGAGTCTCAACTTCAACCTTCATGATAGGCTCAAGCAGAACTGGTTTCGCTTTCTTAAAGCCTTCTTTAAAGGCGATAGACGCGGCCAGTTTAAACGCCAGTTCAGAGGAGTCAACGTCGTGGTAAGAACCGAAGTGCAGACGAATACCCATGTCTACTACCGGGTAACCAGCCAACGGACCAGACTTCAGCTGCTCCTGGATGCCTTTATCAACGGCAGGGATGTATTCGCCAGGAATTACACCACCTTTGATGTCGTTGACGAACTCGTAACCTTTCGGGTTAGAGCCCGGCTCCAGTGGGTACATGTCGATCACAACGTGACCGTACTGACCGCGACCACCAGACTGCTTGGCGTGCTTACCTTCAACGTCGGTAATCTTCGCGCGAATCGCTTCGCGGTAAGCTACCTGAGGTTTGCCCACGTTAGCTTCAACGTTGAATTCACGCTTCATGCGGTCAACGATGATGTCGAGGTGCAGTTCACCCATACCGGCGATGATGGTCTGGTTAGACTCTTCGTCAGTCCATACGCGGAACGACGGGTCTTCTTTAGCCAGACGGCCCAGAGCCAGACCCATTTTTTCTTGGTCAGCTTTGGTTTTCGGTTCAACGGCGATAGAGATTACCGGCTCAGGGAATTCCATACGCTCCAGGATGATTGGAGAGTCTGGATCACACAGGGTGTCCCCGGTGGTCACGTCTTTCAGACCGATCGCAGCGGCGATGTCGCCTGCGCGAACTTCTTTGATCTCTTCACGCTTGTTGGCGTGCATCTGAACGATACGGCCAAAACGCTCGCGCGCAGACTTAACGGAGTTCAGCACGGTGTCGCCGGAGTTAACAACGCCGGAGTACACGCGGAAGAAGGTCAAGTTACCTACGAACGGGTCGGTAGCGATTTTGAACGCCAGCGCAGAGAACGGCTCGTCATCACTTGCGTGACGCTCAGCCGGAGTGTCTTTACCGTCGTCCAGGATACCGTTGATCGCAGGAACGTCAGTTGGTGCCGGCAGGTATTCGATTACCGCATCCAGCATCGCCTGCACGCCCTTGTTCTTGAACGCAGAACCACAGGTAACCAGGATGATTTCGTTGTTCAGTACGCGCTGACGCAGAGCTGCTTTGATTTCTTCCTCGGTCAGCTCTTCGCCGCCCAGGTATTTTTCCATCAGCTCTTCGGAAGCTTCCGCAGCGGACTCGATCAGGTTCTGGCGCCATTCTTCAGCCAGATCCATCATGTCAGCCGGGACGTCTTCGTATTCGAAGGTTACGCCTGCGTCTTCTTCGTTCCAGTTGATCGCCTTCATTTTCACCAGGTCGATAACGCCGGTGAATTTGTCTTCTGCGCCGATAGCCAGCTGCAGAGGAACAGGGTTAGCGCCCAGACGAGATTTGATCTGGCCAACAACTTTCAGGAAGTTAGCGCCCATACGGTCCATTTTGTTAACGAACGCGATACGTGGCACTTTGTATTTGTTAGCCTGACGCCATACGGTTTCAGACTGTGGCTGAACACCACCAACAGCACAGTAAACCATTACCGCGCCATCCAGCACACGCATGGAACGTTCTACTTCGATGGTGAAGTCAACGTGCCCTGGGGTGTCGATGATGTTTACGCGATGCGGTTCGAACTGCTTGGCCATACCAGACCAGAAAGCAGTAGTCGCTGCAGAAGTGATGGTAATACCACGCTCCTGCTCCTGTTCCATCCAGTCCATGGTGGCAGCGCCGTCATGAACTTCACCGATTTTGTGGTTTACACCGGTGTAGAACAGAATACGTTCGGTAGTGGTGGTTTTACCGGCGTCGATGTGAGCACTGATACCGATGTTACGGTAGCGTGCAATGGGTGTTGTACGAGCCATTTGATTCCTCTATTCCTAGGGCGTTCAAGTTCAGTTAACCCAAGCGGGCCGATTTGACGCGCCCGCTTGGTTAGCATGACTACAGCCAGGTGATTACCAGCGGTAGTGGGCGAACGCCTTGTTGGCTTCGGCCATACGGTGAACGTCTTCACGCTTCTTAACAGCAGAACCTTTGTTCTCTGCTGCGTCAGACAGCTCGTTCGCCAGGCGCAGAGCCATGGATTTATCACCGCGTTTACGTGCAGCATCAACGATCCAACGCATTGCCAGAGCATTACGACGAACCGGGCGGACTTCAACTGGTACCTGATAAGTAGAACCGCCAACGCGACGCGACTTAACTTCTACAGTCGGGCGAACGTTGTCGAGAGCGACTTCGAAAGCTTCCAGGTGATCTTTACCAGAACGCTGAGCCAGGGTCTCCAGCGCGGTATAGACGATTGCTTCTGCAGTAGATTTTTTACCGTCTACCATCAGGATATTTACAAATTTGGCCAGCAGCTCAGATCCGAACTTAGGATCTGGCAGGATTTTACGTTGGCCGATTACGCGACGACGTGGCATGGAAATACTCCGTTGTTAATTCAGGATTGTCCAAAACTCTACGAGTTTATTTTGACATTAAAGTTAAAACGTTTGGCCTTACTTAACGGAGAACCATTAAGCCTTTGGCTTCTTCACGCCGTACTTGGAACGAGCTTGCTTACGGTCTTTAACACCGGAGCAGTCAAGTGCACCACGGACGGTGTGGTAACGCACACCTGGCAGGTCTTTTACACGACCGCCACGGATCAGGATTACGGAGTGTTCCTGCAGGTTGTGGCCTTCGCCACCGATGTAGGAAGTCACTTCGAAACCGTTAGTCAAACGCACACGGCAAACTTTACGCAGTGCGGAGTTTGGTTTTTTCGGGGTAGTGGTATATACGCGGGTGCATACGCCACGTTTCTGCGGGCAGGCTTCCAGCGCTGGAACGTTGCTTTTAGCAGCCTTCACAGAGCGTGGTTTGCGAACCAGCTGGTTAATTGTTGCCATTAAAAAAGCTCCTGGTTTTTGCTTCGTACTAGCTTCGTAAACATGTGATAAATCCCCTCGTATGCACTATTGGCAGAGTACGAGGACGCAGAATTTTAGGGCTGACCAGTATGGGTGTCAAGAAATATACAACATCACTCTCATCACCAGGCCATTTGGCTGCAGTGTTGTTCGGTTAATTCAACGAAGTGATTATAGCCGATGACAGTGATTTTGTGCGAAAAATGACCAACCAATCCCCGGGCTTCCAGGTCATCCTGCAGCGCATAAAGGGATATGGGGGCGGCGAGCAGCAATTCAAGATGAGCGCTGCCGGCAAGGCCTGCAAGCACGCCGTCCTGTAGCAGCAACAGCGCGTCGCCCTCCGCCGCCAGGCGCAGCAGCGCAGGTAAGTCACATTGGTTTGGCGAATGGCTCAGGGTATACAGCATCAGAAGATCCTAAAACGTCATCACGGCGTCGTAACCGGCCAATTGGCGGCGCAATTCATCCGGCGCCAGCACCTCGGCATCCAGCACCCAATCGGTCACCTGACTCAGCCCACGCTCCTGCAGCGAAGCCTGGCATAGATAGCAGCGCTCCACGTCATACAACGGCAGCACGCCGAAGGTGGCGATGTAATTGCGCGCCAAGATTTTTTCCGGTTGCTGGCCCGGCAACAGCTGCAATACGCCATCGCCGACAAAAAACACCCCCAAATCCTCACTGAGCGCCGATGTGGCAAGCAGCGCATCCAGCCCTTCCCTGCCGCCGGCACCGCCGTGCGGCCCGTGGGTGAAAACAAAAGCGACTCGTTTCATCATATCCTCAGAACTGCACCAGACGGTCGCAACTCAGCGACGCTTCGGCCAGGGAACCCAGCCCGCTCAGGGTAAAGCCGGGCTGCAGGTTGGCGCTTGCCAGCCCCTGTTGCGCCGCCTCCTGCTCGTCGGTGACGCCACGGCGCAGCGCGGCAGCAACGCAGACGTTGAGCGCCACGCCGTGTTGCTGCGCCAGCTGCGTCCAGCCGCGCACCAGGTCGAACTCGTCGCTGGCCGGCGCGGTCAGCTGGTTGGCGTTCAACACCCCTTCACGGTAGAAAAAAACGCTGGAAAGCCGGTGCCCTTTCGCCAGCAAAGCCTGAGCGAACTGATAGGCGCTGCTGGCCTGCTGAGTGCCGTAAGCCGGGCCGGTGACCAACAGACAATAATCGAGCATCAACGGTCGCTTCCCAACAGATCGCCGCTCTTGAACTGGCGGATGTACAGATACACGGTGTGTTTGGAGATATTCAGGCGATCCGCCACCTGATTGATCGCATCCTTGATATCGAAGATGCCTTTCTCATAGAGGTTGAGCACCACCTGGCGATTCTTGGCGTTATTGGACACCGAGCGGTCGGCGTTCACCTCTTCGATGGTGAACTCCAGCGTCTGCGCCACCAGATCGTCGACGGAAGAGGCGAAATTCACCGACGACGGCACGTCCTGCGTGGCCGGCGGCATAAAAGTCTGCATGATCTGCGAGAACGGCACGTCGAGGTTCATGTTGATGCACAGCAAGCCGATCACCCGCTGCTCGCGATTGCGAATGGCAATGGTCACCGATTTCATCAACACGCCGCTCTTGGCGCGGGTAAAGTAGGCTTTCGACACGCTGCTGTCGTCGCCGGCCATGTCGTGCAACATGCGCAGCGCCAGGTCGGTGATCGGCGAGCCGATTTTGCGCCCGGTGTGTTCCCCGTTGGCGATGCGCACCGCCGAGCTGTTCAGGTCTTCCAGCGCGTGCAATACGATCTCACAGTGGCCGCCGATCAACATCGCCAGCCCGTCGACCACCGCTTCATAGGATTTCAGGATTTCATGATCCGTTTGAGTAAACGGACGTTCATTCAGCAAATCAAGTTCGCTGGCTTCGCTGGATAAAAGCGAATTCGACATCGAAGATACCACCCTCATAGATCGCCTGTGCCAGGGGGCGCAGCTAAAACCGCTCGGACCGGATCGCTGCCGTCGTCGGCATGCCGCCGCGCGGCTGGCTGAGAGCCGCATAAAACGGCACGATGACATCCGCGGGCGAGGCGGCCGGGAACAATTTTAGGTACACGCCCTAAGGGGCAGACGCATGACTGATAAGTCAGAATTATTAGTCTAGCAAAGCGGCCGGAGCAAAGTCCTTGCGTTTGCGCGTGGTATTGACGTTAAGCCCGATGCCCGGCAGGCGTCAAGCGTTCAATGGCGAGAGAGGTGGCGGCGGCCAAAATGAAAACCGCCGCGGAGGGCATCCGCGGCGGTGGCAAACAAAGCGACGAGATTATTTCGCTTTGGTATCGGCTTTCGCGTCAGCCGGTTTTTCGGCTTTAGCGTCGGCTTTCGGCGCCGCTTTCACGTCCAGCAGCTCAACGTCGAAGACCAGCGTGGAGTTAGCCGGGATGCCCGGAACGCCGGTTTTGCCGTAGGCCAAGGCCGGCGGGATCACCAGCTTGATTTTGCCGCCTTTCTTGATGTGCTTCAGACCTTCGGTCCAGCCAGGGATCACGCCGTCCAGACGGAACGACAGCGGCTCGCCGCGGGTATAGGAGTTATCAAACTCGGTGCCGTCGGTCAGGGTGCCTTTGTAGTTCACCACCACGGTGTCGCTGTCTTTCGGCGCTTCACCCGCGCCCGGTTTCTCTACCTGATACAGCAGGCCGGATTCGGTTTTCTTCACGCCTTTTTCTTTAGCGAAGCTGTCGCGATACTTGGCGCCTTTGGTTTCGTTGTCCTTGGCGTCCTGCTCCATCTTCGCCTGAGCGGAAGCCTTCACGCGCGCTTCGAAGCCCTGCAGGGTCTTCTCGATGTCGGCATCGTTCAGCTTGCTCTTGTTGGCGAACGCGTCCTGAACGCCGGCGATCAGCTGATCTTTGTCCAGTTTGATGCCCAGCTTCTCTTGCTCTTTCAGAGAGTTGTCCATGTAACGGCCGAGAGAGGCGCCCAGTGCGTAGGCCGCTTGCTCGTCGTCGTTTTTGAACTTGCCGGTGCTTGGCGCTGCTGCCGCGTCCGCTGGTTTAGCGGCTTCTGCCGGTTTGGCGGCATCGGCTGCCATGACCTGGGTCGCATTCAGAGCAAAAGCCATGGTGGTTGCCAGAAGCGTGACTTTAAACAAAGATTTCATCCATTTCTCCAGTGTCTGAAGCAATGCCCCAAACAATCATTAGGTAAGATAACCGGGCTACTATAGCTGCCTGAAACAAAACAAAACAGTCGCACAGGTAACCAATCGAGTCAAAGTGTGACTCCCACTTTGCCGAGAAGTTTCCCCCTGAGTGCTACTCGCATGATAAATCAGATTTTTCTTGCAGAATATTCGGCGAGGTTAGCAAAAAACAGCGTATCGGGCGCGCAACTTTTCAGCACTTTACACTGCCGATCGCAACGTTGCGCGCCGTCTGAAGAAATAGCGCGAGCAAACCCGGCGCCAGCTGTTACCATAGCGCCGAATCAGGATTTTATCGCGTCAGAGGTAGCCTCATGCACAACGCCGACATTCAACGCCTGCTACAGCGGCTTGAAGAACTGGAGAGCCGTCAGGCTTTCCAAGAGCTCACCATCGAAGAGCTCAACCAGACCGTTACCCAGCATCAAATGGAAATGCTGAAGATGCGCGAACACCTGCGCATGTTGACCGACAAGCTGCGCTCGACCCAAACCTCAATGATCGCCTCGCAATCGGAAGAAACCCCTCCGCCGCACTATTGAGGGTCCGTTGCGCGGTTATTTCAGGCGTGCCAACCCATCGACGGCACGCTCGAGATACCGGCGCGGGCACCCCAGGTTGATGCGGATAAAACCGCTCCCCTGCGGGCCGAAACCGCTGCCCATCGACGGAGCCAGCTTTGCCACCGCCACCAGCGCCTGCTGTAAGTCAGCATCGCTCAAACCCAGTGCACGGCAATCCAGCCAGGCGAGATAGGTCCCTTCTGCCTGGGTCATCGTGCACCAGGGCGCGGCGGCCGCCAGCGCCCGTTCAAACCAACGCCGATTCTCCGCCAGGTAGCTGAGCAGCTCATCAAGCCAGACAGCACCCCGTTGATAGGCCGCGGTCGCCGCCGTCATCGATAGCGCGTTGAACACATCCAGCCCGTGGGCATTCAGCCGATCGACAAACGCCTGCCGAAGCCGAGCGTTGGGGATCAGGAAATTCGAAATGCGCAGCGAGGAAAGGCCGAACGTTTTGCTGGCGGACGTCGCCGCAATCGCTCGCTCGCGATATTTCTTGTCCAGATGCAACACCGACGTAAACGTCTCGCCGGGCAGCAGCAGATCGGCCCAGATCTCATCGGAGATCACCGTAACGTCGTGGGTATGGCAAAGCGCCATGAGCCGCTCCAGTTCATCGCGGCGCCAGCAACGGCCTGTCGGATTGTGCGGATTGCACAGCAACAACAGCGGCGGTTTACGCTGTGCCAGACAGGCAGCCAACTGGTCGAAATCGATCCGATATCCCTGCGGAGTTTTCAACAGAGGATTCTCAAGCACCTCTCTGCCATTCATGGTGACTATCTTGGCGAACGAGCCATAATACGGCCCCTGCACCACCACACCGTCCCCCGGCTTGCTGAGCAGTTGGATCAGCATCGCCAATCCGGGCACCACCCCCTCAATCGACGTAAACCACTCACGCCGCAGCGGCAAGTCGTGCCGTTTGGCGAACCAGTCGATCGCCGCCTGATAGTAGGCGTCGTCACGTTCGCTGTAGCCAAAGACCCCGTGGTCCACCCGCTGATGCAGCGCCTGTTGCACCTCTGGCGGACATGGAAAATCGAAATCGGACACCCACATCGGCAACAGTTCGCTGCCATCCAGTTGCAGATAGCGGTCGATGAAGTCCCACTTCACGGAGCTGGTGTTGTGGCGATCGATGATGGCGTTGAAATGACTCGTCATGTCAGGCTTCCTTACGCTGCAAATCGTTCTGAGGTTGAAGTTTGGCGATACCGAAGCCGGTGAACCCATAAATCAGGGCGAACACCACCGCGGCATAACATTGGATCGCCCACGGCAGCAGATCGAGCGTGCTGACCCCCAGCGTGGTCGCCATGTAAATACCGGCGGCCGTCCACGGGATCAGCGGCTCGATAACGGTGCCCGCATCCTCGACGGTGCGCGACAGGTTTTTGTTGTCCAGCCCCATGCGCCGATAGGCCCCTTTGAACAGCTCCGCTGGGATCAGCAGCGCCAGCTTGCCGTCGCTGGTCGCGCCGGTCACCAGGATCGTGGTGGCAACGGTGGCGGCGATCAGTTGGCCGGTGGTGTGCACCACGTGCAGCAGCCGGCTGATGATCACCGTCAGGGCGCCGGTCAGCGTCAGGGCGCCGGCGAAGGAAAAGGCGCAGAACACCAGCAGGATCGTACTCATCATCGAGAACATGCCGCCGCGGTTCAGCAGGCGCGGCACATCGGCGACGATCCCTTCGACGTTATGGCCCTGGCTGGCGAACATCGACAGATTGAAGCCGTCCATCAACGCATTCAGCCCCTGTTGCAGGCTAAAACCCTGCAGCGCGACGCCGATGGCGATCGCCAGCGCGCAGGCGGCCAGCATGACAGGGATCACCGGCCGTTTGGTCACTGCGCCCCACAGCACCAGCACCGGTGGCAGGATCAACAGCAGGTTGAAATGGTACAGCCCCTCAAGCGCGCTGACGATTTCGGTCACTTTTTCCGGCGTTGCCACGCTGCCCACCGCGCCGGTGTGGCCGGCGATCAGGTACACCACGGCGGCCAGGATGAAGCTCGGCAACGTCGTGTACATCAGATGCTGGATATGGCTGTAGAGATCGGTATCCGCAACGATAGCCGCGAAGTTCGTCGAATCGGACAACGGCGAAATTTTGTCGCCGAAGTAGGCGCCGGACACCACCGCCCCAGCCGCGGCGGCCAGCGGCACGTCTAAACCGGCGGCCACGCCCATCAGCGCCACGCCCACGGTGCCGGCTGCCCCCCACGAGGTGCCGGTGCACACCGAGATCACGCTGGTGATGAAGAACGCGGCAATCAGAATATATTGCGGACTGATCAGCTTCAGCCCCCAATACACCATGTAAGGGATTGTACCGCTGATCATCCAGGTGCCGATCAGGCCACCTACGCAGATCAGGATCATGATCACCGGCATGGCCTTCGCCAGCTTGGCCACGATGGCCTCGATGATGTCGTCCCAGCGGTAACCTTGCCACCAGGCCAGCGCGGCGGTGATGGCGGCGGAAACCAGCAGAAGCGGTTCAATGCGCAGGCCAAACTGGCCATAGCCGATGATGAGCAGCAACAGCATGGCCACAATCGGCAGCGTCGCCAACCCAAGGTTGAGCGTTTTCTTATTATCCATATACGGCTCCTGTTGAAGATGGGGTACTGCAACAGCGTAATGGCTTCGATAATCGGAGGATGTGAGCGCAGGCAACCGGCCATGTAATCGGTTTCATGCGCTCACGTTGTGTGACTTGCCTCTCATTCGCCGCGCTTGCTTTGCTCATGCGGCTCGCCGTCGGTGACAGAGTCTCGCAGGATAAGCTCGGCCGAAAAGCGGTTGTTCTGCGGCGCGACGTCGCTGCCGCTGTGGATCTGCAGCGCGAGGCGCGCGGCGCGTCGGGCCATTTTCTCGATGGGGTAATGCACAGTGGTCAGCGAAGGGTGGAGATATTTCGCCAGGGCAATGTCGTCAAAGCCAACGATCGACAGCGCATCGGGCAACTGAATGTGCCGTTGATGGCAGGTGCGCATCATGCCGGCGGCCATCACGTCGTTGAACGTCACTGCGGCGGTGAAGCGTGGGTCGCTGGCCAGCACGCGCTCGGCCGCCAACTCGCCCCCTTTCTCGTTGAAGGGCACGCTGATGATCCAGGCTCCGGGCACCTCAATACCAGCGGCGGCCATGGCCTTGCGGTAACCCGCTAACCGCTGTGCGCGGTCGTCGATCGGCAAATCCGCCGTCACGCAGGCGATTCTCCGATGCCCCTGGCGAATGAGTAGCTCGGTCGCCGCCTGTGCCGCCTTGGCATTGTCGAGCCAAATACAACGATTGGCGATGGCCGGCAGGTAGCGATTGACCAGCACCAGCGCGGGCGTGTGGGCGGCGTAGCGCAGCAGCTCCTCTTCTCCCATGCGCGTGACGTGCGCCACAATGGCTTCGCATCCCTGATTGATGAGAAAGTCGAGGCCGCTTTTTTCCAGTTCGGCCTGATGCCCGCCGCTGCACAACATCAAACGCACGCCAGCCTGCCGCGTGATGTCTTCCACGCCCCGCGCCAGGCGCGAGAAAAACGGATCGTCGAGGTTGCCGGTCAGCAACCCCAGCATATTGCCGCTTCTTTTCGCCAGTGCCAGCGCGGCGGCGTTGCGGTGGTAATTGAACTCGCGCATCGCTTTCTCGACGCGTTCGCGGGTCACCGGTTCAACGTAGGCGGAATTATTGATCACCCGGCTGACGGTGGCCGTGGAAACGCCGGCGCGGCGCGCAACGTCTTTCATGGTGGCCATGGCATGTCCTGTTGTGCCGTTCGGCGCCTGGTGCGCCGCGCATAAAAAAGGGCAGCCAATGGCCGCCCTCTTGTCTCGGGATTGCGTTCTGCTTAGTGGCAGCCGCAACCACCGTTACCGCAACCGCCTTTACCGTGGTCGTGACCATGGTCGTGATCGTGGCTGTGGCCGTGACCGCCGCAGCAACCTTCACCGTGCTCGTGGTGATGGTCGTGCTCGCCGTGTACGTGACCGTGCGCCAGCTCTTCTGCGGTCGCTTCGCGGATCGCGACAACTTCCACGTTGAAGTTCAGGTTTTGGCCGGCCAGCATGTGGTTGCCGTCAACCACGACGTGGTCACCGTCAACTTCGGTGATTTCAACCGGTACCGGGCCCTGATCGGTGTCAGCCAGAAAACGCATGCCGACCTGCAGTTCGTCAACGCCCATGAAGACGTCTTTCGGTACGCGCTGCACCAGGTTTTCGTCGTAGTTGCCGTACGCGTCGTTCGCGCCGACGTGAACGTCAAAACGATCGCCAACGTCGTGGCCTTCGAGTGCTTTTTCCAGACCTGCGATCAGAGAACCATGCCCGTGCAGATAGTCCAGCGGTGCGCTCACCGGAGACTCATCAACCAAAACACCGTCTTCTGTACGTACTTGGTAAGCCAGGCTGACCACCAAGTCTTTTGCTACTTTCATGATATCTCCTACCGTTGGCTACTAGGACGCGCACCGTTATCGGGATGCGCGCCTTTTCCGGACAGATTGTAACGGAAATCTGCCTCGCTGTACCCTCCGGGATAAAAAAACGCTACTTCGGCTGGAAAATGCCGATCACCTGCTCTTGCGGGCGAACGTGTTTTTCCACCTGTTGTTCGGTCTGGCGCTGATGGTGTCCGCACTTGACGCACTCCACCACTTCCACCTGATCCTCCCGCCATACCGCCAACGTATCCATAGCGCTACAGCTCGGGCACACCGCCCCGGCGATAAATCTCTTACGTGTTGCAGACATCGTTATGCTCCCGCTTATTCGTATTCGTCCCAGCCGTCGAACTGGCGACTTTCTTTTTGCATTTCGCGATGGAACAGCTCTTCCAGCTCGCGCCGCGCCTCTTTCACGCGGGAAATTTGCGCCACGTCGCCCTGATGCGGCGGCATCAGCTCACGCAGCATGCGCATATCCAGGCGGCGGAAATGCTGCTGGGCGCGGAAAGCCTGATGCGGGTGCATGCCCAGCTCCATCAGCGCCTTGCGCCCCAGTTCCAGCGCGCTGGAGAAGGTCTCGCGGCTGAACTGTTTCACGCCCGCCTGCAGCAGCTCATGTGCCTCCACGCGGCCGCGCGCACGCGCCAGAATGCTCAGGTTCGGGAAGTGCTGTTGGCACAGCCGCACGATCTCCATGGTGTCTTCCGGCTCATTGCAGGTGATCACGATCGACTTGGCCTTTTCGGCGCCCGCCGCGCGCAGCAGTTCCAGCTCGGTGGCGTCGCCGTAATAAACCTGGTAACCGTAACGCCGCAGCACGCCGACGGCGCTGACGTCGCGCTCCAGTACGGTAATGCGCATTTTGTTGGCCATCAACAGGCGGCCGATCACCTGGCCGAAACGCCCGAAGCCGACGATGATCACCTGCGGATCGTCATCCTCTACGTACGGCGTTTCCTCGTCTTCGCCTTTAGCGTTATAGCGGCGCGCCAAAATGCGGTCGATGGCCTGCATCAGCAGCGGCGTGGTCATCATCGACAGCGTCACCACCACCAGCAGCAAAGAGAGTTGATCCGGCTGCAGCACCTTTTGCGCCCCCGCCGCCGAAAACAGCACGAAGGCAAACTCACCGCCCTGGCTGAGCACCCCGGCAAACTGCAGCCGCACCGAGCTACGCAGGCCGAACAGACGCGACACGCCATAGAGCACGCCGGATTTGACCGCCACCAGCGCCAGTACGCCGATCAACACCTCGGCCAGGTGGGTGTAGAGCACGCCGATATTCAACACCATGCCCACCGAGATAAAGAACAGCCCCAGCAGCAGCCCTTTAAACGGCTCGATGGAGATCTCCAGTTCGTGGCGATATTCGCTCTCCGCCAACAGCACCCCGGCGATGAAGGTGCCGAGCGCCATCGACAGGCCGAGCGCCTCCATAAACAGCGCCGAGCCGAGTACCAACAACAGCGCCGCGGCGGTGAAAATCTCGCGCACGCCGGAGGCGGCGATATAGCGGAACAGCGGCCGCAGCAGAAAGCGTCCGCCGATCAGCATGCCGCCGAACGCCGCGACCTTGAGCGCGATCTTCGCCCAGTCGTCGCTGGTGCCGCCGGCGCCGGCCAGAATGGGGATCAACGCCAACGCCGGGATCACCGCCATATCCTGGAACAGCAGCACCGAGAAACCGAGCTGCCCCCCTTCGTTGCGGTTCATGCCCTTTTCGCGCATCAGCTGCAGCGCCATGGCGGTGGAAGACATCGCCAGGCCGATACCGCCGATCACCGCCGCCTGCCAGGCGAAGTGCGTCAGGTACAGCAACGCGCCCAGCACCGCCGCGGTGAGCAACACCTGGCCGGCGCCGGCGCCGAAAATCGAGCGCCTCAGTTCCCACAGCTTGCTGGGGTTCAGCTCCAGACCGATGATGAACATCAGGAACACCACGCCCAGCTCGGAGAAGTGCAGGATCTCGTCAACGTCGCGGATGAAGCCCAATCCCCAAGGGCCGATGGCAATGCCGGCGATCAGATAGCCCAGCACCGCGCCGATCCCCAGGCGACGGGCGATCGGCACCGTCACCACCGCGGCAAACAGGAACAGCAAAATGGCGGTCAGTAAGGTCGATCCTTCCATGGTCACCGCCCTCCGTGCGGCAGCGGGTGGCTCAGCCACTCGCCGTAGGCGTCTGCATGGCTGCGCAACACCTCCGGCTTCTGCCGCCGCGCCCAATAGACCACGAACGGCGTCAGCCAGTGCATATGGCACATCCCGGCGGTCAGCTCGAACGGCCGCAGGATATCTTCCATCGGATAGTGGTTATAACCGCCGGTGCGGTAGGCGCCTTCCGGCTCACCGGTGGTGATCACCGAGCGCCAGTATTTGCCCGCCAGCGCATTGCCGCCCACCCCGCTGGCGAAGCCGCGCGACAGCACGCGATCCAGCCACTCCTTCAGCAGCGCCGGACAGCTGTAGGTATACAGAGGGTGCTGAAACACGATGACCTGATGCTCACGCAGCAGCTGTTGTTCGTGATGAATATCGATAAAAAAATCAGGGTAGTGCGCGTAGAGATCGTGCACGGTGACATGTTCCAACTGCTGCGCCGGTCGAAGCAAAACCCGGTTCGCCACCGAGTCATGGGATTCCGGATGGGCATACAGCAGCAAGACCTTGGGCGGCTGCGACATCATTCCCCTCCAAAGCGTCGTCAGAGTAGCGGTTTTCCGCTACCATGCATCGCAAAGACAAAAACAGCGCGCGGTGCGCGTTCTGTTACCTTAATGATAATTTAACATACTCTGAACATACGGCGCTTTATGATTGTATTCTCCTCGCTACAAATCCGACGCGGCATCCGCGTCCTGCTGGACAACGCCACGGCGACGGTTAATCCAGGTCAGAAGGTCGGCCTGGTGGGCAAAAATGGCTGCGGCAAATCCACGCTGCTGTCGCTGCTGAAGGGCGAGATCGCGGCGGATGGCGGCAGCTTTACCTTCCCCGGCAACTGGGCGCTGGCCTGGGTCAACCAGGAGACGCCGGCGCTGGATGTGCCGGCGATCGAGTATGTTATCGACGGCGACCGCGAGTTTCGCCAGCTCGAAGCCGAACTGCAGGCCGCCAACGACCGCAACGACGGCCACGCCATCGCCACCCTGCACGGTAAGCTGGACGCCATCGACGCCTGGACCATCCGTTCCCGCGCCGCCAGCCTGCTGCACGGCCTCGGCTTCTCCAACGAACAGCTGCAAAGCCCGGTGCGCGACTTTTCCGGCGGCTGGCGCATGCGTCTCAACCTGGCGCAGGCGCTGGTGTGCCGTTCCGACCTGCTGCTGCTCGACGAACCGACCAACCACCTGGATCTCGATGCGGTGATCTGGCTGGAGCGCTGGCTGAAAAGCTACCCCGGCACGCTGGTGCTGATCTCGCATGACCGCGACTTTCTCGATCCGATTGTCGACAAGATCCTGCATATCGAACAGCAGACCCTGAACGAATACACCGGCAACTACTCGTCGTTCGAACGCCAGCGCGCCACCAAATTGGCGCAGCAACAGTCGCTGTATCAGCATCAGCAAGAAAAAGTGGCGCACCTGCAAAGTTATATCGACCGTTTTCGGGCGAAGGCCTCCAAGGCCAAGCAGGCGCAGAGCCGCATCAAGATGCTGGAGCGCATGGAGCTGATCGCCCCGGCGCACGTCGACAACCCGTTCACCTTCAGCTTCCGCCCGCCGGAAAGCCTGCCGAACCCGCTGCTGCGCATGGAAAAAGTCAGCGCCGGATATGGCGATAAAGTGATCTTGAAGTCAATCAAGCTGAACCTGGTACCCGGTTCACGCATTGGCCTGCTCGGCCGCAACGGCGCCGGTAAATCGACGTTGATCAAACTGCTGGCCGGCACCCTGGAACCGCTGAGCGGCGAGATCGGCCTGGCGAAAGGCATCAAGCTGGGTTACTTCGCCCAGCACCAGCTGGAATTCCTGCGCGCCGACGAATCGCCGTTGCAGCATCTGAGCCGCATCGCGCCACGGGTGCTGGAGCAGCAGCTGCGAGATTACCTGGGCGGTTTCGGGTTCCAGGGCGACAAGGTCAGCGAAGTGACCGAACGTTTCTCCGGCGGCGAGAAGGCGCGGCTGGTGCTGGCGCTGATCGTCTGGCAACGCCCGAACCTGCTGCTGCTCGATGAACCGACCAACCACCTGGATCTCGACATGCGTCAGGCGCTGACCGAGGCGCTGATCGATTTCGAAGGCGCGTTGGTGGTGGTCTCGCACGACCGTCACCTGCTGCGCTCCACCACCGACGATCTGTACTTGGTACACGACGGCCAGGTCGAGCCTTTCGAGGGCGATCTCGACGACTACCAGCAGTGGCTTGTCGACCTGCAGCGCCAGGAAAACCAGCAGGATGCACCGGAAAAAGAGAGCGGCGGCAACAGCGCGCAGGCGCGCAAGGACCAAAAACGCCGCGAGGCGGAGTTCCGTACGCAGACCCAACCGCTGCGCAAGCAGATCGCCAAGCTGGAACAGCAGATGGAAAAACTGGGCGCCGAACTGGCGGCGGTGGAAGAGCAGTTGGCGGATCCCGCACTGTACGACATCAGCCGCAAGGCCGAACTGACCGACTGCCTGCAAAAGCAAAGCCAGGCCAAATCCGCGCTCGAAGAGACGGAAATGACCTGGCTGGATGCGCAGGAACAGCTGGAGCAGTTAACGCAGGCGTTCGACGCCTAAACGTTGTTACGCCTTGTAAAAGGGCCTATCCCCCAGAATGGTCGCGCGGTGCATGATGCGCCGCTGCGGCAGATAATCCGCGTTGGCGTAGTGCTGCGTCACGCGGTTATCCCAGATCGCCACGTCATTTTCCTGCCAGCGCCAGCGCACCTGAAACTCCGGTTTGGTGATGTGAGCAAACAGGAAGTTCAGCAAAGCGTCGCTCTCCTTCGGCGCCAGATCGACGATCCGCGTGGTGAACCCTTCATTGACGAACAGCGCCTGCCGGCCGCTGACCGGGTGAGTACGCACCACCGGATGCAGCAGCGGCGGATTTTTCTGCACCGCCAGTTGCCAACGCTGGTGTTCTTCTTCACTGCCGCGATGCTTGTACTCCGGGAACGACTTGGTGAAGTCATGCTCTGCGCGCAGCCCCGCGAGCAGCGTTCTGAACGGCGCCGACAGCGCCTCGTAGGCCGCGATGCCGCTGGCCCACAGCGTATCGCCGCCGGTGGAAGGCAAGGTCTTGGCCGCCAGGATCGCTCCCAGCGGCGGGTTCTCGATAAAGGTCACGTCGGTATGCCAGTTGTCGTTGTCCGGCGGGTTGTCGTCGTGGGTATCGAGCACGATGATCTCTTCCACGTCGGTGGCGTGCGGATAGACCGGATGGATGTGCAGATCGCCGAAACGGCCGGCCAGATCGCGCTGCTGCAGCGGCGTGATCGGCTGGTTGCGGAAGAACAGCACCTGATGCTTGAGCAGCGCATGATAAAGCTGTTCAAACTGGCCATCGCCCAACGGCCGGGCCAACTCGACGTTTTCCACCAGCGCCCCGATGTAAGGCCCCAGCGGGGTGATATTCAGACGTTCGTTCATTGCTGTACTCCATGCCACGGGGTCAATCGGCGCTGCAGGGCGCGCAGCCCCAGCTCCAACCCAAATGCAATCACCGCAATCACGCCGATGCCGGCCAGCACCACGTCGGTCGCCAGAAACTCACCGGCGGATTGCACCATAAATCCCAGGCCGCGCGTGGCGGCGATCAGTTCGGCAGCCACCAGCGTCGACCAGCCGACGCCCAGCCCGATGCGGATGCCGGTCAGGATCTCCGGCAGCGCGCTCGGCAGCACCACGAAACGCAGCACCTGCCAACGCGTGGCGCCCAGCGCGCGGGCGGCGCGCACCCGCACCTGCGCCACGCTGCGCACGCCGGCCACGGCGGACAGCGTCACCGGCGCGAAAATCGCCAGATAAATCAACAAGACTTTCGAGGTCTCGCCGATGCCGAACCAAATTACCATCAGCGGTAAATACGCCAACGGCGGCACCGGACGATAGATCTCAATCAGCGGATCGAGGATGCCGCGCACCGTGTCGTTCAGCCCCATGGCGATGCCCACCGGAATGCCGACGATCACCGCCGCCAGCAGCGCCACCAAAATGCGCCCCAGGCTGGCCGCCAGATGCTGCCATAGCGTGGCGTCCATAAAGCCTTGCGGGCTGGCGATGGTGATCAGTTGGTGCAGCACCTGCTGCGGCGCCGGCAAAAATAGCGGGCTGATCAGCTGCAGCGCCGTCACGCCCCACCAGACGATCAACACCGTCAACAGCGTGGCGCCGCTCAACCAAACGTTGCGCGGCACGCTGAAACGGCGCGCCGCTTTGCCCTGCGGCTGCGCCGCGGCCTTTAACGTGGAATGCAGGCTCATAGCAAGGCCTCGCGCTGTTGGAAAACTTTGCCCAGCACGTATTCGCGCTGCGCGATAAATTCAGGATCGGACTTAATCGAGCGGCAGGCTTCGCCGTCGGCATAGCGTTGGCCGAAGTTCAGCGACAGTCGCTCTACCACCTGCCCCGGCCCCGGCGACAGCAGCAGCAGCTCGCTGGCGAGGAACACCGCCTCTTCGATATCGTGGGTGATCAGCAGCACCTGCTTGCCGGTATCGCGCCAAATAGTCAGCAACAGCTCCTGCATCTGCTCGCGAGTAAACGCGTCCAGCGCGCCGAACGGTTCATCCAGCAACAGCAGGCGCGGATCCGCGGCCAGGGCGCGGGCGATGCCGACGCGTTGGCGCATGCCGCCGGAAAGCTGCCAGATGAAATGCCGCTCGTAACCGGCCAGACCGACGCGCTGCAGCATCTGCTCCGCCACCTGGCGGCGCTGCGCCTTGCCGACGCCGGCCAGCTGCAGACCGAACTCGACGTTGTCCACCACGTTACGCCACGGCAGTAAACCCTCATGCTGGAACACCACGCCCCGTTCAGCGCCCGGGCCGTGAACGGGCGTTCCATCCAGCGTGATGCTGCCAGCTGAAGGCTCGATAAACCCGGCGATCAAATTCAGCAGCGTGGTCTTGCCGCAGCCCGATGGGCCGAGCACCACCACCAGTTGCCCGGCGGCGATCTGGAACGACACGTCACGCAGCACGGGCCGCCCCTGATACTCTGCTGAAAGATGATTGACGTTTAGCATCCTGCTTCCTTACGACTGCGGCGCAGCCTGCACCTGTTTCACAAAACGGTCGGTGACGTAAGCGCTGTAGTCGCTGTCGACCTGCGGGATCTTGCCCTGCTGCTTGAGAAATTCGGCGGTATCGCGGATTGCCTTGTCCACCGGCTGGCCGAGCTGGGCAACCTGATCGGCCACCGGCAGATAACGGTTCCCCTTCACCAGTTCCGGCACCTGCGCTTCCGGTACGCCGCTCAAGCGCGCCAAGGTGCTAAGATGGCTCGGATCTTTCAGCCACTGTTCCGGCGCCGTCAGGTAGGCCTTTTGCGCCTGCAGAGCGCTGGCGGCAAAGGCGGTCACCACGTCGGGATGTTTCTCGGCGAAGTCTTTGCGCACCACCCACACGTCCAGCGTCGGTGAACCCCACTCGCCCACCTGCGCGGAGTCGGTCAACACCTTGCCTTGTTTGGCCAGTTCGTTGACCACCGGCGCCCAGACGTAGGCGCCGTCGATGTCGCCGCGCTGCCAGGCGGCGGCGATGGCCGGCGGCTGCAGATTGAGGATCTTCACCTGTTCAGGCTTGATGCCCCAATGTTTGAGCGAGGCCAGCAGGCTGTAATGAGTCGTAGAAATAAACGGCACCGCAATGCGCTTGCCGATCAAATCCTGCGGGTTTTTGATGTCATTCTTCACCACCAGCGCTTCAGAACTGCCGAGCTGCGAGGCGATGAGGAACACTTCGATGGGGAGTTTTTGGCTGGCGGCCACCGCCAGCGGGCTGGAGCCGATATTGCCGATCTGCACGTCGCCGGAGGCCAGCGCACGCAGCACGCTGGAGCCGCTGTCGAACTTACGCCAGTCGACGGTCGCACCGGACTGTTTGGCGAAGCTGTTTTCCGCCTGCGCCACCTTGGCCGGTTCTGCCGACGTCTGGTACGCCACGGTCACGTCCACCGCGTAGGCGCTGGCCGCGCAGAGCGACAACGCCAGCAGCGCCACGTTACGTAAGGAAAAGAGTTTGCCCGCCATGTTCCGCTCCGTTGATAAAAATCTGTTCAGTTGCTGACAGTTTTATCTGAGCGATGACGGGCGATAAAAGAATAAAAAAGTCTTCTTTATTACCTTGAGTAATATAACCGCAGATTACAGCGCGATACTTCCGTGCAGGAACACATGAGCATAGCCACCGAGCAGCGTGCGATCCCCTTGCAGTTCGCAGAACAGTTCGCCGCCGCGTGCCGAGATCTGCTGCGCATGCAGCCGATGGCGGCCGAGGCGCGCCGTCCAGTAAGGCATCAATGTGCAATGCGCGGAGCCGGTCACCGGATCCTCGCCGCCGTCGAGCGTGAAATAGCGCGAAACGAAGTCCACGGTGTCACCCGGCGCGGTGACGATCACCGCGCGGCCGGCCAATGCGATCAGCGCCGGGATGTCCGGGCACAGCGCGCGCACCTGCGCCTCATTTTCCACCACCACCAGCAGCGCTTTCGCCTGCCACACTTCCTGCGGCGGCACGCCCAGCAGCGCCGCGAGGCCCGCCGGTTCGGCGACTTTCTGCGGCGGCCTGGCGGGGAAATCAAGCACCAGCCGCTCCCCGTCCCGCTCATCGCGCTTGACGAACAGCTCGCCGCCGGCCGAACGGAAGCGAATATCCTTCAGCGCCGGGTTAACCGCGCTGAACATCACATGCGCCGCCGCCAGCGTGCCGTGGCCGCAAAGATCGACCTCACGCTCCGGGGTAAACCAGCGAATGGCGGTCATGTCGCCGTCATCCCAAACAAAGCTGGTTTCCGGCAGGCCGATCTCGTTGGCGATCGCCTGCAACCGCTCCGCCGGCAGCGGCTGCGTCAGCAGGCAAACCCCGGCCGGGTTGCCGCGCAGCCCTTTGCCGGTAAAAGCAACCACGTGATAATAATTTTCCGCCATCGTTCACTCCTTAATGCCAGATCAGTAACACACAGGCTGCGGTCAACAACCCCATGGAAACGTTGAAGATAACCCAGGCCTTTTTGCTGCGCAGCAGGCGGCCGATCAGGGTACCGAACGCCAGCCAGATAACGCCGGCGACGATGTTTACCGCCAAAATGCCCAGTGCGATCGCCGCGATGGAACCGTTGTACTTATCGCCCGCCAGGCTGAAGCTCGCCACCGCGCCCAGCGCCATCAGCCAGGCTTTCGGGTTGAGGAACTGCAGCAGCCAGCCCTGATACAGCCGCACCGGCTGCGGCGGCGCCACGTCGGTTTCCAGCTTTTCATAGGCGGCGGTGGCGACTTTCCACGCCAGCCACAGCAGGTACAAACTGCCGAGGATTTTCAGGATCAGGTGCAGCGACGGGTAAACCAGGATCAGGCTGCCGACGCCGAAGGCCACCAGCAGCAAAATGCTTTGCATGCCGAGCATGATGCCAATCATCAGCCACAGCGAACGCATAAAGCCGAAGTTAGCACCGGAGGTGGTCAGCAGCAGGTTATTGGGGCCTGGCGTGATGGCGGCGACCCACAGGAAGCCCAGCATCGAAAGGAATAAACTCGGTTCCATGGCACGGGTGCTCCTCACCCAAGGCGCTTTTTTGCAGTATCATTGTTAATTCTTGGTATTGAAGCTAACAGTGCGCTAGGGATCTCACAATAGCCGCCCATAACATTTTACTCAGCCTATGCCTAACACCTTTCGCCCCCTGACCGGGGCCAGTAACCCGCACCTGCAAACGCTGTTGCCGCGGCTGGTGCGCCGCCGCGTGTTATTGAAACCGCATTGGCAACGGCTGGAATTGCCCGACGGCGACTTCGTCGATCTTGCCTGGAGCGAGGATCCGGCGCAGGCGCGCGACAAACCGCGCGCGGTGCTGTTCCACGGCCTGGAAGGCAGCTTCTACAGCCCCTACGCGCATGGCCTGCTCAACGCCTGGCGTGAGCGCGGCTGGCTCGGCGTGGTGATGCACTTTCGCGGCTGCAGCGGCGTGCCCAACCGCAAGCAGCGCATCTACCACTCCGGTGAAACCGAAGACGCGCGCTTCTTCCTGCGCTGGCTGCGCGACCGCTACGGCGAGGTGCCAACCGCGGCGGTAGGCGTTTCGCTCGGCGGCAACATGCTGGCCTGCTATCTGGCGCAGCAAGGCGCCGACAGCCTGCTGCAGGCGGCGGTGGTGGTCTCAGCGCCGCTGATGCTGGAACCCTGCGCCTACCGCATGGAGCAAGGCTTCTCCCGTGTCTATCAGCGCTATTTGCTGGGGCAACTGAAACAAAACGCCACCCGCAAACTGTTGCACTACCCGGACACCCTGCCGCTCAAGCTGTCACAGCTGAACGGTTTGCGGCGCATCCGCGAGTTCGACGACGCCATCACCTCGCGCATTCACGGCTTCAGCGACGCCACCGACTATTATCGCCGCTGCAGCGCTCTGCCGCTGTTGCCGGCGATCCAAACGCCGCTGCTGATCATCCATGCGAAGGACGATCCCTTCATGACCCATGAGGTGATCCCCGACGTCGCTGGCCTGCCGCGCAATATCGAATATCAGCTGACCGAGTTCGGCGGCCACGTCGGCTTTGTCGGCGGCACGCTGAAAAAACCGCACATGTGGCTGGAGCATCGCATTCCGGCCTGGCTTTCCCCTTATCTGGACATCCCGACGTGATCATTCCCTGGCAAGAACTGGCAACCGACACCCTGAACAGCCTGATCGAATCCTTTGTGCTGCGCGAAGGCACCGATTACGGCGAGCACGAACGATCGCTGGAACAGAAGGTGGAGGACGTGCGCCGCCAGCTGAAAAACGGCGAAGTGGTGCTGGTGTGGTCAGAACTGCATGAGAGCGTCAACATCATGCCGCGCGGCCAGTTCCGCGCCGGGCAGGAAGAAATTTAGTGGCGTTCGGTTCTATGACTGACGGAAAAAATCAGGTAACAATGGGACATTGCAAACCAGCGAGCGCCATTTTTTCCTGACATAGAGAGCGTCAACAAGAGCCACAATAATCCCCTGACGCCGGCGCATTCAACACGGAGTGACAACCACCATGTCTGCCAAACATCCCGTTATCGCGGTGACCGGTTCCAGCGGCGCCGGCACCACCACCACCAGCGTGGCGTTCCGCAAAATCTTCCAACAGCTCAACATTCGCGCCGCCGAACTGGAGGGCGACAGCTTCCACCGCTACACCCGGCCGGAAATGGACGCGGCGATCCGCAAGGCGCGCGATCTGGGCAGACACATCAGCTATTTCGGCCCCGAGGCCAACGACTTCGGCCTGCTGCAGCAGAGCTTTATCGAGTACGGCAAAAACGGCACCGGCCGTTCGCGCAAGTACCTGCACACCTACGACGAAGCGGTGCCCTACAATCAGGTGCCGGGCACCTTCACCCCGTGGGAGCCACTGACAGCGCCGACCGACGTGCTGTTCTACGAGGGGCTGCACGGCGGTGTGGTCACCGAACACCATGACGTGGCCAGCCACGTCGATCTGCTGGTCGGCGTGGTGCCGATCGTCAACCTGGAGTGGATCCAGAAGCTGATCCGCGATACCGGCGAGCGCGGCCACTCCCGCGAGGCGGTGATGGATTCGGTGGTGCGTTCGATGGAAGATTACATCAACTACATCACGCCGCAGTTCTCGCGCACCCACATCAACTTCCAGCGCGTGCCGACGGTGGACACTTCCAACCCGTTCGCCGCCAAAGCCATTCCCTCACTGGATGAAAGCTTCGTGGTGATCCACTTCCGCGGGCTGGATCAGATTGACTTCCCCTATTTGCTGGCGATGCTGCAGGGCTCGTTTATCTCGCACATCAATACGTTAGTGGTGCCGGGCGGCAAGATGGGGCTGGCGATGGAGCTGATCATGGCGCCGCTGGTGCAGCGATTGCTGGAAGGCAAGAAGATCGAATAAATGCGTTGAGCGCGGCGGCGGGCCGCGCTCCGTCTCGATTACGCCGGTTGGCGGATCTCGAAACTGTGGGTCACCGTGGCGGCCTTGTTGAGCATCAGCGCCACCGAGCAGTATTTCTCCGCCGACAGGTTCACCGCACGCTCTACGATTTTGTCGGTCAGATCCTGACCGGTGACGATGAAGTGCAGATTGATATGGGTGAACAACCGCGGGGCTTCTGCACGGCGCTCGGAGGTCAGCTTCACCTCGCAGTCGCGCACGTCGTTGCGCCCTTTTTGCAGGATGGACACCACGTCAATCGCGCTGCAGCCGCCCACCGACATCAGCACCATTTCCATCGGGCTCGGCGCTTTATCGCCGGCGTTGCCGTCCATCAGCACCTGGTGGCCGGAGGCCGATTCACCCAAAAACGTTAACCCTTCCACCCACTTAACTCTTGCCTGCATTCTGGTCACTCCGGTTAATTTCTTAAAATCAGAGTACGCTTTCGCATAGAAACAGGCAACGTAACCTGATGCTAATCATGCTGAAGCGAGACAACACGAGACACCCGCCTTACTCTGTGCTACAAACAGAGCCGCAATAAATCTTTCCGGGACACTGAATTTCAGGGAAACGCCCAGAGAAAGGCTCCTTTACCGGTATGTTAACAGAATGTAGCTTGCAGCGCTTACGGCAAGTTAATATGCTAGAGCGACAGCGTATTTTTATGACACGCCTCAAAACTTGCCGGTAGCCCTCGCTCATGACTGCGGCTACAGGCGGGTTTTACAGGGAACTCTGACCCCTGTGACACAAGGCAGCGATAACAACAGAGGATAACAGCGAATGGTTCTCGGCAAACCGCAAACAGACCCTACTCTCGAATGGTTCCTGTCTCATTGCCATATCCACAAATATCCATCGAAGAGTACGCTGATTCACCAAGGTGAAAAGGCCGAAACGCTTTACTACATCGTGAAAGGCTCCGTCGCGGTGCTGATCAAGGATGAAGAAGGTAAAGAGATGATCCTGTCCTACCTCAACCAGGGGGATTTCATCGGCGAGCTCGGATTGTTCGAAGAAGGCCAGGAGCGCAGCGCCTGGGTTCGCGCGAAAACCGCCTGTGAAGTGGCCGAAATTTCCTACAAGAAATTCCGCCAGCTGATCCAGGTGAACCCGGACATCCTGATGCGCCTGTCCGCCCAAATGGCGAGCCGCCTGCAGGTTACCTCCGAAAAAGTGGGCAACCTCGCCTTCCTGGACGTGACCGGCCGCATCGCGCAAACCCTGCTGAATCTGGCGAAGCAACCCGACGCCATGACTCACCCGGACGGCATGCAGATCAAGATCACCCGTCAGGAGATCGGCCAGATCGTCGGCTGCTCGCGTGAAACCGTTGGCCGTATTCTGAAAATGCTGGAAGATCAAAACCTGATTTCCGCCCACGGCAAAACCATTGTCGTCTACGGCACCCGTTAATCCCTGAAGAAACGGCGCAATCTGCGCCGTTTTTTTGTCTGCTCTCTGCCATGTGGCGCCGTCTGATCTACCACCCGGAAATCAACTACGCACTGCGACAAACGCTGGTGTTGTGCCTGCCGGTGCTGTTTGGCTTGTTGATAGGCCAGCTGCAGCTCGGCCTGATGTTCTCTCTGGTGCCCGCCTGCTGCAATATCGCCGGTCTGGACACGCCGCATAAGCGCTTCTTTAAACGGCTGATCGTCGGCGGCTCGCTGTTCGCCTTCAGCAGCGTGCTGTTGCAACAGGCACTGCTGTGGCACGTGCCGCTGCCGGCGCTGATGCTGGGCCTGGCGCTGCTGCTCGGCGTTACCGGCGAAATCAGCCCGCTGCACGCCCGGCTGTTGCCGGCGGCGCTGGTGGCCGCCATCTTCGCTCTCAGCACGGCCGGCACGGTGCCTGTCTGGCAGGCGCCGCTGCTGTACGCGATCGGCACCGTCTGGTACGGCTTATTCACCTGGTTCTGGTTCCGGCTGTGGAAAGAGCAACCGATGCGCGAGACGCTCAGCCAGCTCTATCTGGAACTGGCGGACTACTTCGAAGCCAAATACTCCCTGCTGACTCAGCACACCGATCCGCAGACCGCGCTGCCGCCACTGCTGGTGCGCCAGCAAAAGGTGATGGATCTGATCAGCCTGCTGTACCAACAGCTTAATTTCCTGCCGCACGCCAACAACCTCGATCAAAAGCGACTGCAGCGCGCCTTTCAGGTGGCGATGGATCTGCAGGAGCACATCACCGTCAGCCTGCATCTGCCGGAGGAAGTGCAAAAACTGGTGGAGCAGAGCCAGGCCGAAGCGATCATTCGCCGCAACGCTCAGGTGATCGCCGGCCGGCTGCGCGTGGTGGCGCACGATATACTCTACCATCAACATTCGAAGCGCTTTTCCATGGCCCACGAGCTGGCGGCGCTGGAAAAAATGGCGGCGCAGCATCCCGATAACCCGGTCGGCCAGTTTTGTTATTACCACTTCAGCCGCATCGCCCGCCTGCTGCGCACCCAGCATCCGCTGTACCGCCGAGATCTGATGCCCGGCCAGCACCGCCTGCCGTTTTGGCCGGCGCTAGCCAGCTATCTGTCGTTCAAATCTACCGCCCTGCGCAACGCCGCGCGGCTGGGGGTGACGCTGGCGGTCGGCAGCAGTCTGGGGGCGGTGTTCAACCTGCCGAAGCCTTACTGGATCCTGCTCACC
Organism: Serratia sp. CY43202; assembly: GCF_052168755.1. Lineage (NCBI taxonomy): Bacteria > Pseudomonadati > Pseudomonadota > Gammaproteobacteria > Enterobacterales > Yersiniaceae > Serratia > Serratia sp. CY43202. The sequence goes on from NZ_JBJNMB010000012.1 coordinate 26,307, forward strand.
ATCATGCTGGTGAGCCAAAACGGGTATAACGCCACCCGGGTGCGTATTCAGCACCGTGCGCTGGGCACGATTGCCGGGCTGTTGCTGGCGGCCGGGCTGCTGCAGCTGCAGTTACCGGAAGGCGAAACGCTGAGCATCATGCTGGTGATCACGCTGCTAGCCTACCTGGTTTCACGCAAGAACTACGGGCTATCGGTGATTGGCTTTACGGTGACGGCGGTTTACACCTTGCAGCTGCTGGCGCTGAACGGCTCGCATTTTCTGGTGCCTCGTCTGATTGATACCTTGATCGGCTGCGTGCTGGCGTTCGGCGGCACCATTTGGCTATGGCCGCAGTGGCAAAGCGGGCTGCTGCGCAAGAATGCCCATCAGGCACTGGAAAACGATCAAGCCGCGCTGCGGCTGATGCTGGAACAGCCGGAGCCGGACGCCACCGCGTTGGCCTATGCCCGCATGCAGGTCAACCAGGCGCACAACGCGCTGTTCACCTCGCTCAATCAGGCGATGCAGGAGCCGGGATTCGCGTCGAACTATCTGGCGGATATGCGTTTATGGGTCACTCACAGCCAGTTTATCGTCGAACACCTGAATGCCATGACCATTTTGGCGCGCGAGCACTATATGCTGACGCCGAAGCTGGCGGAAACGTATCTGCAAACCTGTGAAATTGCGCTGCAGAGCTGCCAGCAACGCCTGGAGTACGACGGCCCGAGCAGCGGCAGCAGCGGCATCATGCAGCCGCCGGATCTGCATCCGGAGATGCCCGTTACCGAGATGGAGCGTCATTTGCGGCGTATTCTGTCGCACCTGAGCGTGATGCACACCATTTCGTCGCTGGCCTGGCGCCAACGCCCGCACCACGGCATTTGGCTCAAGCGCAAACTCCGCGATCAATAAGGGCGCGGCATGCCGCGCCCCGTTATTCGTCACACGGGCTTCAGGCGTTGATCACATCCTGCACCGCCAGCTCGAACAGCGCCATGCCGGCCTCGATGTCCTGCGGCTCCACCACCAGCGACGGCGCGAAGCGGATCACGTTCGGCCCGGCGTTGAGGATCATCAACCCACGCGCAGCGGCGGCGGTGAGGAAATCGCGCGCTCTGCCGTGATAATGCGGCGTCAACTCGGCGCCGATCAGTAACCCCATGCCACGAATGGCGGTGAAAATACCGTATTTATCGCCGATATCCTGCAAAGCCTGCACATACAGCGCGTGGCGCTGCTCGATGCCGCTCAGCACCTCCGGCGTATTGATCACATCCAGCGCCGCCTCCGCCACCGCGCAGGCCAGCGGGTTACCGCCGTAGGTGGTGCCGTGAGTGCCCACCTGCATCACCGACGCAATCTCTTCGGTGGTCAGCATGGCGCTGACCGGGAAACCACCGCCCAGCGCCTTGGCGGTGGTGAGAATGTCCGGCGTCACGCCATAATGCATATAGGCGAACAGCTTGCCGCTTCGCCCCATGCCGCTTTGCACTTCGTCGAACACCAGCAGCGCCTGATGTTGGTCGCACAGTTTGCGCACGCCTTTGAGGAAGTCGGCGTCGACCGGCGTAATGCCGCCCTCTCCCTGAATCGGCTCCATCACCACCGCGCAGGTATGGTCGTCCATCACCGCTTTCACCGCCGCCAGATCGTTGAACGGCACGTGCACGATGTCGGCCGGCTTCGGCCCGAACCCGTCGGAATATTTGGCCTGCCCACCCACCGACACGGTGAACAGCGTGCGGCCGTGAAACGCGTTATAGAAGGCGATGATTTTGGTTTTATAGGGGCTGTGGCGGGTGATGGCGTAATGACGCGCCAGTTTGAACGCCGCCTCGTTGGCCTCTGCGCCGGAGTTGGCGAAGAACACCCGGTCGGCGAAGGTGGCGTCGATCAGTTTGCTCGCCAAACGCAGCGCCGGTTCATTGGTGAAGACGTTGCTGGTATGCCACAGGGTTTCGCCCTGGCATTTGAGCGCCTCGACCAGCGCCGGGTGGCAGTGTCCCAGCGCCGTCACCGCGATGCCGCCGGAAAAATCGATGTACTCTTTTCCCTGCTGATCCCAGACCCGGCTGCCTTTGCCGCGCACCGGAACAAACTGGGCGGGTGCATAAACAGGCAGGATCACCTGGTCAAAGGTGCTGCGGCTCACTGCGGATTTGTCAGTCATTTTCGGCTCCACCCTGAAGGTTTTTCAGCGCTATCGCGATGTTATAGTGAAAATATAATCACGAAATATGCATAAAAAAACACTAAAGCGCAAATGCAAAACGCCTGACGGGCGAAAAAAACGCGAAGGGATTAACGCCTGAGAAAATTATCCAACAGCTGATGGCCCTGCTCGCTGAGCACGCTTTCCGGGTGGAACTGCACCCCTTCCAGCGCCAGCGTGCGGTGGCGGATGCCCATGATCTCGTCGCGCACGCCGTCGCGTTCGCTCCAGGCGGTCACTTCAAAGCAATCCGGCAGCGTATCGGCTTTCAGCACCAGCGAGTGATATCGGGTCACGGTCAGCGGATCGTTCAGGCCGCGAAACACGCCGACGCCCAGATGGCGAATCGCCGAAGTTTTGCCGTGCATCACCGCGCGGGCGCGCACCACTTCGGCGCCGAACGCCTGCCCCAGCGCCTGGTGCCCCAGGCATACGCCGAGGATCGGCAGCTTGCCGGCGAAATGACGAATGGCGGCCAGCGAGATACCCGCTTCGTTCGGGGTACAAGGGCCGGGGGAAATCACCAGATGCTGCGGCGCCAGCCGCGCGATATCGGCCAGCTGCAGCTCATCGTTGCGCTTCACCAGCACCTCGGCGCCCAATTCGCAGAAGTACTGGTAAAGGTTATAGGTAAAGGAGTCGTAGTTATCGATCAGCAGCAGCATGTTAGGTCCGGCAGAGAAAAACGCCGCCATAGTTTACTGATTTAACCCGCCGCTGCCGACGATAATTTCCGCTTACTTTTTACGGCCGCCGGTGATCGAGCCCAGTACGCCGCGCAGGATCTGCCGGCCGAGATCGCGCGCCATGCTCTTGGCGGCGGTCTGGACGATGCCGTCGCGTTTGCCGCCGCGCGGGCCGGTGGAACCGAACAGCAGCTCGTTCAATCCGTCCATCAGGCCGCCGCCCGTCTGTTGCTGCGCTTGCGCCTGCGGTTGCTGCCCCTGCTGCGCAGTGCCGACGGTGGCGAAGCCGCCCGACGACAGCTTCTCGTAGGCCGACTCGCGGTCAATCATGTCTTCATAGCGGCCATACAGCGGCGACTTGTTGATCGCGCTGTTCAGCCCTTCCGCACCGAGCATGCCCATCTTGGATTCCGGCGCGATGACCATCGCCCGCTCCACCACGTTCGGCCGGCCCTTCTCGTCGAGGAATGACACCAGCGCTTCGCCCACGCCCAGCTCGGTGATCGCCGTTTCGGCATCGAAGGCCGGATTGGCGCGCAGGGTTTGCGCCGCCGTTTTCACCGCCTTCTGATCGCGCGGCGTGAAGGCGCGCAGCGCATGCTGTACGCGGTTGCCCAACTGGCCGAGCACGCTGTCCGGGATATCCAGCGGATTCTGGGTGACGAAGTAAATGCCGACGCCTTTGGAGCGGATCAGGCGCACCACCTGTTCGATCTTGGTCAGCAGCGCCGCCGGCGCGTCGTTGAACAGCAGGTGCGCTTCATCGAAGAAGAACACCAGCTTCGGCTGTTCAGGGTCGCCCACTTCCGGCAGATGTTCAAACAGCTCGGCCAGCAGCCACAGCAGGAACACTGAATACAGCTTCGGCTGATTGATCAGCTTGTCCGCCGCCAGCAGGTTGATCACGCCATGACCGTTGGCGTCGGTTTTCATCAGATCGTTGATGTCCAGCATCGGCTCGCCGAAGAACTGGTTGGCGCCCTGCTCTTCCAGCGTCAGCAACCCGCGCTGGATGGCGCCGATCGACGCGGCAGAGATGTTGCCGTACTGAGTCTGGAATTGTTTGGCGTTATCGCCGACGAACTGCACCATGGCGCGCAGGTCTTTCATGTCCAGCAACAGCAGCGCGTTGTCATCGGCAATTTTGAACACTAGCTGCAGCACGCCGCTTTGCACCTCGTTCAGATCCAACAGGCGCCCCAGCAGCAGCGGCCCGAGATCGGAAATCGTGGCGCGGATCGGGTGGCCCTTCTCGCCGTAAATATCCCACGGGATAATGGTGCAGGCCTGCGGCTGCCAGTCGGTGACGCCAATCGCCACCAGGCGCGCCTGCAATTTCTCGGAAGGCACGCCCTCGGCGCCGATGCCAGACAGATCGCCTTTCACGTCCGACAGGAACACCGGCACGCCAATGCGCGAGAACTGCTCGGCCATTTTTTGCAGCGTCACCGTCTTACCGGTGCCGGTTGCCCCGGTGATCAGCCCGTGGCGGTTGGCCAACGCCGGCAAAATCACCAGATCCTGTTCCGGTTTTCCGTCTTTCATCGCCTTGGCGATAATCCGTGGTTCACTCATTTTCTGTTCCTTTGACGCTGACGCGGCGCGAAACGCGCCTGTTGATGCAATAAAGCTATAAGCGCCGCGTAACCCCGTCAAGGACAAACAAAATGGGCGCCGTCGGGACGCCCATGATGCCTGTCTTTTCAGAATCCCCCTAAGACCTGCGTCACCCCCGCAGCCCCAGTTGCTCCTTCAGCGCTTTCAAATAGCGCCGGCTGACCGGCACCGGATCGCCGGCGGACATGATCATCTCCGCCGCGCCGCCTTCTTCGAAGCGGATCTCGCGCACCTGCTCCAGGTTGACCAAATACTGCCGATGGCAGCGCACCAGCGGCGTACGGCTTTCCAGCGTGCGCAGCGTCAATTCGGTGAAACACTCCATGCCGTCGCTGCGCACCACGAATACCCCGCTCAGTTTGGAACGGATCGCCAACACCTCGTCAAACCGCAGCAGATAGATACGGCTGTGGCCGGTGCAGGGAATGTATTTCAGGTAACCGGCGCTCTCATCCAGCGCCGTCACGTCCTGCGGCGCACTGCGCTGCCGCAGGCGTTGCAGCGTCTTGCTCAGCCGCTTCGGCTCCGCCGGCTTCAGCAGATAGTCGAAGGCGTGCTCCTCGAACGCCTGCACCGCGTATTCGTCGTAGGCGGTAAGAAACACGATGTGCGGCATCCGATTGGGATCCAGCATGCCGACCATTTCCAGCCCGCTGATACGCGGCATTTGAATATCGAGAAACACCACGTCCGGCTGCAGCCGGTGGATCTGGCTGATGGCTTCGATGGCGTTGGCGCATTCGCCGATGATCGTGATCCCCGCTTCGGCCTCCAGCAGATGGCGCAGGTTGTCGCGCGCGGAAGGCTCATCGTCAACAATCAGTGCGTTTAACATCAGGCGGCCCTCTCCATGGGAACATTGAGCGTAATGCGGGTATAGGCGTCCGGCCGGCAATCCACCCGCACGCCATAGCCTTCGCCGTAGCGCACGCGAATGCGCTTATCCACCAGGTTCATCCCCAGCCCGCTGCAGTTCGGCTTCGGCTGGAACAGCCCGGCATTGTCCGTCACCTGCAGCAGCAGATGCTCTCCTTCGCAGCAGGCGCCGATTTCGATGCGGCCCACGCCCAACAGATGCGAGGTGCCGTGCTTGATGGCGTTCTCGACGATCGGCTGCAGCGAAAACGCCGGCAGCCGCGCCGCCAGCAGCGCCTCCGGCAGCGATACCGCGATCTCCAGCCGATCGGCGAAGCGCGCTTTCTCAATCTGCAGGTAGGCGTTCACATGCTCAATCTCGTCCGCCAGGCTGACTTCATCATCCGAACGTTTGAGGTTTTTACGAAAGAAAGTCGAGAGGGACTGCACCAGATCGCAGGCGCGTTCGCCATCGCGGCGGATCACCGCCACCAGCGTATTTAACGCATTGAACAGGAAATGCGGATTGACCTGCGCATGCAACAGCTTGATCTCCGACTGCGCCAGCAGCTGCTTGTGGCGCTCGTACTGTCCGGCCATGATCTGCGCCGACAGCAGGCTGGCGATGCCTTCACCCAACGTACGGTTGATGGTGCTGAACAGCTGGCTTTTCGGTTCGTACAGCTTGATGGTGCCGATGACCCGCTGGTTTTCGCCGCGCAGCGGGATCACCAGCGTCGATCCCAGCTTGCAGGCCGGATTGATCGAGCAGCAGTAAGAGAGCTGATTGCCGTCGGCGTACACCACCTCGTTGTTGTCGATGGCGCGATGCGAATGCACCGAGGCGATCGGCGTGCCCGGCAGGTGGTGATCGTCGCCGATGCCGATAAACGCCAGCAGCTTGTCACGATCGGTGATCGCCACTGCACCGATACCCAGCTCCTGATAAATCACCCGGGCGACCTTCATGCTGTTTTCCTGATCGAAGCCCTGGCGCAGGATGCCCTCGGTGCGCTCGGCGATCTTCAGCGCCTTGGAAGAGAAAGCGCTGGTGTATTTCTCAAACATCGCGCGCCGATCCAGCAGGATTTGCATGAACATCGCCGCACCGACGGTATTGGCGATCATCATCGGCAGCGCGATGTGCTCTACCAGCTGCAACGCCTCGTTGTAAGGACGCGCCACCGCCAGAATGATCGCCATCTGCAACACTTCCGCCACCAGCGCCACGCCGCCGACGAACAGCGGATTGAACAGCAGCTCGATGCGCCCGCGGCGCATGGCGATGCTGTGTACGATGCCGCCGACCAGGCCTTCCGATACCGTGGAAATCGCGCAGGCCACGTCGGTCATGCCGCCGAGCGTATACCGGTGCAGGCCGCCGGTCAGCCCGACCAGAAAGCCCACCGACGGCCCGCCCAGCAGCCCGCCCAGGACCGCGCCTATCGCGCGGGTGTTGGCGATCGAATCCTGAATGTGCAGCCCAAAATAGGTGCCCATGATGCAGAACACCGAGAAGATCACGTAGCACAGCAGCTTGTGCGGCAGGCGAATAGTCACCTGCATCAGCGGGATAAACAGCGGGGTTTTGCTCAGCAGATAGGCGATGACGAGATAGACGCACATCTGCTGCAACAGCAACAGCACCTGGTTAAATTCATACATGGCAGCAACTCATCCAGAGACAACAAAGGGCGAACGCCGGATTTCCGGTCTGGTTATTGTCTGCCGATTAGAGCATGGGGCACGGGAGAAAACAGTGATGAAGGCAAGGCTTCGTGAGGAAGGACGGCCGACCCCGGCGGGATCGGCCAAAAAACTTACGGCAACACCTTGGCCGACAGAATCACCACCGGTTTGGTCGGCACATTCTGGTAAGGGCCGACGTTACCGGTCGGCACCTGAGCGATCTTGTCCACGACGTCCATGCCTTTCACCACTTTGCCGAACACGGCGTAGCCGAAATCGCGCTGGCCGTGATCCAGGAAGGCGTTATCCGCCACGTTCAGGAAGAACTGGCTGGTGGCGCTGTCCTTGTCGGCGGTGCGCGCCATCGAAATGGTGCCGCGCAGGTTGCGCAAGCCGTTGTCGGCTTCGTTCTTGATTGGCGCCTTGGTGGATTTCTGCTGCATGTCAGCGGTGAAACCGCCGCCCTGAACCATAAAGCCCGGGATCACGCGATGGAAAATGGTGTTGTTGTAGTACCCGCTGTTCACGTAATCGACGAAATTCTGGGTGGAAACCGGTGCCTTCTGACTGTCGAGCGCCAACTCGATATTCCCTGCCGAGGTGGTCAGCATGACGTGGGCTTCACCGGCGGCGAGCGCCGCTGGCGCCATCGCTGTCAGGGAACACAGCGCGACGAAGGTCACTAAAGTACGTTTGAACATTAACGGGTCCTTTCTCTGAGAGACAAACAACGGAAAAGCGCTTTGATTCTAAAGAGCTGTATCGGCAAGTACCAGCCATTTACCTATATTTACCCAATTACGGGACATATCCTAGGCGGCCCTGAATTTTGCTGCGGAAAGTATGGGCGCAGAAGGCTTTTTTGCCAACCGCGTCACGCATTTTTTGCCCAGCGCCGCCCCGGGGCGTTTTTTGCGATCTACCTCCCAGTTTGCACACCCGTTGCCGTTACCCTATATAAATGAGAGCGCTCTCATTATAAAAAGAACGGATACTGAGGTATCCCACGGCGGCGTAGCCGCGCAACCCCTGGAGAAATGACGTGAGTGAATTGATGACTGAAGTCAGCCCCGAGTTTGAAAGCACCATCATGGAACTGCTGGTGTTCTCCGGCAGCGCGCGCAGTAATGCGTTGATGGCGTTGCGGCAAGCGCGCGCCGGTGACTTCGCCGCCGCGGCCAAACACATGGTCGAATCCAAAGAGTGGGTGAAGAAGGCGCACCTGATCCAGACCGAGCTGATCGGCCTGGACGAAGGCTGCGGCAAGCTGGCGATCAACCTGATCACCGTGCATGCGCAGGATCATCTGATGAACGCCATGGTCATCCAGGATCTGGCCGACGACATGATCGAGCTCTATCGCCGTCAGTCACAGACGGAGGGCCGCTCATGAACACGCTCAAAATCGCGGTGATTGGCGGTGGCAGCAGCTACACTCCCGAACTGGTCGATGGGCTGATCCAACGCATCGATGAGCTGCCGGTCACCGAACTGGCGCTGGTGGACGTCGAGCCAGGCCGCCAAAAAGTGGAAACCATCGCCGCCCTGACCCGCCGCATGCTGGCGCGCCACGGGCTGGAACAGGTGAAGGTCAGCGTGCACTTCGCGCTGGACGACGCCATTCACGGCGCCGCTTTCGTGCTGACCCAGTTCCGCGTCGGGCAACTGCCGGCGCGCGCCGCCGATGAACGGCTGGGCCTGAAATACCAGCTGCTCGGCCAGGAGACCACCGGCGTCGGCGGCTTCGCCAAGGCGCTGCGCACCATTCCGGTGATGCTGGATATCGCCCGTCGGGTGGAAAAGCTGGCGCCGGACGCCTGGATCATCAACTTCACCAACCCGGCCGGCATCGTCACCGAGGCGGTGTCCCGCTTTACCAAAGCGAAGATCATCGGCCTGTGTAACGTACCGATCAGCATGCATCACATGATCGCCAACATGCTGCAGGCGCCTTACGCCGACGTGCAGCTGCGGTTCGCCGGTTTGAATCACATGGTCTGGGTGCATCAGGTCACGCAGCAGGGGCGCGACGTCACCGGCAACGTGATCGACATGTTGTGCGACGGCGCGGCGCTGACCATGAACAACATCAAGGAAGAGCCCTGGCAGCCGGACTTCCTGCGCGCGCTCGGCGCCATCCCCTGCCCGTACCACCGCTATTTTTACCAGACCCGCGAGATGCTGGCGGAAGAGATGGCTGCCGCCGGCGAGCGCGGCACCCGCGCCGAGCAGGTGATGCAGGTAGAAAAAGAGCTGTTCGAGCTGTATGCCGATCCGCAGTTGAACAGTAAACCGGAGCAACTCAGCTTCCGCGGCGGTTCTTTCTATTCCGAAGTTGCGCTGGAGCTGATCCGTGCTATCCATAATAATCTCGGCACGCAATTAGTGGTCAACACCGCAAACCGCGGCGCAATCCATGGCCTGCCGGACGATGCTGTGATAGAAATCAACTGTATCGTCGATGCCCAGGGCGCGCATCCGCTGACGTTCGGCCCGCTGTCGGAACCGATGCAGGCGCTGACGCAGCAGGTAAAAGCCTACGAGCGCCTGACCATCGAGGCGGCAGTGCACGGCGATCGCCGCAGCGGCTTGCTGGCGCTGATCGCCAACCCGCTGGTGGGCAACGCCAACCTGGCACAGCCGTTGCTGGACGAGGTGTTGACGATAAACGCGCCGTACTTGCCGCAGTTCAGGTAAGCGCCGGCGCGGTATGACAGGGGTTCGGCACGCCGAACCCATTTTTTTAGCCGTAATCAGGAGTTGGACGATGGTGACACTGGAAGATGTCGCGGCGCTGGCGGGCGTATCGCGCGCCACCGTATCGCGGGTAGTGAACGGCGACAGCAACGTCAAGGCGCCGACCCGCGAGAAGGTTGAACGCGCCGTCGCCCAGCTCGGTTATACCCCCAACCCGGCGGCCCGTGCGCTCGCCTCCAGCCACAGCAATACCCTCGGGTTGGTCACGACGTCGTACCGCGGTGGCTTCTTCGGCGCGCTGATGGACTTCGTGCAGACCGAGGCCGAATCCCACGGCAAGCAGCTGCTGGTGACCCAGGGCCGCAACAGTGCCGAAAACGAATGGCAGGCGGTGCAGCGGCTGTTCAGCCTGCGCTGCGACGGCGTGATCCTGCACGTGCGTTTTCTCAGCGACGATCGGCTGCGCCAGCTGGCGGCGGAGCAACGTGATTTCGTGTTGCTCGATCGTCTGGTGCCGGGGCTGGAAGACCGCTGCGTCACCTTCGATCACCCGCTTGCCAGCCGCATGGCGACGCAGCAGTTACTCGACGCCGGGCACCGGCGCATCGCCTGCATCAGCGGCCCGCGCGAGCGCCCGTCGAGCCGCCTGCGGCTGCAAGGATTTGAAGAGGCGATGCAGGCGGCGAATATCGAGCCGGTAGCCTGTCTGGAGGGCGTCTACGATCTGGAAAGCGGTTACCGCTGCGCCGATCATCTGCTGCAGCAAACCGCACTGCCCAGCGCCATCTACTGCTGCAACGAAGAGATGGCGATCGGCGCGCTGCTGGCGATCAACGAGCACCGCCTGCGGGTACCGCAGGATATCTCCTTGATCTGTTACGACAGCGGCGAACGCGCACCTTTCGTGCGCCCGGCGTTGAGCAGCGTACATTTTCCCATCAGCGAAATGGCCCAATACGCGGCGCGCAGGCTGATCGACCCTGCCACCCCGGCGCACCGGTTTGAGCCGACGATCATCAACCGTGATTCCATTGTGACGGTACGCAAATAGATCACAATAATGCGTATCATCCCTTCATGGGTTGCATCAAAAAATCGACAGCCATCACAAAAAATCCCGTTGTCTGTGCTAGGATCCGCCCCCTGGTGGCCTGATCGGGACTTTTTTCTGCGTTTGCCAGGAAAAGCCAGCGGCCTTATGCCAGCTTTAAAACCTCTAACAGACATATTCAGGCCTATACAATGAATGACAGTAACCGCATACGGCTTACCTGGATCAGCTTCTTTTCGTACGCGCTGACCGGTGCTTTAGTGATCGTCACAGGGATGGTGATGGGAAACATTGCAGAGTACTTTAATCTGCCGGTTTCCAGCATGAGTAACACCTTTACTTTCCTCAACGCCGGTATTTTGATTTCGATCTTCCTCAATGCCTGGCTGATGGAAATCATCCCGCTGAAGCGTCAGTTGATCTTCGGCTTTGTCCTGATGGTGCTGGCGGTCGCAGGGCTGATGCTCGGCAAGAGCCTGACCATGTTCTCGCTGTGCATGTTTATCCTCGGCGTGGTGAGCGGCATCACCATGTCGATCGGCACCTTCCTGATCACCCACATGTATGCCGGCCGCCAGCGCGGTTCGCGCCTGTTGTTCACCGATTCCTTCTTCAGCATGGCCGGGATGATCTTCCCGATCGTCGCCGCGATGCTGCTGGCCCGCCATATCGGCTGGTATTGGGTTTATGCCTGCATCGGCCTGCTGTACGTGGGGATCTTCGTGCTGACCCTGTGCTCCGACTTCCCGGTGCTGGGCAAGAAAGGCGCCGATGCCGGTCAACCAGTCGAGAAAGAAAAATGGGGCATCGGCGTGCTGTTCCTGTCGATCGCCGCGCTGTGCTACATCCTCGGCCAGTTGGGCTTCATTCAGTGGGTGCCTGAGTACGCCACCAAGTCGTTCAACATGGACATCGGCCAGGCCGGTAAGCTGGTGAGCGACTTCTGGACCTCTTATATGGTTGGCATGTGGGTGTTCAGCTTCATCCTGCGCTTCTTCGATCTGCAACGCATCGTCACCGTGCTGGCCGCGCTGGCTACCGGCGCGATGTACCTGTTCGTCAGCACCGACAATCCGGAGCACCTGGGCTACTACATCATGGCCCTGGGCTTCGTTTCCAGCGCCATCTACACCACGCTGATCACCCTCGGCTCGCTGCAGACTAAGGTCTCCTCGCCGAAGCTGGTCAACTTTATCCTGACCTGCGGTACCATCGGCACCATGCTGACCTTCGTGGTCACCGGCCCGATCGTGGCGAAAGGCGGCGCGCATGCGGCGCTGACCACCGCTAACGGCCTGTATCTGGCGGTGTTCGTGATGTGTCTGCTGCTGGGCTTCGTGACCAAGCACCGCAGCCACGGTCACGTGACGCACTGATTTCTTCGCATCAAATACATCAAGGGCGCCCGCAAGGCGCCCTTTTTTTGCGCCTTAGCGCCGAAAATCCACCGTCTCCTCCTGCTGCAAATGCAGCGTGGTTTCCGCCGGCCGCGTTTCGGCGATCACCGCACCCTGGCGAATCGAATAACGCACCGGCGTCTGGCGACGCACCGCGTCGAAGCCGCTTTCCGCCGGCAGGATCACCAGGTTGGCGCTGTTGCCGGCCGCCAGGCCGTAGTCGCTCAGGTTAAGCGTGCGCGCGCTATGGTGGGTGATCAGCTTCAGTCCGTCGTCGATTTGGCCATAGCCCATCAGCTGGCACACGTGCAGCCCCATGTGCAGCACCTGCAGCATGTTGGCGGTGCCGAGCGGGTACCAAGGATCGAACACGTCGTCATGGCCGAAACAGACGTTGATCTCCGCCTCCAGCATCTCCTTCACTCGGGTCACGCCGCGCCGTTTCGGGTAACTGTCGAAACGGCCCTGCAGGTGAATGTTCACCAGCGGATTGGCGACGAAGTTGATGCCGGACATCTTCAACAGACGGAACAGCCGCGAGGCGTAAGCGCCGTTGTAAGAGTGCATCGCCGTGGTGTGGCTGGCGGTGACTTTCGCCCCCATCTCCAGCTTCAGTGCCAGCGCCGCCACGGTCTCGACGAAGCGCGATTGCTCGTCGTCGATTTCATCGCAGTGCACGTCCACCAGCCGATCGTATTTTTGCGCCAGCGCGAACGCCTTATGCAGCGACTCCACGCCGTACTCGCGGGTGAATTCGAAGTGCGGAATGGCGCCCACCACGTCGGCCCCGAGCCGCAACGCTTCTTCAAGCAACGCTTCCCCGTTGGGGTAGGAAAGGATCCCCTCCTGCGGGAAGGCGACAATCTGCAGCGTCACCCAAGGCGCCACTTCCTGCTTCACCTCCAGCATGGCGCGCAGCGCGGTCAGCGTGGGATCGGAAACGTCGACGTGGGTGCGCACATACTGCACGCCGTTGGCGATCTGCCACTTAAGCGTTTGCCAGGCGCGCTGTTTGACGTCTTCATGAGTCAGCAGCGCTTTGCGTTCAGCCCAGCGCTCAATGCCCTCGAACAGCGTGCCGGACTGGTTCCAGGCCGGCTGACCGGCGGTCTGCGTGGTATCCAGGTGGATATGCGGTTCGACGAACGCCGGCAACGCCAACCCGCCCTGCGCATCCAGCACGTCGCTGCGCCACTCCTGTCCTTCCGGCTGTGGCACCAGATGCGCGATGCGCCCCTGCTCGATTGCCAGTTGCCACAATCCTTCATGCCCGCTTAAACGCAGGTTGTCGATAAACTTCAATGGACGTTTCGCCACCCTTCACCTCTGCCGTTGCGCTGGTTTTCTTCATCATACTGGCAGCGGATCGCGCTGACAAAGTCGCCGTGCCATGCCTACCCCTTGCGTTTACTCCCTGCGGGGTAATTTACCTGCAAACTGACTCGCTTCAGCTAAAGATGAATAAAATCCGCAACTTATCAAAAAACGTGAAAAATCATTCATATACCACGTTAGAGGTATATAGGGGTGTGATTGATTTGCATCAATAAATTGCTCATCGGGAGAGATAAGGTAAGCCTAGGAAACCAGAATTTTGAGGCAATAATGAGCAGAGTCAAACTTGCCGTCGTCGGCAATGGCATGGTCGGCCACCGGTTCATCGAAGATCTGTTGGATAAAGCAGACAAAGACCAGTTCGAAATCACCGTCTTTTGCGAAGAGCCACGCATCGCTTACGATCGCGTGCACCTTTCCTCCTACTTCTCGCACCACACCGCCGAAGAGCTGTCGCTGGTGCGCGAAGGCTTTTACGAAAAACACGGCGTAAAGGTACTGGTCGGCGAACGCGCTATCACCATCAATCGCGACGAGAAGGTCATCCACTCCAACACCGGCCGCACCGTCTATTACGACAAGCTGATCATGGCCACCGGCTCCTATCCGTGGATCCCGCCGATTAAGGGCTCGGATAGCCAGGACTGCTTCGTTTACCGTACCATCGAAGACCTGAACGCCATCGAAGCCTGCGCGCGCCGCAGCAAACGCGGTGCGGTAGTCGGCGGCGGGCTGTTAGGGCTGGAAGCCGCCGGCGCGCTGAAAAGCCTGGGGGTGGAAACACACGTGATCGAGTTCGCTCCGGTACTGATGGCCGAACAGCTCGACCCGATGGGCGGTGACCAGCTGCGCCGTAAGATCGAGCGCATGGGCGTCAAGGTTCACACCGGCAAAAATACCCAGGAGATCGTCAACGGCGGCGGCACGGCGCGCAAAACCATGCATTTCGCCGACGGTAGCCTGCTGGAAGTGGATTTCATCGTGTTCTCCACCGGCATCCGCGCCCAGGACAAGCTGGCGCGTCAGTGCGGGCTGGAGGTTGGCCGCCGCGGCGGCATCGCCATCAACGACAGCTGCCAAACGTCTGATCCGGACGTGTACGCCATCGGTGAGTGCGCCGCCTGGCGCGATCGCACCTTTGGCCTGGTGGCGCCGGGATACAAAATGGCGCAGGTGGCCGCCGATCATCTGCTGGGCCGCGAAAACGGCTTCCAGGGCGCCGACATGAGCGCCAAGCTGAAGCTGCTGGGCGTGGACGTCGGCGGCATCGGCGATGCCCATGGCCGCACCGAAGGCGCCCGCAGCTACGTTTATCTGGATGAAAGCAAAGAAGTCTACAAACGTATCGTGGTCAGCGCCGACAATAAAACCCTGCTCGGCGCGGTGCTGGTAGGCGACACCAGCGATTATGGCAACCTGCTGCAGCTGGCGTTGAACGGCATCGAGCTGCCGGAAAACCCGGACGGCCTGATCCTGCCGGCCCATGCGGGCAGCAAACCGGCCATCGGCGTAGATTCGCTGCCGGAAAGCGCGCAGATCTGCTCCTGCTTCGACGTCAGCAAAGGCGACATCATCCAGGCGGTCAACAAAGGCTGCCACACCGTGGCGGCGCTGAAGGCCGAAACCAAGGCCGGCACCGGCTGCGGCGGCTGCATCCCGCTGCTCACCCAGGTGTTGAACGCCGAGCTGAGCAAACAGGGCATCGAGGTCAACCACCACCTGTGCGAACACTTCGCCTATTCACGCCAGGAGCTGTTCCACCTGATCCGCGTCGAAGGCATCAAGTCGTTCGAGGCATTGCTGGCCAAATACGGCAAAGGTTACGGCTGCGAAGTGTGTAAACCGACCGTCGGCTCGTTGCTGGCCTCGTGCTGGAACGAATACATCCTCAAGCCGCAGCATACGCCGCTGCAGGATACCAACGACAACTTCCTCGGCAATATCCAGAAAGACGGCACCTACTCGGTGATCCCGCGCTCCGCCGGCGGCGAAATCACCCCGGACGGCCTGCTGGCCATCGGCCAGATCGCCAAGGAATACAACCTCTACACCAAAATGACCGGCTCGCAGCGCATCGGCATGTTCGGTGCGCAGAAAGACGATCTGCCGGCCATCTGGAGCAAGCTGCTCGCCGCCGGCTTTGAAACCGGCCACGCGTACGCCAAGGCGCTGCGCATGGCGAAAACCTGCGTCGGCAGCACCTGGTGCCGCTATGGCGTCGGCGACAGCGTCGGCTTCGGCGTCACGCTGGAACATCGCTACAAAGGTATCCGCACCCCGCACAAAATGAAGTTCGGCGTCTCGGGCTGTACCCGCGAATGCGCCGAGGCGCAGGGTAAGGACGTCGGCATCATTGCCACCGAGAACGGCTGGAACCTGTATGTTTGCGGCAACGGCGGCATGAAACCGCGCCACGCCGATCTGCTGGCCGCCGATCTCGATCGCGAGACCCTAGTGCGCTACCTCGACCGCTTCATGATGTTCTATATCCGCACCGCCGATAAGCTGCAGCGTACCTCGGTATGGCTGGAGAGCCTGGAAGGTGGCATCGATTACCTGCGCAAGGTGATCGTCGACGATAAGCTCGGCATCAACGAGCAGTTGGAAGCGGAGATCGCCCGCCTGCGCGACGCGGTGGTCTGCGAGTGGAAAGAGACCGTCGAGCATCCGGAAACGCAGCTTCGCTTCGCTCACTTCATCAACAGCCCGCTGCGCGATCCGAATGTGCAGGTAGTGGCCGAACGCGACCAGCACCGCCCGGCGCGCCCTGATGAGCGCATTCCCGTCACCCTGATCGATACCGAGGAGAGCCACGCATGAGCCAGTGGATTACCGTTTGTCCCGTCGCCGACATTCTGCCCGGCACCGGCGTATGTGCCCTGATCGGCGATCGGCAGGTGGCGGTGTTCCGCCCCTATGCCGACGAACAGGTGTTCGCCATCAGCAATATCGACCCGTTCGCCCAGGCCAGCGTGCTGTCACGCGGGCTGATCGCCGAGCATCAAGGCGAACTGTGGGTCGCCAGCCCGCTGAAGAAACAGCATTTCCGCCTGTACGACGGCCACTGTCTGGAAGATGACAGCCGTTCCGTCGCCAGCTTCACCAGCCGGGTGGTCGACGGCATCGTGCAAGTCGCGGCATAACCTTTCGGGAGGCAACATGTTTACCGACACGATCAACAAATGCGCCGCCAACGCGGCGCGCATCGTCCGCCTGGCGAAGGAGAGCCCGCTCGGCTTCTGGATCAGCTCGGCGATGGCGGGCGCCTACGTCGGCCTCGGCATCATCCTGATCTTCACCCTCGGCAACCTGGCCGACCCAAGCGTGCGGCCGCTGGTGATGGGCGCCACCTTCGGCATCGCGCTGACGCTGGTGATCATCGCCGGTTCCGAACTGTTCACCGGCCATACGATGTTCCTGACGCTCGGCGTCAAGGCCGGCACCATCCGCCAAAGCCAGATGTGGGCAGTGCTGCCGCAAACCTGGTTCGGCAACCTGCTCGGCTCGGTGCTGGTGGCGCTGATGTATTACTACGGCGGCGGTAGCCTGCTGCCGGTGGATACCAGTCTGGTGCACAGCGCCGCATTGGCAAAAACCACCGCGCCGGCCGAGGTGCTGTTCTTCAAGGGCGTGCTGTGCAACTGGCTGGTTTGCCTGGCGATCTGGATGGCGATCCGCGTAGAAGGCGCCGCCAAGTTCATCGCCATTTGGTGGTGTCTGCTGGCCTTTATCGCCTCGGGTTACGAACACTCCGTCGCCAACATGACGCTGTTTGCCCTCTCCTGGTTCGGCAACCACAGCGAGGCCTACACCCTCACCGGCATCGGCCACAACCTGCTGTGGGTGACGCTGGGCAACATCCTGTCCGGCTCGGTGCTAATGGGTCTGGGGTATTGGTACGCCACGCCGCGCGCCGAACGCCCGCAGGCGGCGAAAGCCGCCGTACGTCAGACCGCCTAAGTTTTCGGGGGCGCATTTCGCCCCCACATTGATTACCCCGAGGAGTGCCGATGGACTACCTGCCGATTTTCTGCCAACTGCAACACAAAGCCTGCCTGCTGGTCGGCGGCGGCGAGATCGCCGAACGCAAGGCGCGCCTGCTGCTGGACGCCGGTGCGGCGCTGACCGTCAACGCCGTAGACTTCACCCCGCAGTTCCGCCTGTGGGCGGCAGAAGGCCGGTTGACGCTGGCCGAAGGCGAATTCAGCCCGGCCCTGCTGGTGGAAAAATGGCTGGTGATCGCCGCTACCGACCGGCTAGAGGTCAACGCACGGGTGTATCAGTGCGCCAACCAGCAGCGGGTGTTCTGCAACGTGGTGGACGATCCGAAACGCGCCAGCTTTATCATGCCGTCGATTATCGACCGTTCGCCGATCATGGTCGCGGTGTCCTCCGGCGGCAAAGCGCCGGTGTTGGCGCGGCTGCTGCGCGAGAAGCTGGAAGCGATGCTGCCACAGCACCTCGGCAAGCTGGCCCAACTGGGCGGCTCGCTGCGCCAGCGGGTAAAACAACGCTTCAGCAGCCTCGGCGCGCGTCGGCGCTTCTGGGAACGGTTGTTCGCTCACGATCGGCTGGCGCAGTCGCTGGCCAACGACGACGCCGCGCTGGCTGAGCGCCAGCTCGAGCAGCTGTTCAGCGAACAGCCGGCAGATCGCGGTGAAGTGGTGCTGGTGGGCGCCGGGCCGGGCGATGCCGGCCTGCTTACGCTGAAAGGGCTGCAACAAATCCAGCAGGCCGACGTGGTGGTTTACGACCGACTGGTCTCCGAAGAGATCATGACGCTGGTGCGCCGCGACGCAGAACGTATCTTCGTCGGCAAACGCGCCGGCCACCACTGCGTGCCGCAGGAGCAGATCAATCAAATCCTGCTGCAGCAGGCGCAGCAAGGCAAACGCGTGGTGCGCCTGAAGGGTGGCGATCCCTTTATCTTCGGCCGCGGCGGCGAAGAGCTGGAGACGCTGGCAGACGCTAACGTGCCGTTCTCGGTGGTGCCGGGCATTACCGCCGCCTCGGGCTGTTCCGCCTACAGCGGCATCCCGCTCACCCACCGCGACCACGCGCAGAGCGTGCGCCTGGTGACCGGCCACGCCAAGGCCGACGGTGGATTGGATTGGGCGACGCTGGCCGCCGGGCAACAGACGCTGGTGTTCTATATGGGGCTATCGCAAGCGGCTGAAATCCAGCGCCAGCTGATCGCTAACGGGTTGCCAGCCGCCACGCCGGTGGCACTGGTGGAAAACGGCACCTCTTGCCGCCAACGGGTGATCGAAGGGGAGCTCCGCCAACTGGGCGCCTTGTCCCTTCAGGCCACCAGCCCCAGCCTGATCATCGTCGGCAGCGTGGTCAGTCTGCGCAGCAAGCTCAATTGGTTCGCCAGCGAAGAATCGCCTGCCAGCCTGGCGCAAATGGCGTAAGACCGACGTAAAAAAAGCGGCCTGTGGCCGCTTTTTCTATTTGCGCCGGCGTTATGCCTGCGGCGGTACGAAACCGACAGCCTGATAGACCTTCGCCAGGGTTTCCTGCGCGCGTGTGCGGGCCTTGGCGGCGCCGTCGCGCATCACCTGCTGCAGATAGGCTTCGTCGTTACGGAAGCGGTGATAGCGCTCCTGCAGCTCACCCAGCATGCCGGAGACGGCTTCCGCCACCGCGCCTTTCAGGTGACCATACATCTGGCCTTCGAACTCGGCTTCCAGCTGCGCGATGCTCTTGCCGGTCACACCGGCGAGAATATCCAGCAGGTTGGAGACGCCCGCCTTGTTGACCACGTCGTAACGCACGACAGGCGGCTCTTCCGAGTCGGTCATTGCGCGTTTGATCTTCTTGGTCACCGCTTTCGGATCTTCCAGCAGGCCGATCACGTTGTTGCGGTTGTCGTCCGACTTGGACATCTTCTTGGTCGGCTCCTGCAGCGACATCACGCGCGCGCCGGATTTAGGAATAAACGGCTCCGGCACTTTGAACACGTCGCCGTACAGCGCGTTGAAACGCTGGCCCACGTCGCGGCTCAGCTCCAGGTGTTGTTTCTGGTCTTCGCCCACCGGCACCTGGTTGGTTTGATACAGCAGGATGTCTGCCGCCATCAGCACCGGATAGCTGAACAGCCCAGCGTTGATGTTCTCCGCGTAGCGCGCGGATTTGTCCTTGAACTGCGTCATGCGGCTCAGTTCGCCGAAATAGGTGTAGCAGTTCAGCACCCAGCTCAGCTGCGTGTGCTCAGGCACGTGCGACTGCACGAAGATGGTGCTTTTTTCCGGATCGATACCGCAGGCCAGGTACAGCGCCAGCGTATCCAGCGTGGCCTTGCGCAGCTTCTCGGCGTCCTGGCGAACGGTGATGGCATGCAGATCGACGATGCAGTAGATGCAGTCGTAGTCGTCCTGCATCTGCACCCACTGACGCAGCGCACCCATGTAGTTGCCGATGGTCAGTTCGCCGGACGGCTGCGCGCCGCTAAATACGATGGGCTTACTCATGTTTAAATTTCCTGATTCTCTAAAGATGACAGCCCAAGAGCGGGCAACAAATCGGCGAAGCGCTCCAACACCCGATCGGGGTGGCTCAGGGCGATCGATTCACCGTAGTTATAACCGTAGGTAAAGCCGACGCTCGGGCAACCGGCGCCCTGTGCGGCTTGAATATCGTTGCGCGAGTCGCCAACGAACAGCAGTTCATGCGCACGCAGCCCAAGCTTGCCGAGCACCAGGTACAGCGGTGCCGGGTGCGGTTTCTTTTCCGTCACGTCGTCGCCGCCGATCACCAGCGAGAAATAATCGCCAATGCCCAACGATGCCAGCAGCGGCGCCACGAACGGCGTCGGCTTGTTAGTCACCAGCGCCATCGGGTAACCGTGTGCGGCCAGGCGGACCAGCGTCTCTTGCACCTGCGGGAACAGGCGGCTGCCGCTGTCAACGGTCTGCGCGTAGAAATGGTCGAAACGCTCACGCAGCCGGCTGCACTGCGCCGGCGTGCCTTCCGCTTCCGCCCAGCGCAGCGCGCGTTGCACCAGCACGTCGGCGCCGTTGCCGATCCAGGTGCCGACCCGTTCCTCACCCGCTTGCGGCAGGCCCGTCTCTTCCAGCGCCATATCGATGGCCGCCGCCAGACCCGGCGCGCTGTCGACCAGCGTGCCGTCCAGATCGAAGGCCAATGCGCGGATCGCGCCGAAATCAGCCATGGGTAACCTTCGCCAGCTCGCTGCGCATCTCGTCGATCACCTTGCGGTAGTCCGGCTGGCCAAAGATGGCGGAACCGGCGACGAACATATCGGCGCCCGCGGCGGCGATTTCAGCGATGTTATCCACCTTCACACCGCCGTCGACTTCCAGGCGGATATCTCGACCACTGTCGTCGATCAATTTGCGCACCTGGCGCAGCTTGTCCAGAGTACCGTGGATGAACGATTGGCCGCCGAAGCCCGGGTTGACCGACATCAGCAGGATCACGTCGATTTTATCCATCACGTAATCGAGGTAGCTCAGCGGCGTCGCCGGGTTGAACACCAGGCCGGCTTTACAGCCGTGCTCTTTAATTAGCTGAATGGTGCGATCGACATGCTCGGAAGCTTCAGGGTGGAAAGAGATATAAGACGCGCCTGCCTTGGCGAAATCAGGCACGATGCGGTCCACCGGCTTGACCATCAGGTGCACGTCAATCGGCGCAGTAATGCCGTAGTTGCGCAGCGCTTCGCACACCATCGGACCGATGGTCAGATTGGGCACGTAGTGGTTATCCATCACGTCGAAGTGCACCACGTCGCCGCCTGCAGCCAGCACGTTAGCGGTATCTTCACCTAACCGGGCAAAATCTGCCGACAGAATGGACGGGGCAATCAAAAACTTTTTCATCCGCTTCTCCAAACGTAGGGTCGAGTTGTTATGCGCCGGGGTGCCCCGGCTTAGCGATACAGCGCCAAAAGCTCGTTCACTTTGCTGCGGCCGAGAATGTTGCGGCTGATTGTGCGGCGCGCTTTCACCACATACAGCGCAGCATTCTGGTACCAGTCGCGCGTCAGCTCGGTATCGTGATTGGAGATCAATACCGGTACCTGGCTCTCTACCGAGAGCTGGTGCGCCAGTTGCGCCAGGCTCTGCTGATCGGCGATGCTGAAGCTGTTGGTGTGGTAAGCGGTGAAATTCGCCGTCGCCGACAGCGGCGCATAAGGCGGATCGCAATACACCACGGCACCGGCCACGGCCTTCGCCATGGTATCGCGGTAATGCTCGCAGACAAAAGTGGCATTGCGCGATTTTTCGGCAAACCAGTAGAGCTCTTCTTCCGGGAAGTACGGTTTCTTGTACCGGCCAAACGGCACGTTGAACTCGCCGCGCAGGTTATAGCGACACAGGCCGTTATAGCAGTGACGGTTCAGGTACAGGAACAGCAGCGCCCGGCGGTAAGGCTCGGTGCTAGTATTGAACTCTTCTCGCAGCAGGTAAAACTGATCCGAGTTATTGAATTCATCGGCGAAAAGCGTGCGGGCATCGCGCACGAAGTCATCCGTGCGCAGCTTAACGATGTTATACAGGTTGATAAGATCGCTATTGATGTCGGCGAGAATGTAGGCGTCGTAATCCGTATTCAGAAAGACGGATCCCGCACCCACGAAGGGCTCGATTAAGCAGTCTCCCGCCGGCAGATGGCGACGAATCTCATCTACCAGCGGGTATTTTCCACCAGCCCATTTTAAAAAAGCGCGGTTTTTCTTCATGCCGTCAATTAGCTACTTATACAATTCAGAGCGGCGGATTGTACTCTGTTTCAGACAGCACATCAGCGCACAAATTTAAATGATTTATTTTTTAAGATCTTGCTGCACTTGGTGTACAGGTCGGACCCACGGTTTTTTCGCCTGCACATCCGCCGGCAACGAAGCAATGGCGCGCTTCGCTTCCGCAGAAGACGCATAGTTGCCGCTCACCAGCACGTACCACGGTTTGCCGTCACGCTTGGTGGCGTACACCAGGTAGTTCTGCAGCTTCTGCTGTTTGGCGTAGGCGTTCAGCGTGTCGGAACGCGAAGCGCTGCTCAGCTGCAAGGTATAGTGGCTGCCCGGCGCAGACTGCAGTGAACTGCCGCTGCTGGCGACCGCTCCCGCTTTCGCGGTGGAAGACGGCTTGGCCGGCGGCGTATACACCGTGGTCGGTGATTTATGCTGCGTCGCGGTCGGTTTGGTGGCGGCGGTTTTCGCCGGCGTTTTATGCTGTTGCGGTGCGGTGCCCTGCACAGGACGCGTCGCTTCGCGCGCCGCGGCGCCGCTCATCACCGTCGCCGGTGCGGTCGGCAGCGTCGACGCTGCGCCGGTCATGCCTTGAGTCGCGGCATCCACCTGCCCCTGCTGCTGCGACAGCGCATCCGCCATGTTGCCCGGCAAATCGACGCGCTGCTGCGCGCCGCCCTGCTGAGGCTGCGTTTGCGCTTCGGTCGGTGTGCCGGAGATCGGCGGAACGCTGACGTTCTGCGGTTGCTGCGGCTGAGTCGCGCTCACGCCGTTGTTATCGTGGGTATCCGTCGTGCCGCCCGGCACGCCGTTATTGGCGGTGGTCAGCGACGAAGAACCGGACAGGTTGATATCGCGGGCCGCGCCGTTTTGCGCGCCGCTCTCCTGAGCCGCTTCATGTTTGGTTGGCGCCTTCAGGGCGGAACCGATGCCGATAATCAGCAGCAACAGCACCAAAATGCCGATGCCAATCATCAAATGCTGGCGCGAAACGGCGAAGCGCGGCGCGGCGGCCGGCTTGCGCGAACGCGTAGGACGACGATCGCTGCTATCAGGTCTGAGATCGTCTTCCGGTTTAAACTCGTCCATCTGAAACCCTCCAACTAGAGGCAAAAGCCCACCACCGTAGACCTACCGTGGCACGGGCAGATTAACCCGATGATGGCAAAGCGACACCCGTCGTGCTCTGCTCACTGTATTAATATAGATGCAAATGGCGGCTAAGCCACTGTTACTTAGTCCGATTTAATTACGCTGCTGCTCAGGCAAGCAGGCGGCGATCGACGCCAGCACCAGCTCATGCCCTACGCCGCCGCGCACTTCCGCCGCACCGATCATGGTCGGCAGCACCAGACGCAGTTCACCCGCCAGCACTTTCTTGTCACGCAACATGTGCGGCAGATAGGATTCCGGCGTCATTTCCTGCGGCCCGCAGACCGGCAAGCCGGCGCGCAGCAGCAGCGCTTTGATACGTTCGATGTCTTCAACAGAGAACTGGCCGAGACGGTGCGCGGTTTCCGCCGCCATCACCATGCCTGCAGCCACCGCTTCACCGTGCAGCCACACGCCGTAGCCCATCTCGGCTTCGATAGCATGACCGTAAGTATGGCCCAGATTCAGCAGGGCGCGCAGACCGCTTTCGCGTTCGTCGGCGGCCACCACCTCGGCCTTCAGTTCGCAGCAGCGGCGGATACAGTAGGCCAACGCCTGCATATCCAACGCCATCAGCGCATCGATGTTATTTTCCAACCAGACGAAGAACTCGCGATCGAGGATGATCCCGTATTTGATGACTTCAGCCAGGCCGGAAGAGAGTTCACGCGTCGGCAACGTTTTCAGGCAATCCAGATCAACCACCACCGAAGCGGGTTGATAGAAAGCGCCGATCATGTTTTTGCCGAGCGGGTGGTTGACGGCGGTCTTGCCGCCTACGGAGGAGTCCACCTGCGACAACAGCGTGGTGGGAACCTGAATGAAGCGCACGCCGCGTTGGTAACACGCGGCGGCAAAACCGGTCAAATCGCCGACAACGCCGCCACCGAGGGCGATCAGCGTGGTATCGCGACCGTGCGGTTTTTCGAGCAGCGCCGAAAACACCTGCTCCAACACCGCCAGAGATTTGTACTGCTCACCATCGGGAAGAATCACCTGATCCACCACGACGCCGCTCTGCTCCAGCACCTGCCGGACACGCTCGAGATAGAGCGGCGCCAGGGTCTGGTTGGTGACCAACATCGCTTGCTCACCCGCCTTTAACGGCATAAAAGAAGCCGGATCGTTAAACAATCCGGCGGCAATGGTAATCGGGTAGCTGCGCTCCCCAAGCGTTACAGTAATTCTCTCCATGTCGCGCTCAGTTCTCTGTATGGTGCGGCGGTGGTTGATCCCCGCAACAGCGGGGAACACAAATCAGTTTTTCGCATTGGCCGACGGCGAACGCGAAAATTGGCAATCAGTTGCTTTCCAGCATGTTGATGATCTGGTTAGCAACCACTTTAGCGCTCTGATCGTCGGTGCGGATGGTGACATCGGCAATCTCTTCATACAACGGATTACGTTCTTTCGCCAAGGCTTCCAGCACTTCACGCGGCGGAGAATCAACCTGCAGCAGCGGGCGTTTTTTATCACGCTGAGTGCGAGCCAGCTGCTTCTCGATCGTGGTTTCCAGATAGACCACCACGCCGCGCGCGGACAGACGGTTGCGCGTTTCGCGCGACTTCACCGAACCGCCGCCGGTCGCCAACACAATCCCTTGTTTTTCCGTCAGTTCATTAATGACTTTTTCTTCACGATCGCGGAAACCTTCTTCCCCTTCCACGTCGAATACCCAGCCCACGTCAGCTCCGGTACGTCGCTCAATTTCTTGATCGGAGTCGAAGAACTCCATATTGAGTTGCTGAGCTAACTGACGGCCAATAGTGCTTTTGCCGGCACCCATAGGCCCAACCAGAAAGATATTGCGTTTCTCTGCCATGTTTTTCGGTATTACTAAGACAATTCGTTAATGTTAACCCGCCCCGCCAATCAAATCAGCGGCGGGACCTAAACTGAAACCTCATGAGCGATAGTGCGAGATCAGACGAAAAATTATCTCAACACTCTTGGTAGTTTGGCAACCGAATAAATCGCAATCCACGCCGCGGGAGGGAAACCATATGTTTTTAACGGCGTCTTGACGCTAACAAAAAACCTCGGTGCTCAATTCGGTAACCCTTGTAAGCTAAATCGGCCGCAGCGTCAAACGCAGATCCCCCCAAGGGGATAAAAAAGTGTATCTGCTCATCAACTTTAGGAGATTTGCCGCCCAGCCGACAGGCAGCCGCTTATCCCTTAATCAAGGTCGGCGTAATGAAGATCACCAGCTCGCGTTTTTTCTGTTGTACGCCACTTTGCCGGAACAAGCCCCCCAGCAGTGGCGCATCTCCCAATCCCGGCACCTTGTCCGCCGTCTTGCCGCTATGCCGTTGAAAAATACCGCCGAGCACCAGGGTTTCACCGCTTTTCACCGTGATCTGCGTCTTAATCTCCTGTTTATCGATGGTCAATGCCTCCCCCGCCCCGCGGCTGATGGCACGCCCCGGCATATTTTGGCTGATGTGCAACGTCAGCGTGATGCGCCCGTCCGGCAACACTTTCGGCGTCACCTCCATGCCCAGCACCGCCTCTTTGAACTCAATCGCGGTCGCACCGCTGGCGCCGCTCGACACTTCATAAGGGATCTCCGTCCCCTGTTTGATGCTGGCGGTTTGCAGGTGCGCCGTCAGCAAACGCGGGCTGGCGATGATCTCCACCTGATTCTCCTGCTCCAGCGCCGTCAGCTCGAGGCTCAGCAAACGCCCGCTGATGCGCGCCAAATGGAAACCGGCGCTCACCGCGCTGCGCTCCAACGGCAGATTAACGCCGAGATTGCCCGGCCGCAGCGGCCGCGTCGGTTTTTCGTCGGCCGCCAATCCCCAACGCACGCCAAGTTCACGCAGGCTTTCGCTGTTGATGGTCACGATATGCGCCGCCAGCTGCACCTGTGCCAGCGGCGCGTCCATTTCCGTCACCCTTTTTTTCAACTGCGCCAGGATTGGCGCCGTGTCGCGCAGTAACAGCGTATTGGTGCGCTTATCCGCCAGCACGCTGCCACGCTCGCTGAGCAAGGCGCCGCGTTGAGCATTGAGGCTTTCGGCAATCTCCGCCGCATCGCCGTTTTGTAACGTCAGGGTCAAGCTGTGCAAAGGCTGCCGCTGCGCCAGCGCTTCTCGCTGCTGTTTTTTTTCCTGCGCGTCCGGCTCCGGGGCGACCAGCATCACGCTCCCCTCCCGCGTCATCGTCAGCTTGCCCATACGCAGGGTCAGCGCCAGCGCCTGAGGCCAGGGCACATTCTCCAGCCGCAGCGTCAGATTGCCGCTTACGCCGGGCGCGACGATCAGGTTCATCTGCCGATAATCCGCCAGCGCCTGCAGGATGACCGTCACTGGCGCATCCTGGAACTCCAGGGAAACCTGCTGTTTATCCTGCGCCTGGACGATGCCGAGCGACAGACACCACAACGCCACGCCCAATCCAGCGAGTCCTTTCATGGTTTGCCATCCTTGTTGTTGTCCATCATGAGCGAGATGTCGCCCTGGCTCGCCGGACAATCCGGTTCGGCCGCCAGCGCCGTTAACGTCAGGCTACGCGCCCGCACCTGCGCCACCTGCCAACGCTCGTCCAGCACCCACTGCTGCGGCCGCAGGCGCAACCACTGCCCTGCCGGCGTCACCACCCAGCCATAGCGCAGCGGCGGTTGCCCGATGACGCCTTTCAGTCGCCAACCCGCCGGCGATGCCTCCTGATGGGCACAAACAGGCAGCGGAGGCGGCGCAAACGGATCGCGCGGTTCTGCACACAAGGCCCACGGCCATAGCAGCCACCACCAACGGCCCGGTCTTTTACTCATCGGCCTGCTCCTCGGCGGCATCCTGCAACACCAACCGCGCCGTCATGCCCTGCGGCGCCGTTTCCACGCTCAATTGTTCGAGACGCAAATCGGCGGGCAGCGCCTCCAACAGCGCCAACAAACCGGCATAATCAATGCGCAAACTCAGCGTTTGCCGCAGCGGTTTTTCCTGCCGCTGCCAGCGCAACAAGGCGCCCCCCGCTTGTTGCAGCACGTTCGCCAGATCGCCGGCGGTGGTCGGACCGATCGGCGTTGGCGGCATAGGGGCTTCCGGCGCCTCGTCCAGTTGGTGCTGTACCATGGAAATCTGTTGCAACAGGCGCTGTTGCCGCTCCGCCGCGTTTTCCCGCTGACGCCATTCGTCTTGCAGCAGCCAACCGCCGCCCAACAGCGTCAGCGTGCCGATGCCCAGCCCTTGCGCCACCAGCAATAGCCAGCCCGGCAAGTTCAGCCAAAAGCGCAGCCCGGATGACAAACGGCTATCCATCACGCCCCCACTGCGCCGCCAGATGAAAGGAATACAGACCGTCGTCCCGTTGCGTTACCTCAGCCAAACGCAGCCGTGGCAACGCAGGCATCCCCGCCAGCCGCCGTTCGAACTGCGTGATGGCCGCAGGAGAGCGGCTCAATCCACGCAGCCGCAGACCGTTCGTCGCATCGCTGTCCAGCGCCGTGAGCCACAGCGGTGGAGGAATGCTGAAGGACAATTGCTGAAGCAACTGCAAATAACGCCGGTTATGTTGGCCGTTGCGCGCCTGCCGTTCGGCGCGGGCGCTGTGCAGCGCTCGCTGCGCCCGCTCTTGCTGCTGCTGATGGGCGAGCAACGTCAAGGCCGCCAGCTCTTCACCCAGCATCGTTAGCCGCGCCTGCCGCTGCGCCTGTTGGTGACGCAGTTGGCCGGCAACCAGAAACAGCGCCAGCAGCAGTAGCGTTACCTGCAACAGCAGCGCACCCAGCCAGAAACAGCCGCGCCGCCGATCGCGGCGCTGTCGCCAGGGCAGAAAGTTGACCTGATACATCAGCGATCCTCCTCGCGCAGCGCCAGACCACCGGCCAATGCGAATGCCGCAGGATGCGCAGGCAACGGTGGGCGCAACTGCGTGAAGGCGCTGAGCGGCGACCAGGCAAGGCAACCGGCGGGCAAGGCACCTGCCAGCACGCTGCCGGCATAGACCGGCCGATCGTCGCCTGCCGGCATCTGGGCTTGCAGCGCCCGCAGCGCCTGCGCGTCATCGTCGCCCGGCGCCAGACCAAAGGCGAACGCGCCGTCAGCCGGCGCCACCCACAGCCATTCTCGTTCGAGACGGTGCATCAGCCCCGCAGCGGGCGGTACGCCTGCCGCCGTCGCCATCATCCGCAGCGCACAAGGGGTGATATCGACCGCTTGCGGATGCAGGCCAGCCTGACGCAAACAATGCAGCCACTGCTGCAGCTCCTGCCGCCGCGCGGCGGTCAGCAACAGCGCCGCCTCATCCGCCGGCGCGGTGCGATAGTCGAGCGCCAGCGTCTGGCCATCGAGCGGAAACTGCTTCAAACCGTGGCCACCGATATAGTCGCTGCGTTCCGGCTCGCGCAGCCGCGCGTCCGGCTGCACCATGCGCTGCTGCAACACGCGCTGCGCTGGCAGAGCAATGCGTAAGGAAATATGTCGCGGCAGTTGAACGCGCCATTGCCGCAGCGCCCGGATCAGGAATTCGGAAGGTTCCAGGCAGCCATCGCGTAAAACCGCCTGCGGCAGCGCCTGCTGCCACCAGTGGCGCAACTGCCAGCCATTGCGGCGGCGTTGGGCCGCCACCGCGCGCACGCAGTCGATTTGTATATCCAGCCCCACCTGCCATGCTTGAGGGAACATGTTTCGCAAGCCTCCATAACATCAGATGATAAAAGAACATATCCATGTCGCAGGCTTGCCTTTATACTACCGCGCGGTTGTTTATAAACTGCCCAAATGACTTAGAAATGGGAAATCTCAGGTGAAGTTCGTAAAGTATTTACTAATCCTTGCAGTATGTTGCATCGTGCTGGGAGCAGCCTCGATTTTCGGCTTGTACAAATATGTCGAGCCGCAGCTGCCCGACGTCGCAACGCTGAAAGACGTACGGCTGCAGATACCGATGCAGGTTTACAGCGCCGATGGCGAACTGATCGCCCAATACGGTGAGAAGCGCCGCATTCCGCTGAAACTGGATCAAATTCCGCCGGTGATGGTGCACGCATTTATCGCCACCGAAGACAGCCGCTTCTATGATCACCATGGCGTCGATCCGGTCGGCATCTTCCGCGCCGCCTCAATCGCGCTGGTCTCCGGCCACGCTTCGCAGGGGGCCAGTACCATTACCCAACAGCTGGCGCGTAACTTCTTCTTAAGCCCGGAACGCACCCTGATGCGTAAAATCAAGGAAGCTTTCCTGGCGGTACGCATCGAGCAGATGCTCACCAAGGATGAAATCCTTGAGCTGTATCTGAACAAGATCTATCTGGGTTACCGCGCCTACGGCGTGGGCGCCGCCGCACAGGTCTATTTCGGCAAAGACGTCAGCCAGCTCACCCTGAGCGAGATGGCGACCATCGCCGGCCTGCCGAAAGCCCCGTCTACCTTCAACCCGCTCTATTCGCACGATCGCGCCGTTGCCCGCCGCAACGTGGTGCTGTCGCGCATGCTGGACGAGCATTACATCACGCAGGCGCAGTACGATCAGGCGCGCGCCGAAGATCTGGTCGCCAACTACCATGCGCCGGAAATCAGCTTCTCCGCGCCGTATCTCTCCGAGATGGTGCGTCAGGAGATGATCAAGCGCTACGGTGAAAACGCCTATACCGACGGTTACAAGGTTTACACCACCGTCACCAAACGGCTGCAGCTGGCGGCGCAGGAGTCGGTACGCAACAACGTGCTGGCCTATGACATGCGCCACGGCTACCGCGGCCCATCCAACGTGTTGTGGAAAGTCGGCGAAGCGGCCTGGGATCGCAAACAGATTGTCGACTCGCTGAAAAACTTGCCGAGCTACGGCCCACTGGCGCCGGCGGTCATCACCGCTACTAACCCGCAGGAAGCGACGGCGATGCTGGCCGACGGCAGCAGCATTGCCCTGCCGATGGCCACCATGCGCTGGGCGCGGCCGTACCGTTCAGACACTCAGCAAGGCCCAACGCCGAAACGCGTCACTGACGTGGTGCAGACAGGTCAGCAGGTATGGGTGCGTAAAGTGAACGACGCCTGGTGGCTGTCGCAGGTGCCGGACGTCAACTCGGCGCTGGTCTCGATCAACCCGAACGACGGCGCGGTGAAAGCGCTGGTCGGCGGCTTCGACTTCAACCAGAGCAAGTTCAACCGCGTGACGCAGGCCCTGCGTCAGGTGGGGTCAAACATCAAACCGTTCCTGTACACCGCCGCGATGGATAAAGGCCTGACGCTGGCCACCATCCTGAACGATTTGCCGATCACCCGCTGGGATGCCGGCGCCGGCACCGACTGGCGGCCGAAGAACTCACCGCCGACCTACGACGGCCCGATTCGCCTGCGGCAGGGGCTGGGGCAATCGAAGAACGTGGTGATGGTGCGCGCAATGCGTGCGATGGGCGTCGACTACGCGGCGGAATATCTGCAGCGCTTCGGCTTCCCGGCACAGAACATCGTGCATACCGAATCGCTGGCGCTAGGTTCCGCCTCCTTCACCCCGATGCAGCTGGTACGCGGCTACGCGGTGCTGGCGAACGGCGGTTACCTGGTTGACCCGTACTTCATCACCAAGATTGAAGACGACAACGGCAATACGGTGTTCGAAGCTAAACCGAAAGTGGTGTGCAGCAGCTGCAACCTGCCGGTGATCTACGGCGACACCCACCGTTCGGCGGTGCTGTCCGACGACAACATCGAAAACGTCGCCACCTCGCAGGAAGGCAGCAACAGCACGGTGCCGATGCCGCAGCTGGAGCAGGTTACCCCGGCTCAGGTGCAGCAAGACGGTGACCAACAGTATGCGCCGCACGTGATCAGCACGCCGCTGGCCTTCCTGATCCACGATGCGCTGAACAGCAACATCTTCGGCGAACCGGGTTGGATGGGCACTGCCTGGCGTGCCGGGCGCGATCTGAAACGTCATGATATCGGCGGCAAAACCGGTACCACCAACAGTTCCAAAGACGCCTGGTTCTCCGGCTATGGCCCGGATACCGTGACGTCGGTGTGGATCGGTTTCGACGATCACCGCCGCGATCTGGGCCGTTCGACGGTATCCGGCGCTATCCCGGATCAGATTTCCGGCGGTGAAGGCGGAGCCAAGAGCGCCCAGCCGGCGTGGGACGACTTCATGAAGACCGCGCTGGAAGGCATTCCGGAGCAGAAAGTCACGCCGCCGCCAGGCATCATCAGCGTCACCATCGACAAAAGCAGCGGCAAGCTCTCCGGCGGTGGCGGTGGCAGCCGTTCCGAGTACTTTATCGAAGGGACGCAGCCGACGGACTACCCATCGCGCGATACCGGCACCACGTTGACCGATCCGGGCGGTGAAAGCCACGAGCTGTTCTGATCGAAAAGGGCCAGAGAAATCTGGCCCTTTTTTTATTCGGCGCGAAGCGTATCAGCGCGACGCGCGCAAAAACGCCTCGGAGAGAAACAGCGCGCTGACGTTGCGCGCCTCACGGAAATCCGGTTCCGCCAGCAACGCCATCATGTTGGCGATCGGCCAGCGCACCTGCGGCAAGGGCTCCGGTTCATCCCCTTCCAGGCTCTGCGGGTAGAGATCGTGGGCCAGCACGATATTCATTTTGCTGGAAAAGTAGGATGGCGCCATCGTCAGCTTACTGAGAAAATCAAAGCGCTTCGCGCCGTATCCCACCTCTTCCATCAGCTCGCGGTTGGCCGCTTCCAGCACGCCCTCTCCGGGATCGATCAACCCTTTCGGGAAACCCAGCTCATAGGATTCAGTGCCCACCGCATATTCGCGGATCAGCAGCAGGTCATCGCCAATCACCGGCACGATCATCACCGCTTCGCGATCCGAAGGCCGCATGCGCTCATACACCCGCCGAACCCCGTTGCTGAATTCCAAATCGACCGACTCGACGTTGAACAAACGCGAACGCGCGACCGTTTCCACTTTCAGAATTTTAGGTTTTTGCAGGTGTTTATCCATGATTGCCTCAAAGAGGTTACCCAGGCGTGGACGGGGCAACCGAAATAATGATTGGCGTAACGCACGGCTCGTTGGCGCTCAAATGCTGACCAAATTCGATCCTGATCACATTGTGCGTTAATGGCAAGCTCCGCCGCAACGAGCATGAACAGTAATTTACTTTCTTTTAACAAGCGTAGCCAGCGGCGGGCGATTTTCCGTACTGATTCAGCAAACAGCACGCATGAAAATAGGATAATGCCGATATCGACGGCAGAGGCCGGTTGCTAGTATCACGCAGGCAAGAATCAGTGATAAAATGGCCTTGCGTCATGAAGGAATGAGATCCAGAGCGAGAATCTGTTTGTTCCCTCATTAGTTCTGGGTGCCTCCTGGCGGTTTACTCCGTATAATATTCAGCTTTTCATCAGGTTGGCGAAATTCACGGGTGTGAGATGGGGATTGCATGAGCACAATAGTGTTGATATTGGCCTTAGTGCTTGTCTGCCTGATTGCCGCCGGCCTGTACCTGTGGTTCAAGGCCCGCAACCCGTCGGCGCTGGCGCACGCGTTGCCGTTTATCAAGCCTGCCCACCGCAAGCTGACCGATGAAGAGCGCGCCGCGGTCGAGTTCTACCTCAATCAGCAAAACAAGCTGAGCAACAAACTGTTGCCCGGCGGCGGCGCTACGCTGCCCGCAGCCAAACTGGCGCTCACCCCGCAAAGCGATAACGTTTATCCCGTCACGCACGCCATCACCCGCTACGGTCTGGCCAGCGACGATCCCAATAAATGGCGCTATTACCTCGATGCCGAAGAGGTACATCTGCCGCCGTTTTGGGAACCCTACATCACCGCCGACAACCATGTGGAAGTGATCCGAACCCAGACGCTGCCGCTGGTGATTTCGCTCAACGGGCACTCGCTGAAAGATCATATTCACGACCGGCCGCAGCCGCCGGTGGTGACCGCCGCGCCGACCAAAAACGCTTCCATCCGCAAGGAAGAGAGCGAACATGTCGAGCTGGTGAACATTCGTAAGGAAACGCCGGAAGAGCATGCGCTGAACCGGCCGAACGGCATCCGTGAAGCCGTCATCATCTCCGCCGCGCTGCTGCTGCTGTTCTTCAGCCTGATCAGCCCGGTGCTGGTGATCCCGTGGATGATTTTCGTGGCGGTGCTGATGATCGCCTGGGGATGCTGGAACCTGTTCCGCCGTCCGGCGTCACGCGAGCTGAAAGAGATCCACTGCCTGCGCGGCACGCCGAAGCGCTGGGGACTGTTCGGCGAATCCGGCCAGGGACAGATCAGCAACATTTCACTCGGCATCATCGATCTTATCTACCCGCCGCACTGGCAGCCGTACCTGACGCAAGACTTGGGCAAGACCACCGATGTGGACGTCTACCTCAATCGGCAGGTGGTGCGCCAGGGCCGTTTCCTCTCGCTGCATGACGAAGTGAAGAATTTTCCGCTGCAGCAGTGGGGCCGCAACGCGGTGCTGGTCGCCAGTTCGGCACTGGTACTGCTGTTGTTGCTGATCTATATCCCGCTCAATCTGCCGCTGACCCTCAGCATGGCCTGGCTGCAAGGCGCGCAAAAAGTGGAAGTGACCAGCGTACAGGCGCTGGAAGCTACGCCGCTGCGCATCGGCGACACCCTGAAGGTGCGCGGCAGCGGCATGTGCTATGTGCCGCCGCCGGCCAACGGTGGCGGCGCCGTCAATTTTGCGCCGTTCGATTGCTCCGGCATTTACTGGAACAACGCCGCCCCGCTGCCGCAGCCGGAATCAGAAGTCATAGACAAAGCGACGGCCCTGCTGGCCACGGTCAACAGCCAGCTGCATCCGAGCGGTACCGATCAGAAGATCAACCCGCAGCTGGCCAGCGCCATCGAGAAATCCGGCATGATCCTGTTGGATGACTTTTCTGATATCGTTTTGAAAACACAGGATTTATGCCAGGCAGAAAACGACTGTGTGCGGCTGAAAAACGCGCTGGTCAACCTGGGCAACGCCAAAAACTGGAGCGGCCTGGTGAAACGCGCCAGATCAGGCGCGCTGCAAGGCGTCAACGTCCTGCTGCGCCCGGTAAGCGCCGAGTCGCTGGAAAGCCTGACCAAAGTGGCCACGTCGTCGTTCATCTTCAATGAAACGCGTCTGGCCGCCGCGGCGCTCAACAGCCCGCCGCCGGGCGGTTTCCTGATCCGCAGCGATGAAGGTCGACAGTTGGTCAGCCATCCGCAATCCTCAGCGCCGCAGAGCGAATACAACGCTCTTGACCAGTGGAATGAGTTGCAGCGCCTTTCCACTCTGCTGCTGCATACCCCATTCCAGGCGCAGGGGGTGATCACCAGCCTCAGCGTCGATGCCAACGGCACCCGCCACGTGGCGTTGCACAGCGAACCGGACATGATCACCCTGTGGCGCTACCTCGGTACCAGCCTGCTGTTGCTGGCGGTGGTCGTCAGCCTGGGCTATAACGCCTGGCGGCTGGTACAGCGTCGGCGCATCAATCAGCACCGCGTCGCCGATATCCAGCGTTACTACGACAGCTGCTTCAATCCGCAGCTCAATCCGATGTCAATGCGGCCGATGGCCTGAACCTGACGCCGGGGGTCTCCGCCCTGTCATCTGCTTATGCTACGCTAACGCTATTATTCTCATCTGCGGACCGCCCGTCGGTCCGCCCATGGAGTTTTTATGGTTCCCGAGTTTGATTGGCCGCAGATCGATACCGTGCTGCTGGATATGGACGGCACCTTGCTGGATCTGGAGTTCGACAGCCACTTCTGGCTCAGCCTGGTGCCGCAAGCGCTGAGCGAAAGGCGCGCCATTCCGTTCGACGAAGCCCGTCATATCATTGAACGGGAATATCAGGCGGTGCAGCACACCATGAACTGGTATTGCTTCGATTACTGGAGCGAGCGGTTGGATCTGGACATCTACCGCATGACCAGCGAAGTCGGTAGCCGCGCGCGGCTGCGCGAAGACACCGAGCCGTTTTTACGGGCGCTGCGCGACGCCGGTCTGCAAACCATTTTGCTGACCAACGCCCATCCTCACAGCCTGGCGGTGAAAATCGAGCATACCGGCCTCGATCGGCACCTTGATTTATTGTTTTCCACCCACACATTTGGTTATCCGAAAGAAGATCAGCGTCTGTGGCAGGCGGTGCAACAGCACACCGGGTTCAACCCACAGCGCACGCTATTTGTCGATGACGGCGAGCCGATCCTCGACGCGGCGCGCACTTTCGGCATTCGTTACTGCCTGGGCGTGCAAAACCCGGACTCCAGCACGGCGGAAAAAAGCTTCCAGCGCCATCCGTCGATGCGCGACTACCGTCTGCTGATACCGGCGCTGGCCAAGGGGGAAGCATGAAGGAAAAAGCGACGCGCGACGACGCGGTCCGGCTGGATAAGTGGCTGTGGGCCGCACGCTTCTATAAGACTCGCGCGCTGGCGCGCGAAATGATCGACGGCGGCAAGGTGCATTACAACGGCCAGCGCGGCAAACCGAGCAAGATTGTCGAACTCAATGCCGAGCTTAAGCTGCGACAGGGCAACGAAGAACGTACGGTGATCGTGCTGGCGCTGACCAACCAACGCCGCGGTGCCAACGAGGCGCAGCAAATGTATCAGGAAACCGAAGCCAGCATCGCCAACCGCGAAAAAATGGCGCTGGCGCGCAAGATGAACGCGTTGACCATGCCGCATCCGGACCGTCGTCCGGACAAAAAGGAGCGGCGCGACCTGATGAAATTTAAATTTGGTGAGCCGGAATAACCCCTCACCGTAATGAGAGAAGATTATGTCCAACCATGACCAATTGCACCGTTACCTGTTTGAAAACTACGCGGTGCGCGGCGAGCTGGTTACCGTCAGCGAAACCTATCAGCAGATCCTGAACAACCACGACTACCCGGCGCCGGTGCAAAAGCTGCTGGGTGAACTGCTGGTCGCCACCAGTCTGTTGACCGCAACCCTGAAGTTCGACGGCGACATCACCGTGCAGCTGCAGGGCGACGGCCCGCTGAAGCTGGCCGTGATCAACGGCAACAACCGCCAGGAGATGCGTGGCGTTGCGCGCACCCAGGCGCCTATCGCCGACGACAGCACCCTGCATCAGATGATCGGCAACGGCGTCATGGTCATCACCATTTCCCCGACGGAAGGCGAGCGCTATCAGGGCGTGGTCGGCCTGGAAGGTGAAACCCTGGCAGAATGCCTGGAAGCCTACTTCCGCCAGTCCGAGCAGCTGCCAACCCGCCTGTTCATCCGCACCGGCGAAGTGGAAGGCAATGCCGCAGCAGCCGGTATGCTGCTGCAGGTGCTGCCGGCGCAGGACGGCAACCTCGATGATTTCGATCATCTGGTGCAACTGACCAACACGGTCAAAAGCGAAGAGCTGTTCGGCCTGCCGGCCAACGAAGTGTTGTACCGCCTGTACCATCAGGAAGAGGTCACCTTGTACGAACCGCAGGACGTGCAGTTCCGTTGCACCTGTTCGCGCCAGCGTTGCGCCGACGCGCTGATGACCCTGCCGACCGATGAAGTGGCGGACATGCTGGAGCAGGACGGTAATATCGACATGCACTGCGACTACTGTGGCAGCCACTATGTCTTTGACCCGGTTGATGTTGCCGCGTTGTATGCGGGTAACACCAGTGAAAGCGACCAGTTGCACTAAGTAACACCTTTTCGGCGGGCGCCCCCGGCGCCCGCCAACGCCCGCCGTTTGCACGTTTGCTTTTTTCCGTGTGCTATCTCTCAGATCGTAACGAAATACCGCCTAAAACGTTAAATATTTGATACCCATCGCGGTTACTCACCGTTAGATCCCTACAATTGCCGCCAGAAATTCTGTGACCAAGGAGTAGTAACATGCGCGTTAAAGGTATAACCCCTCAGGATCTGGCCGCTTACGGCATTCACGACGTTAGCGAAATCGTTCACAACCCGAGCTATGAACTGCTGTTTAAGGAAGAAACAGACCCATCTCTGGAAGGTTTTGAGCGTGGGGTAGTCACCAAGCTGGGTGCCGTCTCCGTCGATACCGGCATCTTCACCGGCCGTTCGCCGAAAGACAAATACATCGTCCGCGACGACATCACCCGCGATACCGTGTGGTGGGCCGATCAGGGCAAAGGCAAAAACGACAACAAACCTCTCAGCCCGGAAGTGTGGGCCGATCTGAAACACCTGGTCACCGAGCAGCTTTCCGGCAAACGTCTGTTCGTGGTGGATACCTTCTGCGGCGCCAACGCTGACTCGCGCCTGAAAGTGCGTTTCATCACCGAGGTGGCCTGGCAGGCGCACTTCGTGAAAAACATGTTCATCCGCCCGAGCGACGACGAGCTGGCTGACTTCGAGCCGGACTTCGTGGTGATGAACGGCGCCAAATGCACCAACCCGAACTGGCAGCAACAAGGCCTGAACTCGGAGAACTTCGTCGCCTTCAACCTGACCGAGCGCATGCAGCTGATCGGCGGCACCTGGTACGGCGGCGAAATGAAGAAAGGCATGTTCTCGATGATGAACTACCTGCTGCCGCTGAAAGGCATCGCTTCGATGCACTGCTCGGCCAACGTGGGCGAGAAAGGCGACGTGGCGGTGTTCTTCGGCCTGTCCGGTACCGGCAAGACCACCCTTTCCACCGATCCTAAGCGTCAGCTGATCGGCGATGACGAGCACGGCTGGGACGACGACGGCGTGTTTAACTTCGAAGGCGGCTGCTACGCCAAGACCATCAAGCTGTCTGAAGAAGCCGAGCCGGACATCTATCACGCCATCAAACGCGACGCGCTGCTGGAAAACGTCACCGTGCTGGCCGACGGCAGCATCGACTTCAACGACGGTTCGAAAACCGAGAACACCCGCGTTTCTTACCCGATCTACCATATCCAAAACATCGTCAAGCCGGTGTCCAAAGCGGGTCACGCCACCAAAGTGATCTTCCTGACCGCCGACGCCTTCGGCGTGTTGCCGCCGGTATCGCGTCTGACCGCCAACCAGACTCAGTATCACTTCCTGTCCGGTTTCACCGCCAAATTGGCCGGCACCGAACGCGGCGTAACCGAGCCAACGCCAACCTTCTCCGCCTGCTTCGGCGCTGCGTTCCTGTCACTGCACCCGACGCAGTACGCCGAAGTGTTGGTGAAACGCATGCAGGCCGCCGGCGCCCAGGCTTACCTGGTCAACACCGGCTGGAACGGCACCGGCAAACGCATCTCGATCAAAGATACGCGCGGCATCATCGACGCCATCCTGAGCGGTGAAATCGACAAGGCGGAAACCGTTACCCTGCCAATCTTCGATCTGGCGATGCCGACCGCGCTGCCGGGCGTGAACCCAGAGATCCTCGATCCGCGCAATACCTACGCCAGCCTCGAGCAGTGGCAGGAAAAAGCGCAGGATCTGGCCGAGCGCTTCATCACCAACTTCGACAAATACACCGACACGCCTGCGGGCGCCGCGCTGGTTAGCGCCGGCCCGAAGCTGTAATTCGGTAGCGTTACCTCTTCAGCTAAGGCGCGGATCCCGCGCCTTTTTTTATTTTCATCGATTGCTTTTTAACCAGCAAGGCGAGAAAATAAGTCAATGCAATCATTGATAGCAAAGGAGGTTTAAATGGCGACTATCACCGTCAGAAATCTGGACGACGAAATCAAAGAGCTGCTGCGTATCTCAGCGGCGAAAAACGGCCATTCTATGGAAGAGGAAGCG
Source organism: Serratia sp. CY43202 (assembly GCF_052168755.1). Taxonomy (NCBI): domain Bacteria; kingdom Pseudomonadati; phylum Pseudomonadota; class Gammaproteobacteria; order Enterobacterales; family Yersiniaceae; genus Serratia; species Serratia sp. CY43202. The sequence goes on from NZ_JBJNMB010000012.1 coordinate 65,317, forward strand.
CGCATGATCCTGAAGCAGGCGCTGGTGAAAAAGCCGCCTCGCTATGGATTGGGTACCTGGATGCATCAGCACTTCGCCGAATTCGGCGGCGTTGAGCTGGAGATCCCACCGCGTGACGCCGTGCCGCCACGCATCGTCACCTTTGATGATGAAGATGACAACGCATGATCATTATCGACACCAACGTCATTTCAGAAACGCTGCGTCCCAGCCCGTACTACAACGTCATTAACTGGTTAAATGAAAAGGACAATGACGAGCTCTATCTCAGCGCCATTGTCCTCGCCGAACTGTTCAGCGGCGTCGCCTGCATGCCTGACGGCAAGCGCCAGCGGGATCTCAAGCTGAAATTGGCGGACGCCATTGAATTGAAGTTCGAGGGGCAGATATTACCGTTTGATGGGCTGTGCGCGATGCAATACGCGGAATTGACGGCAAGGAATCGGCTGCTGGGTAAAGCGATGAGCGTGCCGGATACCCAAATCGCCGCCACCTGCCTGCATTACGGTGCCGCCCTGGCCACCCGCAATACCAAAGACTTCCTCCACTGCGGTATCGAATTAATCGATCCGTGGCAGGCGCCGACCGGCCGCCGGTTGCATGAGGATGCGGCGGAATACTACGTGATGAGCAGAAAGTCCTGACGGGGCCGCAGCGGCGCGGCCCACATCAGAGGTCAGGCGTTTTCCCTGGCCGTTTGATGACCGTTGGTCGACTCTTTTTTCTCCATCGGCAACGGAATATACGCGCGGATCAAAAGCCCGCCGCGCTCGCTGGTGCCGATATCCAGTTCGCCGTCATGCGCGTCGATAATACGCTGCACGATCGCCAGCCCCAGACCGGTGCCGCTGGTGCTGCGCGCGCTGTCACCGCGTACGAACGGCTGCAGCAGGTGCTTCAACTCTTCCGGCTTGATGCCCGGGCCGTCATCTTCCACCTGGAACCAGCCGCGCTGCAGCTCGCGGCCGCTGCTGACCTTGATCCAACCGTTGCCGTAACGCGCCGCGTTCACCACCATGTTCACCGCCGCCCGCTTAATCGACAGTGGGTGCACGTTCATCATCAGTTCGCCCGGTGACAACGCGGTTTCAATCACCCGCTCATAACCGCTCTCCGCCGCAACCACCTCGCCCAAAATGGCGTTCAGGTCGCTGCTTTCGGTCGGCATCTCCTGCCCGGTGCGCAGATAATCGATGAACTGCTCGATGATGGCGTTGCACTCTTCGATGTCTTTATTGATCGACTCTGCCAGATAACCGTCTTCGGCGCTCATCATCTCCGTCGCCAGCCGGATACGCGTCAACGGCGTGCGCAGATCATGGCTGACCCCGGCCATCAGCAAGGTGCGATCGTCCGCCAGCTGCTTGACGCCCGACGCCATCTGATTGAATGCGCGAGTCACCGACCGCACTTCGGAAGCCCCATACTCGCGCAGCGGCGGCGGAATAATCCCTTTGCCCACCTGCAGCGCCGCATGTTCCAGCTCCACCAGCGGGCGGTTTTGAATACGAATAAACAGCCAGGCACCGCCGATCGCGAGCAGCATGATCGCCAGCGTATAACGGAACAGCGGAGAGAAGTCGCCCTGATGGATTTCCGTCAGCGGTACGCGCACCCAGATATCGGGCTGCAGCCAGGTTTTCAGCCACACCACCGGGGAGTTCTTGTTCACCTCCACCCGCACATCGGTCGGCCCGCCGAGCTGCTGCGCCATCTGCTGGCTGAGGAACTGGTAGTGCTGCGCCCAGCGCAGGCCGCTCTCCTCCGCCGCCGAGTTGGTGTAGAGAGAAATGCCCAACTCGCGGTAGATCTCACGACGGAACGCCGGCGGCACTTCCAACAGCGTGCCGTCCTCCAGCTGCAGCCGATCGGTCATCAGCATACGCACTTCGTAAGCCAGTACCTTGTTGAACTGCTGCAGGCTGGGCAGGATGGCGAAGTTCAGCACCACCAGATAGGTCGTCACCAGGCTGACGAACAGCAAAGTGACGATCAACAACAGGGTTCGGGCAAACGAGCTACGCGGTGAAAAGCGCAATCGCCTCATGCCTTGCTGCCGTCCGGGACGAAGACGTAGCCGAGACCCCACACGGTCTGGATATAACGCGGATGCGCCGGATCTTCTTCAACCATGCGGCGCAGACGAGAGATCTGCACGTCGATGGAGCGCTCCATGGCGCTGTATTCGCGGCCACGCGCCAGATTCATCAGCTTATCGCGCGACAGCGGTTCACGCGGGTGGCTGACCAGCGCCTTCAGTACCGCGAATTCGCCGCTGGTCAACGGCATCGGCTCGTCTTCGCGGAACATCTCGCGGGTGCCGAGGTTCAGTTTGAATTTGCCGAAAGCGATCACCGCCTCTTCCTGCGAAGGCGCGCCCGGCAGTTCGTTCGCCTGGCGGCGCAGCACCGCGCGGATACGAGCCAACAGCTCACGCGGGTTGAACGGTTTAGGAATGTAGTCGTCGGCGCCGATTTCCAGCCCCACGATGCGATCGACCTCTTCGCCTTTCGCGGTGACCATAATGATCGGCATCGGGTTGCTCTGGCTACGCAGACGGCGGCAGATGGACAGGCCGTCTTCGCCCGGCAACATCAGATCGAGCACCATCAAATGGAAGGATTCACGGGTCAGCAAGCGATCCATTTGCTCAGCGTTGGCAACGCTGCGAACCTGGAAGCCCTGTTCGGTTAAATAACGTTCTAAAAGCGCGCGCAGGCGCATGTCATCATCGACAACCAGGATCTTATGATTCTCTTGCATGGTATTACTCCCAAAGGCTTTATTGCCTGACTCGAATATTGTTAGAAAACCTTGCCATTTGAGACAGCGTTTAATGGTATGTATTCTAGACGAAATTGTTACAAAGCTTATTCTTTTCCCCATTTATCAACAATTTTCAGTGAATGTCGACGGGGGTTCGTCAAAATTTCGCCCTTTATCGGCACAATGTGGGGCAGCGGCCCAATTTTGTGCAATTTCGCCACCGGGGAAGCGCCCGGTGGCGTTCAGCTGTCGGGTCAGGAGGTCTGCAGGAAACGTGCCAGCTGCCTACGCAGCTGCCGGTTCTCTTGCTGTAGCGCATCAACCCGATCGAGCAGCGTCAGCGCCATGGCGATCCCCGGCCAGTCCAGATCCAGCTCGGCCCGCAGCCTGCGCGCGCGCTGCAGATGGCTCAGCGCCGGATAATCGAACTCCCAGCGCGGCTGCGCCGGCTCCAACGGCACGATCACGCCCAGGCCGACGATCTCGACCAGCTCATCCTCTGAAATCTCCACTCGCTGACACAGCTCCACCACGGTGAATGTGATCTCTTTCTTCATCATGTGCTTTACTCCCATTCCGCGCGCGGGTTGAACGCCGCCTGTTCAGCCAGCTCTCGCCACAGGGCGCTGGCCTTCTCGTTCGGCTTCGGCGGCATCACCACCTTGAGAATGACATACAGATCGCCGGGCTCTTTCTTGCCCGCCAGCCCTTTGCCTTTGACCCGCAGCCGTTTGCCGCTCTGGCTGCCGGCCGGCACGGTCAGCGCGATTTTTCCGGTCAGCGTCGGCACCTCGATGCTGGCACCCAGTGCCGCTTCCCACGGAGCGAGCGGCGCCACGATGCTCAGGTTGTGGCCATCTATCTCAAACAGCGGGTGCGGCGCGAGGCGGATGACCAGATACAGATCGCCGTTTTGGCCGCCGCCCACGCCGGCAACGCCCTGCCCCTTGAGGCGAATGCGCTCGCCGTCGCCCACGCCGGCCGGGATTTTCACGTTCAACGTTTTGTTGGCTTCGCTCACCTGCCGCCCCAGCTCGTCATACACCGGCAGCGTATAGGAGATCTCGCGGCTTTGGCCATGCAGCGTTTCCTCGAGGAACAGCGGCACCTCCATCTCGAGATCCTGGCCGCGGAAGCCATGCCCGCCGTGCGAGTGTGAAGCGGAGCGATGCCCGCCCGCCGCCCGGCCGCCGAACATGCTCTCGAAGAAATCGGAGAAATCTTGCGTGTCGGCGCCGCCGTGCCATGAAGCGCTCTGCTGATGGCCGCCGTGATCGCCGCGCGCCTGGCGACCAAAGTTCGGATCGTTCCGGTGCAGCCTGATCTGATCGTACTCGGCGCGGCGCTCTTCGTCCTTCAGCACCTCATAGGCTTCGGCCAGCGCCTTGAATTTGCTCTCGGCGTCGTCTTCGGTGCTCACGTCAGGGTGATATTTACGCGCCAGCCGGCGGTAGGCCGTTTTGATGGTTTTCAGATCGGCGTTGGGCTCGACGCCCATCGTGGCGTAATAATCTTTAAATTCCATGCGGTAATACCTTCAATGTGTTGGGTTGTGCGCCAAAATTCCTTGTCTCTCTCGCCAGATATCCTCCTTATCGTCACATTCCTTTTCCGCTATCGCTAAGCATACTCCCGATTGTTAAAAGCTGCGCAAACTGAATAAAAACCGTGCGACAAGGCGCAGGCCCGCGCGCCATTTCTAAAGCCCCCCGCATTCACGTACACTGTGGCGGTGGCCCCATAAAGATAAATCACGATGAGAACTCAACTGATAACCCGTGAAGGGTATGACAAGCTCAAACAAGAGCTGGATTACCTCTGGCGCGAAGAACGCCCCGAGGTGACCAAGAAAGTGACCTGGGCCGCCAGCCTGGGCGACAGAAGCGAAAACGCCGACTACCAGTACAACAAGAAGCGGCTGCGCGAAATTGACCGCCGCGTCCGCTATCTGACCAAATGCCTGGAGCAGCTGAAGATCGTCGATTACTCCCCGCAGCAGGAAGGCAAAGTGTTCTTCGGCGCCTGGGTGGAAGTAGAGAACGAAGACGGCGAGACCAAACGCTTTCGCATCGTCGGTTACGACGAGATCTTCGGCCGCAAGGATTACATCTCCATCGATGCGCCGATGGCGCGCGCCCTGCTGAAAAAAGAGGTCGGGGACGTCGCCACCGTCAATACGCCGCTGGGCGAGGCGCAGTGGTACGTGAACGAGATAGACTACCCGAAGTAAGCTTTCAGCTTTTTCCGAACCGCCGCCAACGCCGCCGCCTGAGCTGTTCTCCACGCCGCGGCCGCGCGGCGGCGGCCCGCTCCACTGGCATTTTCCCCGATCAATCCGTATAACTGTCCCCCTGTTTATTCACCGTTCTCAATACAGATACCAGACCTATGAATGACCCACTGAGCCGCATTATTGCAACAGAACTGCAGGCCCGGCCGGAGCAAGTCGACTCCGCCATCCGTCTGCTGGATGAAGGTAATACCGTGCCCTTTATTGCACGCTATCGTAAGGAAGTCACCGGGGGCCTGGACGACACCCAACTGCGCCAGCTGGAAACCCGCCTGGGTTATCTGCGTGAACTGGAAGATCGTCGCCAGACCATCCTGAAGTCGATCGATGAACAGGGCAAACTGACCGAACAGCTGGCGGGGGCGATCAACGCCACGCTGAGCAAGACCGAACTCGAAGACCTCTACCTGCCTTATAAACCGAAACGCCGCACCCGCGGCCAGATCGCTATCGAAGCCGGTCTGGAACCGTTGGCGGATGCACTATGGCAGGATCCGCAACAGCAGCCGGAACAACTGGCTGAACGCTACGTCGACGCCGACAAGGGCGTGGCGGACGTGAAAGCCGCCCTCGACGGCGCGCGCTATATCCTGATGGAGCGTTTCGCCGAAGATGCCTCGCTGCTGGCCAAGGTGCGCGACTACTTGTGGAAAAACGCCCATCTGGTGTCCAAAGTGGTCGAAGGCAAGGAAGAAGAAGGCGCCAAGTTCCGCGACTACTTCGATCACCACGAACCGATTTCTCAGGTGCCTTCGCACCGCGCGCTGGCGATGTTCCGCGGCCGCAACGAAGGCGTGCTGCAGCTGGCGCTGAACGCCGATCCGCAATTTGAGGAAGCGCCGCGCGAAAGCCAGGCGGAGCTGATCATCATCAATCACCTCAACCTGCGCCTGAACAACGCCCCGGCCGACGCCTGGCGCAAGGCAGTGGTCAACTGGACCTGGCGCATCAAGGTGTTGCTGCACCTGGAAACCGAGCTGATGGGCACGGTGCGCGAGCGCGCGGAAGATGAAGCGATCAACGTCTTCGCCCGCAACATGCATGACCTGCTGATGACCGCGCCAGCCGGCATGCGCGCCACCATGGGTCTCGATCCGGGCCTGCGCACCGGGGTGAAAGTCGCCGTGGTCGACGCGACCGGCAAGCTGGTCGCCACCGACACCGTCTACCCGCACACCGGGCAAGCGGCGAAAGCCGCCGCCATCGTCGCGGCGCTGTGCATCAAACACAATGTAGAGCTGGTGGCCATCGGCAACGGCACCGCTTCGCGTGAAACCGAGCGGTTCTATCTCGACCTGCAAAAGCAGTTCAGCGACGTCCGGGCGCAGAAAGTGATCGTCAGCGAAGCGGGCGCATCGGTGTACTCCGCGTCCGAACTGGCGGCGCTGGAATTCCCGGATCTCGACGTGTCGCTGCGCGGCGCGGTATCCATTGCCCGTCGCCTGCAGGATCCGCTGGCGGAGCTGGTGAAGATCGATCCGAAATCCATCGGCGTCGGCCAGTATCAGCACGACGTCAGCCAGAGCCAGTTGGCGAAGAAGCTGGATTCGGTGGTGGAAGACTGCGTGAACGCCGTCGGCGTCGATCTGAACACCGCGTCGGTCCCATTGCTGACCCGCGTGGCCGGCCTGACGCGCATGATGGCGCAGAACATCGTCAACTGGCGCGACGAGAACGGCCGCTTCAGCAACCGTGAACAGCTGTTGAAGGTCAGCCGTCTGGGGCCGAAGGCCTTCGAACAGTGCGCCGGCTTCCTGCGCATCAACCACGGCGACAACCCGCTGGATGCCTCCACCGTTCACCCGGAAGCCTACCCGGTGGTGCAGCGCATCCTGGCCGCCACCGAGCAGGCGCTGCAGGACCTGATGGGCAACGCCTCGGCGGTGCGCAGCCTGAAAGCGGTCGATTTCACCGACGACAAGTTCGGCGTGCCAACGGTCACCGACATCCTGAAAGAGCTGGAGAAGCCGGGCCGCGACCCGCGTCCGGAGTTCAAAACCGCGACCTTTGCCGAAGGCGTGGAAACCCTCAACGATCTGCAGCCGGGGATGATCCTGGAAGGGTCGGTCACTAACGTCACCAACTTCGGCGCCTTCGTGGATATCGGCGTGCATCAGGACGGCCTGGTGCACATCTCCTCGCTGGCGGACAAGTTCGTCGAAGATCCGCACACCGTGGTGAAGGCCGGCGACATCGTCAAAGTGAAGGTGATGGAAGTCGATCTGCAGCGCAAACGCATCGCGCTGAGCATGCGCCTGGATGAGCAACCGGGCGAAGGTTCACCGCGCCGCGGCGGCAACGCGCCAGCACAGGCACGCGACAACGCCAACCGTTCGGCGGGCGGCAACAAGGCCAAACCGCGCAATGCGACGCCGGCCGGCAACAGCGCCATGGGCGACGCGCTGGCAGCGGCGTTCGGCAAGAAACGCTAAGCCAGAGCCAACAGGGCGGAGCCTGCTCCGCCCTTTCTGATGAATAAAACTTGCGGCATTTCTTGACCCGTCTCAATAAACCATCATCTTTTTATTTCCCGTTCCTGCGTGACCGCCCTCCCATTATTCAGGCAACAAAAATGCCTTCTGCAGCCATTTATTAACAACTCCGTTAACACATATTTTTCATCTCGCGAATTGTGAGAGAAACACAAATGGTTACCGCTCGCATTACGGCGGAATAATGTTATCGAATTGCCTTTCAGCGGAAATAAATAAAGGGAAAAAACCATCGATATTTGCAAACGAGAAAACTCGGCTACAAATACGTAACTGATTTAACTCGCCATTCTCATTTGTTCCCAAGCGCAAGCAGTGATAAAACATCGTTAATCAAGACAACGCCATCAAAAACTGCCGTCACTATAATAATTGGTTACAATACCCTTACTTTTTGTATTGAACGCGATAATGATAATTACTATTATTTGCGCTCACTTTATTGCATGACCTTATGGATGAATACCGCCGACGGCGTGGCATTTTCGCCGGCAACGTCCAATTATCATCAGACCGATGTTCATCGGCACCCGGAAGGTTAATCACATGCAGCTTCAACCTAAACGCACGTATAAGATTGTCGGCTTTTCCGGTGAAATTGCGCCGGCCTACCGCCAGAAATTGTTATCGCTCGGCATGCTGCCCGGCTCTTCATTCGACGTGGTGCGCGTCGCGCCGTTGGGCGATCCGATAGAAATTAAAACTCGCCGCGTCAGCCTGGTGCTGCGCAGGAAGGATCTGGCGCTGCTGCAGCTCGACGGCCAGCCCTGACCTCCGTTTGCCGACGCGCTCTTGCGCCGGCGCTGTTCTCCTTCAAGACGACACGCTGAACTATGAAAAAACTCACCATCGGCTTAATCGGTAACCCGAACTCCGGCAAAACCACGCTGTTCAACCAGCTGACCGGCGCACGCCAACGGGTCGGCAACTGGGCGGGCGTGACGGTCGAACGCAAAGAAGGCCATTTCACCACCCCGCAATCCGCTGTGCGGCTGGTCGATTTGCCCGGCACCTACTCCCTGACCACCATTTCAGAGCAAACGTCGCTCGATGAGCAGATCGCCTGCCACTACATTTTGAGCGGCGACGCCGATCTGCTGATCAACGTGGTCGACGCCTCCAACCTGGAGCGCAACCTCTACCTGACGCTGCAATTGCTGGAGCTGGGCATCCCCTGCATCGTGGCGCTGAACATGCTCGACATCGCCAAAAGCCAGCATATCGATATCGACGTCGCCGCGCTGTCGGCGCGCCTCGGCTGCCCGGTAGTGCCGATGATCTCCACCCGCGCCGACGGCATCGGCGTGCTGAAACAGATGATCGACAATCATCGCATCAACGAACAGCAGGCGCTGGTGAACTACCCGCCGTTACTGCTGAAAGCGGTCGCCACGCTGAGCGACGCCATGCCGCAAACGCTGCCGGCGGTGCAACGCCGCTGGCTGGCATTGCAAATGCTGGAAGGCGACATCTACAGCCACCGGCTGGCCGGCCCCGCCGCCGCGCTGCTGCCTGCGGCCATTCAGGCGTTGCAACAGCAGGAGCAAGAAGACCCGGCGCTGGTGATCGCCGACGCGCGCTACCAGTCTATCGCCGCCCTGAGCGACGCGGTCAGCAACTCACAGCAGGCGATGCCCAACCGCCTGACCGACATGCTGGATAAAGTGATCCTCAACCGCTGGCTGGGCGTGCCGATCTTCCTGTTGGTGATGTACCTGATGTTCCTGCTGGCGATCAATATCGGCGGCGCGCTGCAGCCGATCTTCGATATCGGCTCGGCGGCGATCTTCATTCAGGGCATTCAGTGGCTCGGCTACACCCTGCACTTCCCCGGCTGGCTGACCGTATTCCTGGCGCAGGGCGTCGGCGGCGGCATCAACACCGTGCTGCCGCTGGTGCCGCAGATCGGCATGATGTACCTGTTCCTGTCATTCCTGGAAGACTCCGGCTACATGGCGCGCGCGGCGTTCGTGATGGATCGCCTGATGCAGGCGCTCGGGCTGCCGGGCAAATCCTTCGTGCCGCTGATCGTCGGCTTCGGTTGCAACGTGCCGTCCATCATGGGCGCCCGTACGCTGGACGCCCAGCGCGAGCGCCTGATCACCATCATGATGGCGCCGTTCATGTCGTGCGGCGCCCGTCTGGCGATCTTCGCGGTGTTCGCCGCCGCCTTCTTCGGCCAGGACGGTGCTGGGGTGGTGTTCTCGCTATACATGCTCGGCATCGCGGTGGCGATCCTGACCGGCCTGGTACTCAAATATACCCTCATGCGCGGCGAAGCCTCACCGTTCGTCATGGAGCTGCCGGTTTACCACGTGCCGCACCTGAAAAGCCTGCTGCTGCAAACCTGGCAGCGGTTGAAAGGCTTCGTGTTGCGCGCCGGTAAGGTGATCGTGGTGGCCAGCATATTCATTGGCGGCCTGAACAGCTTCTCGTTCAGCGGCAAAACGGTCGACAACATCAACGACTCCGCGCTGGCCTCGGTCTCCAAGGTGTTGACGCCGCTGCTGCAGCCGATGGGCGTCCACAGCGATAACTGGCAGGCCACCGTCGGCCTGGTGACCGGCGCGATGGCGAAAGAAGTGGTGGTCGGCACGCTGAATACGCTGTATACCGCCGAGCACATCAACAAAGAGGCGTTCGACGCCGCCAACTTCAACCTGCTCGATGAGCTGGGCGGCGCGCTGCAGGAAACCTGGGACGGCCTGAAAAACACCTTCAGCCTGAGCGTGCTGTCCAACCCGATCGAAGCCAGCAAGGGCGACGGCGAGATGGGCGTCGGTTCGATGGGCGTGATGAGCAGCAAATTCGGCTCCGGCATTTCCGCCTACAGCTACCTGATCTTCGTGCTGCTGTATGTGCCTTGCGTTTCGGTGATGGGCGCCATCGCCCGTGAATCTAGCCGCGGCTGGATGACCTTCTCTATCCTGTGGGGGCTGAACGTCGCCTACTCGCTGGCGACGCTGTTCTATCAGGCGGCGACCTTCAACCAACACCCGCAGTACAGCCTGACGGCGATCCTGGCGGTGGTGGTGGTGAACCTGCTGGTGCTGTTCGGACTGCGCCGGGCGCGCAGCCGCGTCACGGTGCGCCTGGGCAACGCCACGCCGGCGGCCTGTTGCCAGAGCGCCAAAGGGAGCTGTCACTGATGGCCAGGCTGCTGCAGGTGCGCGATGCGCTGGCGCTGCGCGGCAGCGCCCAGGCGCAGCAGCTCAGCCAATCGCTGGCGACGCCGTTGCCGCTGGTGCAGGCGATGCTGGATCGTTTGACGGCAATGGGGAAAGTGGAACGTATCGAACAGGATGGCGGCGCCTGTCTGAGCGGCAGTTGCAAAAGCTGCCCGCAGGGCCAGGGATGCAGCACGGTGTTCTACCGGCTGAAGGCCTGACGATCAGGGGCGCCGCAGCGGCGCCCCTTGCCGTTCAAGGCTTATTGCTTGTCTTTGTAAACTTCGGCGATGGCGCTGAATTTACCGTGTTCGCGGCCCGCCAGGATCACGTAGTATTGACCGCCCTTTTCGTCTGCCAGTTTGGACAGCTCTTCCTTGGCATCCATCGGTGACGTGGTTTCCGCCGTCGTGGTGACGGTGCCGATCTTCTCGTATTTACCCGGATTCTTATCCAGATCTTCCTTGGTCAGCAGGGTTGCCGCCATGGAGCCGAAAGACACCGAACCCAGCACTGCCGCTGCAATAATCATCTTCAATGATTTCATGACACTAACCTCTCAATGGATAATTTATCTGTTATGAAAGCCGTCAAGGATCCATGCGTAGTACCGCAGGCTGCCGCGACATCCTCAGGCCTCGTTGCTTTCCCTGACGGGGCCTGTTTCCCAGAGACGAAACGCCAAAATGAAAATCGCCGCACGCGGTCTTTTCATTTTGCAGCCAACGCATTGACTCACTAAGTATTGAACAGCTTTGTCTTTTATCCACCCGGCGGCGTTTTTTTTCGCGCTCTATCGTGCGTTTTCACGCTGCATTCAATGTGCTGCAATAAACGCTTCGATCATCGTCACAAATTCATCGGGATGAGAGATAAATGGCGCATGGGCGGCTTTGGCCACGATCTGCGACGTAGAGTTCGGCCAGTCGGCGTCGAGCAGCTCGGCGACCTTGCGCGGCACCAGCCCGTCCAGATAGCCGTAGATCCGCAGCAGCGGCAGCGTCAACTCCGCCAGCGGTGCACGCAGATCGGCTGTGCGCAAGATCTCCAGCCCACCGTTCAGCACCTCGACGCTCGGCGTCGGTTGGTTGAGCACCACCGCTTTCAGTTGGCGCGCATCCTGACGCGCGCTCTCGGTGCCCAGCGTCTGCAGCGCCAGAAAACGCTCGACGGTGCGCTGGAAATCCAGGCTCAGCTGATGCTGGAAACCGCTCAGCACGTCCGGGCGGATCCCCGGCCACTCATCGCGGGCGGCAAAGCACGGCGAGGAGGCTACGGTGATAAGCCCCTTGACTCGCTCGGGCTGCATCAGCGCCGCCTGGCTGGCCACCAGCCCACCGAGCGACCAGCCAAGCCACCAGGACTGCGGCGGGGCAGCCGCCAGCACGATTTCCGTCATCTGCTCCAGCGACAGGGCACCGACCCCCTGGCTACGGCCGTACCCCGGCAGATCGACCAGGTGCAGGCGAAAATGCGGCGTCAGTCGCGCCTGAATGCAACTCCACACTTCGGCGTTCAATCCCCAGCCGTGCAGCAGCACAAGATCGCGTTTGCCTTCGCCTATTGTTTGCCAGTACAGCGCTGTCATTGGTTATTGTCCTTTCATACTTATCCGTCACGGAGACGCTATGCTATCAATCCGCAGCCGTTGTTGGCTATGCCGACAACCGTTGAGCCTGATCCGTCATGGCATCTGCAGCTGTTGCCTGCGTCATCTGCCGGCCCACCCGCCGTGTTGCCCGCGCTGCGGATTGCCCGCCGGGAAGACGCGAACGCCCTGCGGCCGCTGCCTGCAACGGCCACCGCCCTGGCAACGGCTGGTGTTCGTCGGCGACTACGTTGCGCCCCTCAGCCAACTGGTAAAAAGGTTCAAGTTCCACCGCGCGCCCGAGCTGGCGCCGACGCTAGCGCGCCTGATGTTGTTGCGGTGGCAGCAGGCGCGCAGAGAGCAGTATCTGAACAGACCCGACCTGATTTTAGCGGTACCCTTGTATGCAACACGCTGCTGGCACCGTGGTTATAACCAGAGCGATCTGTTGGCCCGGCCGCTGGCGCGCTGGCTGGGCTGCACCTATCAGCCCGCCGCCTTGCGCCGGGTGCGCAAAACCGCCCCGCAACAGCGGCTGAGCGCCGGGGTACGCAGGCGCAATCTGCAACGCGCGTTCGTTTGCGTGGCATCGGTCGCCGGCCGGCATATCGCCCTGGTGGATGACGTGGTGACCACCGGCAGCACCGTCGCGCAGATAGCGGCGCTGCTGCAGCGGCAAGGCGCCGCCTCGGTGCAGATATGGTGCATTTGCCGCACGTTGTAGTGCCACGGCAATGGGCGTATTATAACCGACTATAGAAGTCAACTATTGAGCTAATGCTATGATCCGTATAACAGATACTGCACAGGAACACTTTGCCAAACTGCTGGCAAATCAAGAAGAAGGCACCCAAATCCGCGTATTCGTGATCAACCCGGGCACGCCGACGGCCGAATGCGGTGTCTCTTATTGCCCGCCGGACGCGGTAGAAGCGACGGATACCGAACTGAAGTTCGACAAACTGTCCGCCTATGTCGATGAGCTGAGCGCGCCGTATCTGGAAGACGCCGAAATCGACTTCGTGACCGACCAACTGGGTTCTCAGCTGACGCTGAAAGCGCCAAACGCCAAAATGCGCAAGGTCGATGACGACGCGCCGCTGATGGAGCGCGTGGAATACGTGCTGCAGTCGCAGATCAACCCACAGCTGGCGGGCCACGGCGGCCGCGTCACGCTGATGGAGATCACCGACGACAACATGGCAATCCTGCAGTTCGGCGGCGGTTGCAACGGTTGTTCGATGGTCGACGTCACGCTGAAAGAAGGCATCGAGAAAGAGCTGCTGCAGAAATTCCCGGAGCTGAAAGGCGTGCGTGACCTGACCGAGCACCAGCGCGGCGAGCACTCCTACTATTGATACCCTTCTTACTTGAAGTTGCAGCGTTGTTGGCCGCATGCGCGCACCCCAGTCACTTACTTAAGTAAGCTCCTGGGGATTTACGCACTTGCCGCCTAGCTGCAACGCCAATTAATTCGGGTATCCGTCATTTGGATGGGACTAAAGTTCTCGTCCTTTGACCTAATACAACGACACCTCATCGTCACCCCACCGACACCTTGCGGCGCCGCTTGTCCAAATCCTTCAGTAAGCGGTTTATGTGCGGGTCGGCAAACATCTCCTCCAGCGTCTGGGTCAGCTTGCGCCGCCAGTTAGGGTACTGATCGCTGGTACCGGGAATATTGACCGGATCGGCCATATCCAGCCAGTCTTCCGGCTGCAGGCCGAGCAAGGCGCTGGCGCTGTCGGCGACATAGCGCTGTAGGCCGCGGTTGAGCAGCGGGCTCATGCCGAGCAGCGCTGCCTTCTTGCCCACCTTCTGCGGCACGCAGCCATAACGATGCAATCCATCCAGCAGCCCCTGCTTGGCGCGTTCCCGATCGGCGAACAGCGCCCGCAGGATCTCCGCGTCCGGGTAAAGACCCAGCCGGTTGCCGAGCGTTAGATCGTCGCTTTGCCAGTAGCCGCGCAGCGTCGGCAGATCATGGGTGGTGATGGTCGCCATCGCCTGCACCGGATAGGCCTGCGGCGCGCGGAAATGGTGTTCACCGTCGCTTTCGAAATAGAGCACTTTGTAGGAATAGACGCCGCTGTCGCGCAGCTTGCCGACGATTTCCACCGGCACCGTGCCGAGATCCTCGCCGATCACCATGCAACGGTGGCGCTGGCTTTCCAGCGCCAACACCGCCAGCAGATCGTCCACCGGGTATTTGACGTAGGCGCCGCGATCGGCGGTTTCGCCATACGGGATCCACCACAGCCGCAGCAGCGCCATGACGTGATCGATGCGCAGCGCGCCGCAGTTGGTCATGTTGGCGCGCAAAAGATCGATAAACGGCTGGTACCCGCGTGCCGCCATCACGTGCGGATCCATCGGCGGCAGGCCCCAGTTTTGCCCCAGCGGCCCCAGAATATCCGGCGGTGCCCCGACCGACGCTTTCAGGCAGTACAGTTCGCGGTCACACCAGGTTTCCGCCCCGCCTTCCGCCACCCCGACCGCCAGATCGCGATACAGGCCAATCGGCATCTGCTGCTGCCGGCTCTGGTCAAAACACTGCGCGAACTGCGTGGCCGCCAGCCACTGCAGCCACAGGTAAAAGCGGACCGCATCCTGATGTTCGGAGCAGAACAGCCGTACCGCTTCGCTCTGCCCCTGCCGATAGCGCTCTGGCCAGGCCGGCCAGCCCCACTGGTGGGCATCTTTGGCCGCCAGATGGGCATGCAGCGCGTCGAACGCCGCCTGCTGATACAGGCTGTCGCCGCCCTCGCTGACGAACTGTTCGAACGCCTGACGCTGCCCGTCGTTTGGCTGGCGCGCCTGAAACAGCGGGAACGCCAGCTTCAGCGCCGCCAGCTTCAGCTGCATCACGGCGGTGTAATCCACCCACTCCGCGGCGCGCGCCTTGGCCAGCTGCTTCTGCGTCGCCGGCTTCTGCCACCAGCGCTGCGCCGCATCGCTGCGCTGGAAATCCTCCACCGCGTTGACGTCGATATACGCCAGATTCAGCCAGCGGCGCGACGAGGGGCTGTAAGGGCTGGCGCTCTCCGGATTAGCCGGATACAGCGCATGGATCGGGTTAAGGCCAACGAAGGCGCCGCCGCGCTCCCCCACCTGCTCCACCATCAGACGCAGATCGCCGAAATCGCCGATGCCCCAGTTGCGATCGGAGCGCAGCGTATACAGCTGAACGCAAGCGCCCCACAGCTTCTTACCGGTCAGCAAGGCGTCCGGCTCGAAGCAGCGTCTCGGCGCGACGATCAGCCGGCATGGCCACTGCTGCTCGCCCTGGCTCAGCGTCAATTGGTGGTAACCCACCGGCAGATCGCCGGGCAGCGTCAAGGTCTTGCGCGCGCCGATGCGCCCCTGCAGGCATTCGCCGTCTTCACGTTGCAGCGCCCACAGGTACTCGCCTTCGCCCGCCGGGGTCAGCGCCAGCGGCGCGCCCTGATAGAACACCTTGACCGCCGGTAACGGCGGCGCCGCTCCTTCCTGCTCGGCATCGGTTCGGTTCATGGCCGCCAGCAGCTTGCGCTTGGTCTGCGGTTCAATCGCCTGCCGCTTGCCGTGGGCATTGATGAAATCGGCGGCGATCCCCGCCTGCGCTGCCGCCTGATCGATACGCTTGCGATCCATTCGCTCTCCTTAACGTTTGGCTTGCCAGATACGCTGCTGATAATCGCGGATCGAGCGATCCGAGCTGAACATGCCGACGCGCGCGGTGTTAAGGATAGTCCGCCGCGTCCATTCGTCCCGATCGCGATACAGCTCGTCGACCCGGCGCTGCGCCTGGCAGTACGAGGCAAAGTCCGCCAGCACCAGGTAGGGATCGCCGCCTTCCAGCAGGCTGTGCAGCATCATGTCGAACGCGTGCTTGTCGCCGTGGCTGAAGGTGCCGCTCGCCAGCTCGTCCAGAATCGCCTTCAGGTGCTTGTCTTTCTTGCGGTAGCTGAGCGGATCGTAACCCTTCGCCACTATCGCCTTCACCTGCTCCACGGTATTGCCGAAGATAAAGATATTGTCTTCGCCCACCTGCTCGGCGATTTCGACGTTGGCGCCGTCCAGCGTGCCGACCGTCAGCGCGCCGTTCAACGCCAGCTTCATGTTGCCGGTGCCGGAGGCCTCTTTGCCGGCGGTGGAGATCTGTTCGGAGATATCCGCCGCCGGGATCATCAGTTCGGCCACCGACACGCGGTAGTCAGGGATGAACGCCACTTTCAGGCGATCTTTCACCAACGGATCGTTATTGATCTTCTCGGCCGCCTGATTGATGGCGTAGATGATGTTCTTCGCCAGGTAGTAGCCCGGCGCCGCCTTGGCGCCGAACAGGAAGACGCGCGGCACGATGTCCAGGTTGGGGTTGTCGCGCAGCTGACGATACAGCGACAGGATGTGCAGCAGGTTCAGGTGCTGGCGTTTGTACTCGTGCAGACGCTTGATCTGCACGTCGAAGATCGCGTCCGGGTCAAGTGTCAGCCCCATTACGCCGTGTACGTAATGGGCCAGCGCCACCTTGTTGTCGCGTTTGATCTGCTGATAACGCTGGCGGAACGCCGCGTCGTCGGCGAATTTTTCCAGCCCGCGCAGCGCGTCGAGATCGCCCGCCCACTCCACCTTCAGCGTCTCGTCGATCAGGCCTGACAGCGCCGGGTTGCACTGTTTCAGCCAGCGGCGCGGCGTGATGCCGTTGGTGACGTTATGGAATTTGTTCGGCCACAGCTGGTGATATTCCGGGAACAGATCCTTCACCACCAGATCCGAGTGCAGCTGCGCCACGCCGTTGACCGCAAAGCCGCTGACCACGCACAGGTTGGCCATGCGCACCTGCTTGTTGTGGTGCACCGCCAGTTTCGCCCACACCGCCTCGTCGCCCGGCCAGTGCTTATCCACCAATTTTTTAAACCTGGCGTTGATCTGTTTGATGATGGAGAAATGGCGCGGCAGCAGGCTGCGCACCAGTTTTTCATCCCAGCACTCCAGCGCTTCCGGCATCAGGGTGTGGTTGGTATAGGCGAAGGTGTTGCTGGTGATCGCCCAGGCCGCCTCCCACTCCAGCTGGTGCTCGTCCAGCAGAATGCGCAGCATTTCCGGAATGGCGATGGTCGGATGGGTGTCGTTCAGTTGGATCACTTCGTACTTCGGCAGCTCTTCAATCTTGCGGCCGGCCTGATGGTGCTTGCGCAAAATGTCCGCCACCGAGCAGGCGCACTGGAAATACTGCTGCATCAGGCGCAGGCGCTTGCCGGCCTGATGGTTGTCGTTCGGATAAAGCACCTTGGTCAGTTTGTCGGCTTCTACGCCCTGCTTCTCCGCCTGCAGGAATTTGCCGTCGTTGAAATCGCTCAGGTTGAACGGATGCTGATGGGTCGCCTGCCACAGGCGCAGCGGCTGCGCCACGCCGTTGCGATAGCCCAGCACCGGCAGATCCCAGGCTTCGCCGCGCAGGGTGAAGGCCGGGCGCCACAGTTCGCGGCCATCGGCCTGCTTTTCCAGCTTGCCGCCGATGCCCACGTCCACCGCCAGCGCGGCGTTGTGGCGGAACCACGGGTAGCTCTCGCGCTGCCAGTTATCCGGCGCCTCTTGCTGCTGCCCGCCCTGGAACGACTGGCGGAACAGCCCGTACTGGTAGTTCAGCCCATAGCCGGTAGCCGGTTGTTCCACCGTCGCCATCGAGTCGAGGAAACAGGCCGCCAAGCGCCCCAGCCCGCCGTTGCCCAGCGCCGGATCGGTTTCCTGCTCCAGCAGATCCGCCAGCTTGACGTTCTGCTCGGCCAGCGCCTGCTCGACGGTGTCGTACCAGCCCAGGTTGATCAGGTTGTTCGCCGTCAACCGGCCAATCAGAAACTCCATCGAGATGTAGTTCACGTGGCGCAGCGGTTTGGCGCTTTTGCGCGGCGCCGGCTGTGCGGCCAGCTGCTCGGCCAGCGCCGCACTGACGGCCTCCCACCATTGATGTTGCGTCATCTGCTGTGCGGAACTGAGGCCGAACCGTTGCCACTGGCGGGCGAGCGCCGCCAGAAAAGCATCCTTCTTGAGCGTAGGCTGTGACATAAGGAAAACTCTCTATCCAGTAAGTGGGTCAAATTGCCGCTATCGTGCCGGTGAGAAAGTCTGACGGCATCATCCCGCCTGGGGATTAGCTGGGGAGGAGGATTGGGGCGTAGCTGGAATTGTGATCTCAGGCACTGTTTGACTCCCTTGCAACGATGCAAAAAAGCCCGCCAACGCGTGCGGCGAGCACTGAGAACGTTAACCATGACGTTAGCACAAGTATTCGCACTGCTGAAGTTTTGTCCATGGCCGGAAATGCGATCCGCAACCGTATCGCCGCGCGCCGGCGCCAAACGTAAAAAAGTGTGATCGATAGCAACTTAACTCCAAGCCGATGCGGAAGCTTGTTGCAATACGTTTAGGGTTGGCAGAAGTTAGGGGGAGCTATTAATTACGAACCATAAAATAATTAGCGCCACTCCAATCCCGGCGGGAACCGCGATTTATACCCTGGAATACTATGCTGATCCCATCAAAACTGAGCCGCCCGGTACGGCTGCAAAATACCGTGATCCGCGATCGCCTGCTGGCCAAACTGGCCAGCGCGGGCAACTATCGCCTGACACTGGTCAATTGCCCGGCGGGATACGGGAAAACCACGCTGATCGCCCAATGGGCGGCCGGCAAGGCCGATCTGGGCTGGTATTCGCTGGATGAGAGCGACAACCAGCCGGAGCGCTTCGCCAGCTACCTGATCGCCGCGCTGCAGCAGGCCAGCGGCGGCCGCTGCGTCAAGAGCGAGGTGCTGAGCCAGAAACACCAGTACGCCAGCCTGTCGGCGTTGTTCGCCCAGCTGTTTATCGAGCTGGCCGACTGGCACCAGCCGCTGTACCTGGTGATCGACGACTACCACCTGATCACCAACGACGCCATCCACGAAGCCATGCGCTTCTTCCTGCGCCATCAGCCGGAAAACCTGACGCTGATCCTGCTCTCACGCACCCTGCCGCCGCTCGGCATCGCCAATTTGCGGGTGCGCGATCAGCTGCTGGAAATGGGCACGCAGCAGCTGGCATTCACCCACCAGGAAGCCAAACAGTTCTTCGACTGCCGCCTGGCGGCGCCGATGGAACAGCAGGACAGCAGCCGCCTGTGCGACGAAGTCGAAGGCTGGGCCACCGCGCTGCAGCTGATCGCGCTGTCGGCCCGCCAGTCCGCCTCGTCGGCTCAGCTGTCGGCCAAGCGCCTGGCGGGGCTGAACGCCAGTCACCTGTCCGACTACCTGGTAGACGAAGTGCTGGACCACGTCGATGCCGATGCGCGCGCTTTCCTTCTGCGCTGTTCGGTGCTGCGTTCGATGAACGATGCGCTGATCGTGCGACTGACCGGCGAAGACAACGGCCAGCAGCGGCTGGAGGAGCTGGAGCGCCAGGGGCTGTTTATCCACCGCATGGACGACACCGGCGAATGGTTCAACTTCCACCCGCTGTTCGCCTCTTTCCTGCGCCAGCGTTGCCAGTGGGAACTGGCGCTGGAGCTGCCGGGGTTGCACCGCGCCGCCGCCGAGGGCTGGCTGGCGCTGGGGTATCCGGCGGAGGCCATTCACCACGCGTTGGCGGCCAGCGACGTCAGCATGCTGCGCGACATCCTGCTGCAACACGCCTGGTCGCTGTTCCACCACAGCGAACTGGCCTTGCTGGAGGAGTGCCTCAACGCGCTGCCCTATGAGCGCCTGATCCAAAACCCCAAGCTGGCGCTGCTGCAGGCCTGGCTGGCGCAGAGCCAGCACCGCTACAGCGAGGTCAATACCCTGCTGGAGCGCGCCGAGCGCACCATGCGCGAACAGAAAATCGAGATAGACCAAACGCTGCACGCCGAGTTCGACGCCCTGCGCGCCCAGGTGGCGATCAACGCCGGCAAACCGGAAGAAGCCGAGCGGCTGGCGACCGAAGCGTTGAAATTCCTGCCGCTGTCCAGCTACTACAGCCGCATCGTCGCCACCTCGGTGACCGGCGAAGTGCACCACTGCAAGGGCGAGCTGGCGCGCGCGCTGCCGATGATGCAGCAAACCGAACAGATGGCGCGTCGTCATCAGGCCAACCATTACGCGCTCTGGGCGCTGCTGCAGCAGAGCGAAATTCTTATCGCCCAAGGCTACCTGCAGGCCGCTTACGAAACCCAGGATAAGGCCTTCGAACTGATCCGCGAACAGCACCTGGAACAGCTGCCGATGCACGAATTCCTGCTGCGCATTCGCGCGCAGATCCTGTGGTCGTGGTCACGGCTGGACGAAGCGGAAGACGCGGCGCGCGCCGGGCTGAAAATTCTGGCGAACTACCAACCGCAACAGCAGCTGCAGTGCATCGCCATGTTAGCAAAATGCTCGCTGGCGCGCGGCGATCTGGACAACGCCAATACCCATCTGCAGCGGTGCGAAGCCCTGCTGCACGGCGCTCATTATCATCGCGACTGGCTGACCAACACCGACAAATCGCGGGTGATCCACTGGCAGATGACCGGCGACACCGCCGCCGCCGCCCAGTGGCTGCGCCACACCGAAAAACCCGGTATGGCGGACAACCACTTCACGCAGGGCCAATGGCGCAACATCGCGCGGGTGCAGATCCTACTCGGCCAGTATGAAGAGGCCGGCGTAGTGCTGGATGAACTGAACGAAAATGCCCGCCGCCTGCGGCTGGTGAGCGATCTCAACCGCAACCTGCTGCTCAGCAACCAGCTGTACTGGCTGCAAGAGCGCAAGGGCGAAGCGCAGCAGGCGCTGATCGAAGCGCTGTCGCTGGCTAACCGCACCGGCTTTATCAGCCACTTCGTCATCGAAGGCGAAGCGATGGCGCAGCAGCTGCGCCAGCTGATCCAGCTCAACACGCTGCCGGAGCTGGAGCAGCATCGCGCCCAGCGTATCCTGCGCGACATCAACCAGCATCATCGGCACAAATTCGCGCATTTCGACGAGAACTTCGTCGATAAGTTGCTGACCCACCCGCAGGTGCCGGAGCTGATCCGCACCAGCCCGCTCACCCAGCGCGAATGGCAGGTGCTGGGGCTGATCTATTCCGGCTACAGCAACGACCAGATCGCCGGCGAGCTGGACGTGGCGGCCACCACCATCAAGACCCATATCCGCAACCTGTATCAGAAACTGGGCGTGGCCCATCGCCAGGAGGCAGTGCAGCAAGCGCAGCAGCTGTTGAAGATGATGGGGTACGGCGCGTAAAAACCCTGATATCCCTCTGGTCTTAAACGCCGCCGAGTTGGTTACAATAGCGGCGTCCCCCAATAACGAGGCAGTCAGCAGTATGGAACAGTTCGAAGCGATCAACGTTGAGCAGGCGTACACCCGCTGGAAAGAGGGCAGCGCCGCCCTGGTCGACATCCGCGATCCGCAAAGTTTTGAAGCCGGGCATACGCCGGGCGCCTTTCACCTCACCAACGCCACCCTGTCGGCCTTTATGCAGCAAAACGACTTCGAGCGGCCGGTGATGGTGATGTGCTACCACGGCAACAGCAGCCGCAGCGCGGCGCAATACCTGCTGCACCAGGGGTTCGACGCGGTCTACAGCATCGACGGCGGTTTCGAAGCCTGGGCCCGCCAGTACCCGCAAGACGTGGAAACCTCTGCCTGATCCCCGCCGCCCGCTGCGCATCGGCGGGCTTTCCCTTCGATTTTATGCGCGTTTTCGCGGGTTTTTCGCAGATCCGTTTGCCAGCGCTCAGGATTTCGACGTTATAATCGGCCGTCAGGGTCATCGGCGAGCAAGCCGCGGCCAAAATCATTCACTTACGACGGAAGAGCAATGGTTAGAGTAATCGCCATATCCAACCCGCGCTTGGCGCTGGCCTTTGTCGACTATATGGCGACCCAGGGCATCCGGCTTGAGCTGCGCAACAGCGGCGAGGCGGCGGAAATCTGGCTGGCCGACGACAGCCACCTCGAGCAGGTGCAACACGAGCTGCAGCAGTTTCTGGTCGATCCGCTCAACCGCCGTTATCAGGCCGCCAGTTGGCAGACCGGCCATACCGACGCCGGCCTGCACTATCAGAGCGAATCCTACCTGCACACCCTGCGCAGCAAGGCCGGGCCGCTGACGCTCGGCGTGATGGTACTGTGCATCGCGGTCTACATCCTGATGCAGGTGCTGGGTGACGATACCGTGATGTACTGGCTCTCCTGGCCGCAAGACAGCAGCCAATACACGCAGCTGTGGCGCTGGGTCAGCCATGCGTTCCTGCACTTCTCCCTGCTGCATATTCTGTTCAACCTGATGTGGTGGTGGTATCTCGGCGGCCAGATGGAAAAACGCCTCGGCGCCGGCAAGCTGTTCGTGCTGGCGGTAGTGTCGGCCTTCTTCAGCGGCTGGGCGCAATCGCTGTTCAGCGGCGCGCTGTTCGGCGGACTTTCCGGCGTGGTCTATGCGCTGATGGGCTATGTGTGGCTGACGGGGGAACGGGCGCCGGAGCGCGGCCTGATGCTGCCGCGCGGCCTGATGGTGTTCTCGGTGCTGTGGCTGGTGGCCGGATATTTCGATATTTTAGGAATGTCGATCGCCAACGCGGCACACGTAGCCGGTTTAGTGTTAGGGTTATTGATGGCATTTTGGGATACGCGTCATCGCGCACACAACGAACAATAACAGCCGGGAGCTGTGCCCAGCGGGCATGGCGGGCGTTTTAGGGGATTATCGTGAAGCAAACACAGCGTCATGACGCAATTATCGAGCTGGTGCGCCTGCAGGGTTACGTCAGCACGGAAGAGCTGGTGGAACATTTTGACGTCAGCCCGCAAACGATTCGCCGCGATTTGAATGACCTGGCCGACCAGAACAAGATCCAGCGTCACCACGGCGGCGCGGCGTTGCCTTCCAGCTCGGTCAACGCTGCCTATAACGATCGCAAGGTGATGTGGTCGGAAGAGAAAGCCCGCATCGCGCAGCGCGTCGCCAGCCAGATCCCGGACGGCGCCACGCTGTTCATCGATATCGGCACCACGCCGGAAGCGGTGGCCCATGCGCTGATGAACCACAAGAACCTGCGCGTGGTCACCAACAACCTCAACGTCGCCACCCTGCTGACCGCCAAGGAAGACTTCCGCCTGATCCTGGCCGGCGGCGAAGTGCGCACCCGTGACGGCGGCATCATGGGCGAAGCCACCCTGGACTTTATCTCTCAATTCCGCCTCGATTACGGCATTCTCGGCATCAGCGGCATCGATATGGACGGCTCGCTGCTCGAATTCGACTATCACGAAGTGCGCACCAAACGCGCGATTATCGAAAATTCCCGCTGCGTGATGCTGGTCACCGACCACTCTAAATTCGGCCGCAACGCCATGGTCAACCTGGGCAACATGAACCTGATCGACTACCTGTTTACCGACCAGCTGCCGCCGCCGAGCGTGATGAAAATCATCGAGCAGTACGACGTGCAACTGGAGCTGTGCTGATCCGCTGTTAACCTGCGGGGCGCGCCGCCGCCCCGTTTCCTACTCCCCGCCCTCTTCATCGACAGCCGTTTGCGCGCTCGCGCCATATCCACATCATTTATGTGACTATCATCACCAAACTGTTACCTCTATCACGCCTAAATGTTTTTGTTTGGTTAAGTCTTGGCTTGCTTGTTGGTTTTTGATTACAATCATGAGCGAAAACGAACATGAAAGAGCTATTTCGAACATCTGGAGGAAGATGACGTGGAAACCAAAGACTTGATCGTTATCGGTGGCGGCATCAACGGTGCCGGCATCGCGGCGGATGCTGCCGGGCGCGGGCTGTCGGTACTGCTACTGGAAGCGCAAGACTTGGCCTGTGCTACGTCTTCCGCCAGTTCCAAACTGATCCACGGTGGCCTGCGCTACCTGGAACACTACGAATTCCGTCTGGTGAGCGAAGCGCTGGCCGAGCGTGAAGTGCTGCTGAAGCTGGCACCGCACATCGCGTTCCCGATGCGTTTCCGCCTGCCGCACCAGCCGCACCTGCGTCCGGCCTGGATGATCCGTATCGGCCTGTTCCTGTACGATCACTTGGGCAAACGCACCAGCCTGCCGGGCAGCAAGGGGTTGCGCTTTGGACCAGAGTCGGTGCTGAAGCCTGAACTGAAGCGCGGTTTCGAATATTCCGACTGCTGGGTTGACGATGCTCGCCTGGTGGTGCTGAACGCGCAGGAAGTGGAAAAACGCGGCGGCGAAGTGCGCACCCGCACCAAAGTGACCCGCGCATGGCGTGAAAACGGCCTGTGGATGGTGGAAGCGGTCGATATCGACAGCGGCAAAACCTTCACCTGGCGCGCCAAAGGCCTGGTGAACGCCACCGGCCCGTGGGTGAAAAACTTCTTCGACGACGGCCTGAAGCTGAAATCACCTTACGGCATCCGTCTGATCAAAGGCAGCCACATCGTGGTGCCGCGCGTGCACGATCAGCCGCAGTCTTACATTCTGCAGAACGAAGACCACCGCATCGTGTTCGTGATCCCGTGGAATGACGAGTTCTCCATCATCGGCACCACCGACGTGGAGTACAAAGGCGATCCGAAGGACGTGAAGATCGACGAGAACGAAATCGCTTATCTGCTGAAAGTGTACAACGATCACTTCAAGAAGCAGCTGGGCCGCGACGACATCGTCTGGACTTACTCCGGCGTGCGTCCGCTGTGCGACGACGAGTCCGATTCACCGCAGGCGATCACCCGCGATTACACGCTGGACGTGCACGATGAGCAGGGCAAAGCGCCGCTGCTGTCGGTCTTCGGCGGCAAGCTGACCACCTACCGCAAGCTGGCCGAGCATGCGATGGAAAAACTGGCCCACTACTACCCAGGCTGCGGCCCGGCGTGGACCAAAAACGCCACGCTGCCGGGCGGTGACATCGACGGCGACCGCGACGGCTACGCGGCCAAACTGCGCCGTGCGCACGGCTGGTTGCCGGAAGCTCTCGCGCGCCGCTATGCCCGCACCTACGGCAGCCAGAGCGAGCTGATCCTGGCCGGCGCCAACGGCCTCGCCGATCTGGGCGAAGATTTCGGCCACGGTCTGTATGAAGCCGAGCTGCGCTACCTGACCGAGAAAGAGTGGGTCGTAGAACTGGCCGACGCCATCTGGCGCCGTACCAAGCTGGGTATGTGGCTGGACGAGGCGCAGCAGGCGCGAGTGAAAGCCTGGCTGGCAGAACACGCGAAAACGAAAGCGCTGTCTCTGGCTTCCTGAGCCGCAGCGTAACGAAAAAGGGCCGGTTATCCGGCCCTTTGCTTTTTTCCTGTCCCGCTTTACAGCTTCACCGGCTGAATGTGCCAGATTTCGTCCGCGTATTCCTGAATGGTGCGATCGGAGGAGAAGTAGCCCATGTTGGCGATGTTCAGCACCGCACGCCGCGTCCATTCGTCCTGATTGAGATAGACCTCGTCCACCTTGTCCTGCGTGTCCACATAGCTGCGGTAATCCGCCAACAGCTGATAGTGGTCGCCGAGGTTGACCAGCGAGTCGAACAGATTGCCATAGCGTTTCGGCTCTTCCGGGCTGAACACGCCGGTAGCGATCTGCGTCAGCGCCTGATGCAGCTCCGGGTCTTGCTCATAGTACTGGCGCGGGTTGTAACCGTTGCGGCGCAGCTCCTCGACCTGCTCGGCGGTATTGCCGAAGATAAAGATGTTCTCCTCCCCCACGTGCTCGCGCATCTCGACGTTGGCGCCGTCCAGCGTGCCGATGGTCAGCGCGCCGTTCAGCGCGAACTTCATATTGCTGGTGCCCGAGGCCTCGGTGCCCGCCAGCGAGATCTGCTCCGACAGATCCGCCGCCGGGATAATGATCTGCGCCAGGCTGACGCCGTAGTTCGGAATGAACACCACCTTCAGTTGGGTATGCACGCGCGGATCGTTGTTGATCACTTTGGCCACGTCGTTGATCAAGCGGATGATCTGCTTGGCGGCATAGTAGGCCGAGGCCGCCTTGCCGGCGAAGATCACCACCCGCGGCACGCGCTCGATCTCCGGATCGTCCAGCAAACGGTTATACAGCGTGATGACGTGCAGCACGTTGAGCAGCTGCCGTTTGTACTCGTGGATGCGCTTGATCTGCACGTCGAACAACGCGTCCGGGTTGACCACCACGTTGAGCGTTTTGGCGATATACAGCGCCAGCCGCTCCTTGTTCTGCCGCTTGGCGCGCTGTACCGCCTGCAGGAAGCTCGGGTAGTCGATATTGGCCTGGATCTCGCTCAGCTGGCTGAGATCGGTGCGCCAGGTTTGGCCGATGCAGTCGTCCAGCACCGCCGCCAGCGGCGGGTTGGCCAGCGCCAACCAACGACGCGGCGTCACTCCATTGGTTTTGTTGCAGAAACGATTGGGGAACAGCCGGGCGAAGTCGGCGAACAACGACTGCACCATCAGTTCGGAATGCAGAGCGGAAACGCCGTTGACCTTGTGGCTGGCCACCACCGCCAGCCACGCCATGCGCACCCGGCGGCCGTTGGTTTCGTCGATGATCGAGACCCGCGCCAGCAGATCGTTGTCGCCCGGCGCCACTTCCTGCACCATCTTGAGGAAGTGATCGTTGATTTCGAAAATCAGCTGCAGGTGGCGCGGCAAGATGCGGCCTATCATGTCCAGCGGCCAGGTTTCCAGCGCTTCGCTCATCAGCGTGTGGTTAGTGTAAGAGAACACCTGCTCCACCACTTCCCAGGCGTCGAGCCACTTGAATTTGTGCTCGTCGATCAGCCGGTGCATCAGCTCGGGAATCGACAAGACCGGGTGGGTGTCGTTGAGGTGAATGGCGATCTTGTCCGCCAGGTTGTCGAAGGTTTTGTGCATCAGCCAATGGCGATTGAGGATATCCTGTACCGTGGCCGACACCAGGAAATACTCCTGCCGCAGCCGCAGTTCGCGCCCGGAGGAGGTCGAATCGTCCGGATACAGCACGCGCGACACGTTCTCCGAATGGTTTTTATCTTCCACCGCCGCGAAGTAATCGCCCTGGTTGAACTTGCCGAGGTTGATCTCGTTACTGGCCTGCGCGCCCCATAACCGCAGCGTGTTGGTGGCGTCGGTGTCAAAACCGGGGATCACCTGATCGTAGGCGATGGCCACGACCTCTTCGGTCTCCAGCCAACGCGCCTTGGCGCCCTCCTGCTGCACGCGGCCGCCGAAGCGCACCTTGTAGCGGGTGTTATGGCGCGGAAACTCCCACGGATTGCCGTACTCCAGCCAGTAGTCCGGCGATTCCATCTGTTGGCCGTTGACGATGTTCTGCTTGAACATGCCGTATTCATAGCGAATGCCGTAGCCGCGCCCCGGCAGCGCCAGCGTGGCCAGCGAGTCGAGGAAGCAGGCCGCCAGCCGGCCCAGACCGCCGTTACCGAGCCCGGGGTCGTTCTCTTCCTCCAGCAGCTCCGCCAGGTTCAGCCCCATCTCATTCAGCGCATTGTCGATATCCTGATAGATGCCCATCGACAGCAGCGCGTTAGACAGAGTGCGGCCGATCAGGAACTCCATCGACAGGTAATACACCTGCCGCACGTCTTGAGACAGCTGGGCGCGGTTGGAACGCAGCCAGCGCTCCACCATGCGATCGCGCACCGCGAACAGCACGGCGTTCAGCCAATCGTGCCGGTTGGCGATAGCCGGATCCTTGCCGACGATAAACATCAGCTTATAGGCGATGGAGTGTTTCAGCGCTTCCACACTGACCGTAGGTGAGGTGTAACTAAACGGTGAAGTCATGGCTTTTTAATCCCTTGTAGGGAGCCCCGCCATTCGCCGCGGAATAGCGGGCTCCGCTGAACATGGACGCGGTACGCCGCGCCCCGACAATCTACCCTTACGGCTGCCCGCCGTGCGTCAACCCGAGACGCGAAACGCGGGCTACAAGCGTTGATAAAGCGATAAATACTCTTTCGCCGCCACCGGCCAGCCGAAGTCCACACTCATGGCGTGGCGCTGAACGTGGCGCCAGTGTTTCGGCCGGCTCCACAGCACCATGGCGCGGCGGATGGCGTTGCCCAGCGCGACGGCGTCGCAATCGTCGAACACGAAGCCGCTGGCGGTGCCGTCGGCCAGGTTCTCTAGGGCGCAGTCCACCACCGTGTCCGCCAGCCCGCCGGTACGGCGCACCAGCGGCAGCGTGCCGTATTTCAGGCCGTAGAGCTGCGTCAGGCCGCAGGGCTCGAAGCGGCTCGGCACCAGAATGACGTCGGCGCCGCCGATGATGCGGTGGGAGAAGGATTCGTGATAACCGATCTGCACGCCGACCTGCTCAGGGTAGTCGGCGGCGGCGGCCAGAAACGCCTGCTGCAGCACCGCGTCGCCGGCGCCCAGCAGCGCCAACTGCCCGCCCTGCGCCAGCAATTCGGGCAACGCCTGCAGCACCAGATCCAGGCCTTTCTGGTTGGTCAATCGGCTCACCACCGCGAACACCGGCAGCGATTCGTCCACCTTCAGTCCCATGGCCTTTTGCAGATGCAGCTTGTTTTTGACCTTGCTTTTCAGATCGTCGGCGTCATAGCGGGCGCTCAGCCGCGGGTCGTGGGCCGGATCCCAAATCTTGTCGTCCACGCCGTTGAGGATGCCGCTCAGCCTGCCCTGCCGCTGCCGCTCCTGCAGCAGCCCCTCCATGCCGTAGCCGAACTCCGGCCGGGTGATCTCGCGCGCATAGGTCGGGCTGACGGCGGTCACGTGGTCGGCATAAAACAACCCGGCCTTGAGGAACGACATCTGGCCGTAGAACTCCAGGCCATAGACGTTGTAAAACGACGCCGGCAGCCACAGCTCGGTCACGTGATGGGCGGAGAACAGCCCCTGGTAGGCCAGGTTGTGCACCGTGAACACCGAACGCGCTGGGTGGCCGTTGGCGGCCAGATAGGCGCAGCTGAGACCGGCGTGCCAGTCGTGGGCGTGCACCAGCTGCGGGCGCCAGTAGCGATCCAGCCCCTTGGCCAGCTCGCAGGCCATCCAGCCCAGCAGCGCAAAGCGCCGATGGTTGTCGGGGTAGGCGTACATGGACTGATCGTGGTACGGGCTGCCCGGCCGGTCATACAGCCAGGGCGCATCGATCAGGTAAATGCCCACGCCATGATAGGTGCCGTAACGCAGGCCCACCCGGCCGGCGAACGAATCGATTTCCGCCACCAGCACGGTGTCCGGAATGCCGTTGCGTACGTCAGGGAAAGCGGGCAATAGCACCCGAACATCGGCGCCTTCGGCGATTTGCGCCGCCGGCAGCGCGCCAACCACGTCTGCGAGTCCGCCCGTTTTCAGCAGGGGGAACATTTCAGAACATACGTGTAAGACCTGCATTATCACTCCTGAAAGTCGGCCGAAGGCCTCTGGATAAGAAATAAAGCAGGCTTGCCGCTGTTATGTGTGCCGCGTTGCGCAAGCCATCGAACCGTTCATCGGGCGGCAGGCTATCGTTCTGCCGCCCACGTTAACTCACAATTTTGACAACATTTCGCGCGTCACCAGCACGATGCCGCCTTCCGAGCGATAGAAACGCTTGCTGTCCTCATCGGCGTTTTCCCCGATCACCATGCCCTCCGGAATATGGCAGGCGCGGTCGATGATGCAGCGCCGCAGGCGGCAGGAACGGCCGACGTTCACGTCCGGCAACAATACGGTAGAGTCGATGGTGCAAAACGAGTTCACTCGCACGCGCGGGAACAGCACCGAATGCACCACCACCGAGCCCGAGACGATACAGCCGCCGGACACCAGCGAGTTCATGGTCATGCCGTGGCTGCCGGAGCGATCCTGCACGAACTTGGCCGGCGGCAGCGGCTCCATGTGGGTGCGGATCGGCCAGGCGCGGTCGTACATATCCAGCTCCGGCGTTACCGACGCCAGATCGAGGTTGGCGCGCCAGTAGGCGTCCAGCGTGCCCACGTCGCGCCAGTAAGGCGGCAAGTCGGGGTTGGACGTCACGCAGGATAAGGTAAACGGATGTGCCCACGCCGCCTGCTGCGCGGTGATTTTCGGGATCAGATCCTTGCCGAAGTCGTGGCTGGAGCCGGGGGTCGACATATCCTCCTCCAATAGCTGGAACAGGTAGGCGGCATTAAAAATATAGATGCCCATGCTGGCCAGCGACATATCCGGGTTGCCCGGCATCGCCGGCGGATCGGTGGGTTTTTCCAGAAACTCGATGATGCGATCGCTTTCATCCACCTTCATCACGCCGAATTCACCGGCCTCGCTGCGCGGCACCGGCAGGCAAGCCACAGTGCACTGAGCGCCCTTCTCGACGTGGTCGATCAGCATGCGCGAATAATCCATCTTGTAGATGTGATCGCCCGCCAGGATCACCACGTATTCGGCCTCGTAGCGGCGGATGATATCCAGGTTCTGGTACACCGCGTCGGCGGTGCCCTTGTACCAATGCTCGGTGCTGAGGCGCTGCTGGGCCGGCAGCAGATCGACGAACTCATTCATCTCCTCGTTGAGGAACGACCAGCCGCGCTGAATGTGCTGCACCAGCGTGTGCGACTGGTATTGGGTGATCACGCCGATGCGGCGGATGCCGGAGTTCAGGCAGTTCGACAGGGCGAAATCGATGATGCGGAACTTGCCGCCAAAGTGGACGGCGGGCTTGGCGCGGGTGGAGGTCAAATCTTTCAGGCGCGAGCCGCGGCCGCCGGCCAGGATCAGCGCTACGGATTTAATCGGCAGCTGGCGCGCCAACATCAGGGGGTCTTTATTTTCAAACCTAACCATAGCGGACTCCTTTTATTATTTCCGTACCAGTACGCAAAGCGAGCGCGCGGCCTGGTGCCAGGCGGGCAATACCGCCCGTGAGTCTTCCTGAGTGAACGGGGCGACAATCTGCCAATCGCCTTCCGGCAACCTCATCTCCACCGCTTGCGGCGTGGCGTTGACCAGCAGCAGCCAGCGCTGCGACAGCAGGATCTGCATGCGCAGCTCGCCCTGTTCCCACTGCTGCGCGTCGAGCGCCTGCCCTTGCGCGTTCAGCCACTGCACGCTGCCGTCGTCCTGCTGCCACCAGCGGTCCTGTTGCAACGCGGGGATCTGGCGGCGCAGCGCGATCAGCGCCGCGACGTAATCGGTCAGCGCGTCGTCCGCCGTGGCCCAGTCGAGCCAGGTGGTGGCGTTGTCCTGACAATAGGCGTTGTTGTTCCCCTGCTGGCTGTGTCCCTGTTCATCGCCGGCCAGCAGCATCGGCGTTCCCTGGGACAGCAACAGCGTACCGAGCATCGCCCGCTGGCTGGCCCTGCGGCGTTGCACAATGGCGTCGTCGGCCACCAGGCCTTCGACGCCGTGGTTGTTGCTGAAATTGCGATCGCTGCCGTCGCGGTTGCCCTCGCCGTTGGGCTGATTGTGTTTCTCATTGAAGCTGACCACGTCTTGCAGGGTAAAACCATCATGGGCGGTCAGCATATTGACGGTGGCGTAAGGCGCTCGCCCGCGCTGGTTATACAGATCGCTGGAAGCGGCAAAACGCCGGGCGAACTGGCCGAGCGACACGCCGCTCTGCAGCCAGAAACGGCGCATGTCATCGCGGTAATGGTCGTTCCATTCGGCGAAGCGGCCGGGAAACGCCCCCACCTGATAGCCACCGGGGCCAACGTCCCAGGGTTCAGAGATGAGCTTGCAGCGCGACAGCACATCGTCCGCCAGCATCGCCTGGAACAGCGGGGCATCGCGATCGAACTCCGGCGTGCGGCCGAGCACGCTGCCCAGATCGAAACGGAAGCCGTCGACGTGGCACTCCCGTACCCAAAAACGCAGGCAATCCATCACCCAGGCCACGCCTTGCGGCTGATCCAACCGCAGCGTGTTGCCGCAGCCGGTGTCGTTGACATAGTCCCCTTCGGGCGTCAGCCAGTAGTAGCTCAGGTTATCGATGCCGCTCAGCGACAGCATCGGCCCGTCCCTATCCAGCTCGGCGCTGTGGTTAAACACCACGTCCAGGATCACCTCGATGCCGGCTTGGTGCAGCGCCTTGACCGCATCGCGGAATTCGTTCAGCGGCGTGGCATCGGTGCTCAGGCTGGCGTAGCGGTTGTCCGGCGCATAGGGCGCCAGCACGTTATAGCCCCAATAGTTGATCAGCCCCAACCGCTGCAGGCGCGGTTCGGAGGTATGTTGCTGCACCGGCAGCAGTTCCAGCGCGGTGATGCCGAGGCGTTTGAAGTGGGCGATCATCTCCGGGTGCCCCAATGCGGCGAAGCTGCCGCGCAGTGCCGGCGGGATCTTCGGGTGCAGCAGCGTCAGGCCGCGCACGTGCGCTTCATAAATCACCGTCTGGCCCCAGGGCGTGGCAGGCGGGCGATCGTCCTGCCAGTCATACCGTTCGTCCACCACCACACATTTCGGCATTAGCTCTGCGCTGTCGTGCGGGTCCGGCTGCTCGTAACCGCCGTGCAGGTGCGGGTGGTCCCCCACCGGCCCTTCCACCGCGCGCGCGGCTGGATCGAGCGCCAGTTTGTTGGGGTTGAAACGCTGTCCGTTCGCCGGGTCAAACGGGCCGTAGACCCGGTAACCGTAACGTTGCCCCGGCCTTCCGCCCGGCAAATAGCCATGCCAGATATCGCCGCTGCGCGCCGGCAGCGGCAGGCGCACTTCGCGCTGCTGGCCGTCGAACAGGCACAGCTCCACCCGCTCGGCGTGCGCCGAGTACAGGGTAAAGTTGATGCCTTCGCCGTCGTAATGCGCGCCCAGCGGCGCGGCGAGGCCGGCCGTCAGCTCCGTCATGGCGCCTCCCGCAGCAGATAAATGGTCGCCAGCGGCGGCAGCGTTACGCAGATGGAGAAGTCGCGGCCGTGGCTGCCGACCGCTTCAGAAGAGACCCGCCCCTGATTGCCGGCGTTGCTGCCGTGATAGTGGTGCGAATCGGTATTGAGGATCTCGCGGTAGTCACCGGCGCGCGAGAGGCCGATGCGGTAGCGGTAGCGCGGCACCGGGGTAAAGTTGCTGATGGCGATCAGCTCATTGCCCTGCGAATCGTAGCGCGCGAAGGCGAACACCGAGTTATCGTGATCGTCGACCACCAGCCACTCGAAGCCGTCCGGCCGGTAGTCGCGCTCGTACAGCGGCGCCTGCTGCCGGTAGCAGTGGTTCAGATCGCGCACCAGCCGCTGCACGCCGTTATGCCAGTTATCCAACCCTTCCAATAAATGCCAGTCGAGGCTGGTATCGAAATTCCACTCGCGCCCCTGCGCGAATTCGCAGCCCATAAACAGCAGCTTTTTGCCCGGATGCGCCCACATAAACCCGTAATAGGCGCGCAGGTTGGCGAACTTTTGCCAGGCGTCGCCCGGCATGCGGTCGAGGACCGATTTTTTGCCGTGCACCACTTCATCGTGCGAGATAGGTAACACGAAGTTCTCGGTATAGGCATACAGCATGCCGAAGGTCATCTGGTTGTGGTGATATTTGCGGTGCACCGGATCGCACTTCATATAATTGAGCGTGTCGTGCATCCAGCCGAGGTTCCATTTGTAGTGGAACCCCAGGCCGTTGGCGTCCGGCGGCAGAGTGACGCCGGGATAGTCGGTGGACTCCTCCGCCAGCGTCACCGCGCCCGGCTGCGCCTGGCCAATAGTTTGGTTGGTATAACGCAGGAAGGCGATGGCCTCCAGGTTCTCGTTGCCACCGTAGTAATTCGGCACCCACTCGCCGTCGGCGCGGCTGTAGTCGCGATAAATCATCGACGCCACCGCATCGACCCGCAGCGCATCGATACCGAAACGCTCCAGCCAATACAGCGCGTTGCCCGCCAGGTAGTTGCGCACCTCGTGACGGCCGTAGTTGTAGATCAGCGTATTCCAGTCCTGGTGGTAGCCCTCACGCGGATCGGCGTATTCGTACAGCGCGGTGCCGTCGAAATTCGCCAGGCCGTAGGCGTCGCTCGGGAAGTGCCCCGGCACCCAGTCGAGGATCACGTTGATGCCCGCCTCATGCGCCGCCGCCACGAACGCCCTGAAATCGGCCGGCGTGCCGAAGCGACGGGTCGGCGCATACAGCCCCAGCGGCTGATAGCCCCAGCTGCCGTCGAACGGGTGCTCGTTGATCGGCAGCAGCTCGATATGGGTGAATCCCATGTCCTTCACATAGTCGATAAGCTGCACCGCCAGCTCGCCGTAGCTGAGCCAGAAGTGATTATCGGTGTGGCGACGCCAGGAGCCGAGATGCACCTCGTAGATGGCGATCGGCTGGTCAAAATCGTTGGCACGGCAGCGCGCCTGCGTCGACGGCACCCTCTCAGGCAGCGGCGCCACCAGCGAGGCGGTGTCCGGGCGCATCTGCGCCTCGAAGGCGTAAGGATCGGCTTTCAGCTGGGTATTACCGTAGCAATCGACGATTTCATATTTATACAGCTGGCCGGCCCGCACACCGGGCAGGAACAGCTCCCAGATGCCGTTTTCACGCCGCAGACGCATCGGATGGCGGCGGCCGTCCCAGAAGTTGAACTCCCCCACCACCGAGACGCGCTGGGCATTGGGCGCCCAGACCGCAAAACTGACGCCGTCGATGCCATCCAGCGTAACGAGGTGGGCGCCCAGCCGTTCATAGGGACGCAAATGCGTGCCCTCGGCCAATAGCCAACTGTCGATATCCTGCAGCAGCGGGCCAAACCGGTAGGGATCGTCGACAGTCTGTTGGTGATCGCGCCAGCTGACCTGCAGCTGATAGCGGAAAGGATTTTTTCGCCGCGGCACCACGGCGCTGAAGAAACCGCGCGGATCGTCGCAGTTCAGCTGCACCAGCCGCCGGCCGGTTTGCTGTTCTACCAGCCAGACTGCGCCGGCGTCCGGCAGCAGCGCTCGCACCTGCAGACCGTTATCGGTCGCATGCATGCCAAGCAGAGCAAAAGGGTCGGCGTAATGGCCGGAGATGATCTGATCAATCACGTCACGATCGGGAAGTACAGGCATAGTCTTCTTCCTTAGATTAACAGCATGATCTAAGCACGGCTTGTTGGTTATTCCTTGGCCGTTTTGGTCATCATGCAATGCATTCGGACTCTAAAGCGTGATTGCGGTCGGTTATTGACCAATCTTTACTCTGCCGACCTGAATTTCGCTCTTTATGCTTATTTTTTGAAATATTTCAGTCATGGTGAAAAAGTGTTCACCCATGCGTTAAGCATAGCCAATGTCTGTTAAAAACTGCTCAGCATTGCTCAGGAAAATTCTTCATTAAGAAAACTGCCAGCCCGGCGGCGTCTGAATGCGGCGGCCGACGAGGCGATATGCGGGGTGGAGCCCAGTGAAACGAGGCTTGCGGTGACGTTGTCCGACGCGGTGCGCGGCGAACAAAAAGGCGGAAAATAAGGCTTTAGGGGGCTGAAATCAGCCAGCCCCCAGGAAGTGCGGGTTTACAACAGGATGCGCAGCATGCGGCGCAGCGGCTCGGCCGCGCCCCACAGCAGCTGGTCGCCCACGGTGAACGCCGACAGGTACTCCGGCCCCATGTTCAGCTTGCGCAGACGGCCGACCGGCGTATTCAGCGTGCCGGTCACCGCCGCCGGCGTCAGTTCGCGCATGGTCAGCTCGCGGTCGTTCGGGATCACGCGCACCCAGTCGTTGTGCGTCGCCAGCATCTGCTCGATTTCCGGCAGCGACACGTCTTTTTTCAGCTTCAGGGTGAACGCCTGGCTGTGGCAGCGCAGCGCGCCGACGCGCACGCACAGGCCATCGACCGGGATCACGCTGCCGGTATTCAGAATCTTGTTGGTTTCCGCCTGGCCTTTCCACTCTTCACGGCTCTGGCCGTTGTCGAGCTGCTTGTCGATCCATGGGATCAGGCTGCCGGCCAGCGGCACGCCGAAGTTATCGGTCGGCAGTTTGCCGCTGCGGGTGGCTTCGGTCACCTTGCGCTCGATATCCAGAATGGCGGAAGCCGGGTCCTGTAGCTCTTTCGCCACGTCGGCGTGCAGCATACCCATTTGGGTCAACAGTTCGCGCATGTGGCGCGCGCCGCCGCCGGAGGCCGCCTGGTAGGTGGCGACCGACGCCCACTCCACCAGATCGTTGGCGAACAGGCCGCCGAGGGACATCAGCATCAGGCTGACGGTGCAGTTGCCGCCGACGAAGGTTTTGATGCCTTTGTCCAGGCCCTGCTGGATCACCGCGTGGTTGACCGGATCCAGGATGATAATGGCGTCGTCCTGCATGCGCAGCGACGAGGCCGCGTCGATCCAGTAACCCTGCCAACCGCTGGCGCGCAGCTTAGGATAGACTTCGTTGGTATAATCGCCGCCCTGACAGGTAATAATGATATCGAGCGCGCTCAGTGCGTCGATGTCATACGCATCCTGCAGCGTGCCTTGCTGGCCGCCGAAGGCCGGCGCGGCAGAACCGTGCTGCGAGGTGGAGAAAAAGACCGGGCGAATGGCGTCGAAATCGCGCTCTTCCGTCATGCGTTGCATGAGAACCGAGCCGACCATTCCGCGCCAACCGATGAAACCAACGTTTTTCATAATATCTGTATCCCGCCCGGATAAGGGCTTATGTAGGTGATAACGAGTTGTGTGCAATATCTCCTCACCTTACAAAATGTCGGCGCGGGCGCAAAGTGAATTTATTCGATGGCTGAGGATTTCTCAGCAATCCTTCTTATAGGCAAGGACGCGGCCGAAAAGGCCGAGGCGTTTTCCCGATCACGAGGTCACCATGACAGAGATGATTTCCGCTACGGTATTGCTGTTTTTAATTATGGATCCGCTGGGCAACCTGCCGATTTTCATGTCGGTGCTCAAGCACCTGGAACCGCGTCGCCGCCGGGTGGTGCTGATCCGCGAGCTGCTGATCGCCCTGCTGCTGATGCTGATCTTCCTGTTCGCCGGCGAGAAAATTCTGGCGTTCCTCAATCTGCGCACCGAAACCGTCTCCATTTCCGGCGGCATCATTCTGTTTCTGATCGCCATCAAGATGATTTTCCCCACGCAGGAGGGGAACAGCTCCGGGCTGTCCGCCGGCGAGGAGCCGTTCCTGGTGCCGCTGGCGATCCCGCTGGTGGCCGGGCCGTCGATTCTGGCGGCGCTGATGCTGCTGTCGCACCAGTATCCGCATCAGTTGCCCCATCTGGTGGCGGCGCTGTTGATCGCCTGGGGCCTCTCTGCGGCCATTTTGCTGATGTCGAACCTGTTCCTGCGCCTGCTGGGCAGCAAAGGCGTCAGCGCGCTGGAGCGGTTGATGGGGCTGATTCTGGTGATGCTGTCGACCCAGATGTTCCTGGACGGCGTGCGGGCTTACATGAAGCTGTAGGCGCCTGGCGGCGCCGACAACGGCCCGCGCTCAGCGGGCGGTAACGCGGCGAATATAGGCGAGCGTATCGGCGACCACGCCGTCCAGCGGCTGGTTGATGTCAATCGCTTGCACATCCGGCTCCTGCTCGCCCGGCTCTTCCAACGTGGCGAACTGCGAAACCAGCATCTGCGGTTTGAAGAAGTGACCTTTGCGCTGCTTCAGGCGCTCCTCGATCACCGCCTTGTCGCCTTTCAGGTAGAGGAAATGCAGGTTGCTATTCCCTTCGCGCAGGCGGTCACGATAGCTTTTTTTCAACGCCGAGCAGACCAGCAGCGACACGGGATTGGTGCGTTGCATGGCGAAGATGGCGTCGTTCAAGGCCGCCAGCCACGGGGCGCGATCGTTGTCGTCCAGCGCGTGCCCGGCAGCCATTTTGTTAATGTTGGCGCGCGGATGCAGATAATCGCCGTCCAGCATGGCGGCCTCGGCCTCGTGGGCGACAGTGCTGGCTACGGCGGATTTGCCGCTGCCGGATACGCCCATCAGGATAAATACGTGATTCTGCGGATTGCTCATTGTGTCATGCCCCTATGGGAACTGGCGCGAGCGCGCCAAATGCGTCCCAACTGATAAAGATACTCTGGAACGCCGACGCCCCGCAGGGCGCCGGATAAAGATTATACGACCGTCGCCAGCAGCAGACAGCCCACCAGGCCGCACACCGAGATGATGGTTTCCAGCACCGACCAGGATTTGATGGTTTCCATGATGCTCAGGTTGAAATACTCCTTGAACAGCCAGAAGCCCGGATCGTTGACGTGCGAGAAGATGACGCTGCCGGAGCCGACCGCAATCACCATCAGCTCAGGGCTGACGCCGGTGGTGGCGATCAGCGGCGCGACGATGCCGCCGGCGGTGATTGCCGCCACGGTGGCGGAACCCAGCGCCAGACGCAGCGCGGCGGCGATTGACCAGGCCATCAGAATCGGCGAAACGTTGCTGCCCTCCATCAGGCCGGCGATGTACTGCTCGACGCCGCTGTCCACCAGCACCTGTTTAAAGGCGCCGCCACCGCCGATGATCAACAGCATCATCGCGATGATTTTAATCGAGTCGGTGATGGTGCCCATCACTTCATCCATGGTGCGGCCACGGTTCAGGCCGAAGGTGAAGATGGCGATCAGCACGGCGATCAGGGTCGCCATCACCGGGTCGCCGAAGAACTCGGCGAAGCGCAGCAGGCTGTGGCCCTTCGGCAGCACCATTTCAGCCACCGCGCGCAGCGCCATCAGGATCACCGGCACCAGCGACGTGGCAACGCTGACGCCAAAGCTCGGCATCTCCGCGTCGGTAAAGGTTTTCGGGTTGTACAGGCCTTCCGGCACCGGCTTGTCGATGCCTTTCAGGAAGCGGGCATAGACCGGGCCGGCCAGGATCACCGTCGGGATCGCCAGCAGCGTGCCATACAACAGGGTTTTACCCATGTCAGCATGGAAGATGGTGGCGATGGCGGTCGGGCCTGGATGCGGTGGCAGGAAGCCGTGAGTCACCGACAGCGCGGCGGCCATCGGCACGCCGACGTACAGCAGCGGAATGCGTGCGGAGGCGGCGATGGTGAACACCAGCGGCAGCAACAGCACGAAGCCCACTTCGTAGAACAGCGCGAAGCCGACGGTGAAACCGGTCAGCACCACCGCCCATTGAATGT
This sequence comes from Serratia sp. CY43202, assembly GCF_052168755.1. Lineage (NCBI taxonomy): Bacteria > Pseudomonadati > Pseudomonadota > Gammaproteobacteria > Enterobacterales > Yersiniaceae > Serratia > Serratia sp. CY43202. The sequence continues at coordinate 104,521 of NZ_JBJNMB010000012.1, forward strand.
GTTTTCTGCCGAACTTGTCGATCAGCGTGGTGGCGATGCGCTGTGCGCCGCCGCAGTCCGCCAGCAGCTTGCCGAGCATGGCGCCGAAGCCCATGATCAGCGCCAGGCTGCCCAGCGTACCGCCCACGCCGGCCTTGATGGAGCCGATGACCTTATCGACCGGCATACCCTGTGCAATCCCGACCGCCAGGGCAACCAGAACCAGAGAGATAAAGCCGTTCAGCTTGAAGCGGATCATCAGCAGCAGCAGCAGCGCTACGCCGCCTGCAACAATCACTAATGGCATAGTTTTTCTCCAACCTTTTATCGCGACTCTCTTTACGATAGGCGTAAAGCGTGCGGTTGTTTTATTTTTAGGCTCTTTCCCGGTGTTTAAGAAGAGCTGTAGGTGTTGTTGAGTCAGAGGTTCAGTCTTGCAGCAAGATGACCGCACACTCGTTGTTACCGGTATCATGATACCGGTAACAACATGAGCGCCGGAACCGGGTAAGCGGCTAAAATTCGCGTTCTGGGACAGAGATCAAACTTATGTCGGCAACGAGCGGCGGGCTTACAGGCGGGATAACCAGCGCGCCTCAGGGCGCGCTGCAAAAAGAAAGGGTGTTAAAACAGAACGTTAAAATGGCTCAGATACTGCCACCGGGGATCACGGTGAAACCGACGTCCACCATGCGTGGGCACACGGTTTCACCGCGCAGCCGGGCCAGCAAGCGCTCGGCGCCGATCTGCCCCATGCGTTCACGCGGCGTCAGCACGCTGGCCAGCTTCGGCACCATCACCTGGCCGATGTCATGGCCGTGGAAGCCGGCGATCGCCATGTCCTGCGGGATCGACAGCCCCTGCCGCTGGCACTCGAAGGCCGCGCCGATCGCCAGGTCATCGTTGGTGCAGAAGATACTGTCGATCTGCGGATAGTCGCGCTGCGCCACGCGCAGCAGTTCACCGCCGGCGGAATAGGAGGAAGATCGCGCGGTCATGATGCTGTACGGCTCCAGGCCGGATTCACGCATCGCCTGCTCATACCCCTGCTGCTTGATGATGGTACGTTCATCCTGACGGGCGCCGAAATAGACCACGTGACGGTGGCCGTGCGCGATGATCTGCTGGGTCATCTGGCGCGCCGCCTCGAAGTTGTTGAAGCCCACCGCCAGATCGATACACGGCGAGACGCAGTCCATCAGCTCTACCACCGGAATGCCCGCCACCTCGATCATTTTCAGGGTGCGCGGCGTGTGATGGCGCTCAGACAGGATCAGGCCGTCGATATTGTAAGACAGCAGCGAGGTCAGACGCTCTTCTTCACGCTCCGGCAGGTAGCCATAGTGCGCCAGCATGGTCTGGTAGTTGTGCGCGTCGGTCACGCTTTCGATGCCGCGCAGCACTTCGGCGAACACCTGGTTGGTCAACGACGGCAACAGCACGCCAATCGCCCGGCTGGTGGCGTTGGAGAGGATGTCCGGCGCGCGGTTGGGGATGTAGCCCAGCTCATCCAGCGCGACGGCGATTTTTTGCTGCAGGGCGGCGGAAACCTGGTCGGGATTGCGCAGATAACGGCTCACCGTCATCTTGGTCACGCCCACCTTGTCCGCCACATCCTGGAGTACCGGCCGTTTTTTCTTCATTATCAATGAACTGACTAACCGTGAATGGGCAGTCATTTTAGCAAAAAAAACGGCGGGCCGATATTGTCGGTTATGCGACGGCCAACGCAAAAAGGGCTCACATCGTGAGCCCTTCATACGCAGACAAAGGGGGAAAAAGCGTGGTTTCTCCCCCTTTGTGACGATCAGCCGAAAATCAATAAATTGATTTTCCTTGTTTTTATATGTTTTGCCGGCGTTAAGTCAGGCAACGTCGGCAGGCGAGTCACTCACCTCAAGGGCTCACACCGTGAGCCCTTGATATTTACCGCTTAATCACACCGGCGGCAGATCGAACAGCAGGATTTCGCTCTCTTCGTCGGCCTGGATCGTCAGCGCCGATTCATCCCACACTGCGAACGCGTCGCTGATGCCGGCGGTCTGGCCGTTGACCGAGACCTTGCCACGCACCACCTGGATCCAAACGCGACGGCCGGCGGCGATCGGGCATTCCCCCTGCTCGCCTTTATTCAGCGCCCAACGCGACAGCGTCATATCCTGGAACACCTTCAGCGAGCCGTCACGCGCATCCGGCGACAGCACCAGCTGACGGCCCTGCGGCGCGTCGAACATGCGCTGCTCGTAGCGCGGCTCAAGCCCGACCTGATCCGGGATGATCCAAATCTGGTACAGGTGCAATGGACGATCCTGATTGGCATTGTACTCGGAGTGACGCACCCCGGTGCCCGCACTCATGATCTGGAATTCACCGGCCTGGATCTGCTCCTTGTTGCCCATGCTGTCCTGATGTTCCACCGTGCCGCTCAGCACGTAGGTCAGGATTTCCATGTCTTTATGCGGGTGAGTACCGAAACCCTGCCCTGCATCGATCACATCTTCGTTGATCACCCGCAGCGCCGAGAATCCCATAAAGTTCGGATCGTAGTAATCGGCAAATGAGAAGGTGTGCCAGCTATCCAGCCAGCCATGATTGGCGTGGCCGCGGTCTTCCGCTTTACGTACATAAATCATATTCAACTCTCCTCAATGTTTTTTTACAGTCTAGTCCTGCCAGCAGAATAAGAAAGCGTAAAAAACTCATGCCTCTGTTCAAAAATTTCGATGGAATGAAACAGCGGATGGGCAGCGGATTTGTTGAAGGCGGAAACGGCTGAAAAAGGGCAAAAAAAAAAGCCAGCACCCGAGCTGGCTAAGTAAACACTGGAAGCAATGTGAGCAATGTCGTGCCTTCGCAGCGAGAGTATCAAGGGTTGATGCCCTCCCCGGAACGCATCGCAATAATAATCATTATCATTCGCACCTGTAAAGCGTTTTTTTTGACCCGTTGAAATAATATTGACTCAAGGCAGTAAACGGATAAATTCAGAGGTTATTCAACCGGTAAGCAAAAGGAGCAGCGACATGAGCGAGATCGTGATACGCCACGTGGAAACAACGGATGCGCAAGCCCTGCATCATCTTTATTCGCAGACGCCCGTCTACCGCGATACGCTGCAGCTCCCGCTACCGTCCGTCGAGTCCTGGCAGAAGCGACTCGCCAATCCCGAACCGGGCACGCATAACCTGGCGGCCATCATCGACGGGCAGCTTGCCGGCCAGTTGGTTGTGATGCTGAATCAGCGCGTTCGCCGCCGCCACGTCGCCACCTTCGGCATCGGCGTCGATCCGCGCTACCACGGCAAAGGCGTCGGCAGCCGCCTGATGCAGGCGATGATCGACCTGTGCGACAACTGGGCCGCCATCGAGCGCATCGAACTGACGGTGTTCACCGACAACCCGGCCGCCATCGCGCTATACCGCAAGTTCGGCTTCGAGATAGAGGGCACCAGCCGCGGCTATGCCATGCGCGACGGCGTGCTGGTCGACGCCTACCATATGGCGCGTCTGCGCTCCGGGCAGCCACGCGCAGATGCGTGATCTCATCCCCCCGCAGGGGCCGCTACGCCGGCTCCTTAACATCAACCGCCGAACCTTTTTACACGCGCTGGCCGGCCTGACCGCCGCCGTCGGCATATTCTCTCCTCTCACCCCATTAGGTGCCGCTATGCCAACTCCCGCCGCCGGGCGCCCAGGCGCTCGCAACCTGATTACCGATGTGCCGGGCCTGAAGGTCGGCGTGGCGCAGGACAGCCGGGTGCGCACCGGCGCGACGGTTATCCTGCCGGACAGCCCGGCGATTGCCGCCGTGGACGTGCGCGGCGGCGGCCCCGCCACACGGGAAACCGACGCGCTGGGTGAGGACAATTTGGTACAGACCGTCGATGCGCTGACGTTCAGCGGCGGCTCGGTTTACGGCCTGGCGGCGGCGGACGGCGTCGCGGCCTGGCTGGGGCAACAGGGCCGAGGCTACGCGCTGCGCCCGGCCCCCGGCGTGCCGGTCTCCCCTATCGTGCCCACCGCCTGCCTGTACGATCTGGCCAACGGCGGCGACAAAAACTGGCAGCTCACGCCGCCGTATCGCCAGTTGGGCATCGAGGCGGTCGGCAAAGCCGGCCTGGATTTTCCGCTGGGCACCGTCGGGGCCGGCTACGGCGCCATGACCGGCATGGGCAAGCTGAAAGGCGGCCTCGGTTCGGCGTCGATCGTGGCCACCAACGGCGCTACCGTCGGCGCGCTGGTGGCGGTCAACAGTTTGGGTGCGGTGGTCGCACCCGGCACCCGCGCCTTCTGGGCGACGCCTTATGAAATTAACGGTGAATTTGGCAACGGCGGCGCGGCGGCGCTGGCGCAACTGCATGCGCAGGGTGAAGACGGGATGGTGCAAGAGCCGCAGGGCGGCAGAAAGAACACCACCCTGGCCTGCATCGCCACCGACCTGGCGCTGACGCGAGTGGAGTTGAAACGGGTGGCCATCATGGCGCAAGACGGTATGGCGCGCGCTATTCGCCCGCTGCACAGCCCGTTTGACGGCGACGTGGTGTTCGCCCTGTCCACTGGGCAGCGCGAGGTACAGGGCAGCCGCGAACTGGCGGTGCTGCAAATCGGCGCGCTGGCGGCGGATACCCTCGCTCGGGCGATCGCCCGTGGCGTGCATGCCGCTACACCATGGCCAGGCAGCCAGGTCGCAACCTGGCAAACGCTCGGCGGCTAACGCGCCGCCATCAAAAAAGGGGCGCTGGCAGCGCCCCTCGATCTTTATTCACCCTTACCGCTTAAATACCGGCGGTTTCCCGAATATAGCGGCGCGCTTTCACCGCATACTCGAACGGGTTGGCCAGCGCCGGATCCTGCTCGGCCTCCACCACCATCCATCCCTTGTAACCGCGCTCGTCCAGCAGCTTGAACACCGGCCTGAAGTCGATCACGCCATCACCCGGCACGGTGAAGGTGCCCTTCTTCACGCCGTCGAGGAAGCTCAGCTTGTTGGCCTTCACTTCCGCCACCACCTCATCGCGCACGTCCTTCAGATGGACGTGGTTGATGCGCGGCAGATACTTCTCCAGGATCGCCATCATCGCCTGCTGGCTGCCTTCCGAATAGTAGGCGTGCCCGGTATCGAACAACAGGTAAACGTCGTCGTTGACCATGCTCATGTAGCGATCGATTTCGGCGGTAGTCTGAATGCCGGTACCCATGTGGTGGTGCAGACACACCTGCATGCCTTTGCCGGCGGCGATCTTCGCCAGCTCGTTGTAACCGTCGGCCACGCGCTGCCACTCTTCATCGCTGAAATACGGCTTCTCTTCGAACACGCCTTTGGTGGTGCCCTGAATGCTCTTGCTCTGCTCGGAGCAGCCAATCACCCTGGCGCCCATGGCATGCAGGAAATTCATGTGGTTGATAAATTCATCGATGGTTTTGTCTTTTTGGCCGTCGGCGAAAAAGGTGCTGAACCAGGCGTTGCAGATCTGAATGCCGCGAATATCCAGCATCGGTTTCAGCACCGCCGGATCGCGCGGGTATTTGCTGCCCACTTCGCTGCCGGTGAAACCGGCCAGCGCCATTTCGCTGACGCACTGCTGGAAGGTGTTTTCCTTGCCCAGATCGGGCATGTCGTCGTTGGTCCAGCCGATTGGCGCGATGGCCAATTTCACGTTGTCTTTATTCATGGTCTGCCTCGGTCCTTGGAGGGCCGCCGGTGCAAATGACGCCGGCGAGCCAAATAAGATTATTTGCCCAACAGCTCTCTTTCGATGCGCTCTCTGGTGGCCACCGCCTGGCTCGGCATCTTTTCCGGATAGCCGAACAGCGAGGTGCAGATGATCGATTCGCCGCCGGCCTTGAAGCTGCGGTTGGCAAATTCCATGTCGCGCAGCGTCTGGAACAGGGCGTCGAAATTCACCTCACCTTCGCCGATGCCGACGTGCTGATGCACCGCGGCGTCAACGCCCGGCGGATTGACGATATAACGGCAATGCTTGGTGTGATTCATGGTGTCGGCAATCAGCACGTGGGAAAGATCGTCCCCGGCGTACTGCAACATGCCGGCCACATCGCCTTGCCCCTTGTCGTAGTAGAAGGTGTGCGGCACGCTGTAGAGGTATTTGACGTGGTCGCTGCGCAGCGATTTCACCAGATCGGCGGTTTCGTTACTCAGCTCGCAGAAGTCCCACGGGTGCGACTGGATCTCCATACGGATACCTTCACGCTCGATGATCGGCAGCAGCTCCTCCATCGAGCGATACCACAGCTCCTCGCAGATCTCCGGCTCGTTGGGGTTGCCGGCCAGTTCGGTGTTGATCACCTGCACGCCCATTTCTACTGCGATCTCGATCATCCGTCGCCAGTTTTTGACTGCCGCCTGGCGGCGATCTTCGCCCGGCCCGGACCAGCGATACACCACGATAAATGAGGAGATCTCCACGCCGGTCGCTTTCAGGGCGTTTTTATACTCCGCCATGATTTCGCGGCTGGCCTTCGGATGCTTGTAAAACGGGTTGATCTGCGGGTGCGGCGACTGCTCGATGTATTTATAGCCCCAGTCCGCCACCTGCTGCACCATTTTGGTCACGCCCAAATCCCGGATAACGTCGACATCAAAAGCGATCTTCATGGTCACTCCTCTGCAATCATGGGTACGGGGTTCAAGCCGATGGCTTGTTGTAAAACGCCGGGCGCGCCGGCAGGGTCACCGGTACGATCTCACCGCTGAGCTGGGCCGCCACACAGGCGTCGGCGGTCACGGCGGCGGCGTAGCCGTCCCAGGCGGAAGGCCCGGTCAACTGGCCCGCGGCCACGTCGTTGATGAACCCCTGCAGCTCGACGTCATAGGCGTCGATAAAGCGATCCTTCCAGTCGGTCAGGATTTCGGTCGACAGGCGGGCGCCGCTGCGCATCTGCACCGAGGACGGCTCCGGCAGTTTGGCAATGCCGGTTTCCCCCACCACTTCACACTGAATGTCGTAGCCGTACTGGCAGTTGACGAAAATTTCGACGTCGATGCGCGTGCCTTTGGCGGTTTCGAACAACACAATCTGCGGATCTTTCAGATGCGGGAACGCCTTCGGGCTCTTGCGTGGGAACACCACCTGCACCGACACGTAGTCGTCGTCGAGCAGCCAGCGCAACACGTCGATTTCGTGGATCAGGGTGTCGGTGATCGCCATATCGGTGGTGTAAGCCTCGCCAACCGTCGGGTTGCGGTGCGCGCAGTGCAACATCAGCGGTTCGCCGATCTGGCCGCTGGTCAGCACCTGTTTCAGCGCGCGATAGCCCTGGTCATAGGGGCGCATAAAGCCGACCTGCACCAGCCGCTTGCCGTGCTTCGCTTCGGCATCAACGATGTTCTTGCAGCCCTGCGCGGTCACCGCCAGCGGCTTCTCGCAGAACACCGGTTTGCCGGCGGCGATGGCCGCAAGCACGAATTCTTCGTGGCTTGGCCCCCAGGAGGTGACCAGCACCGCCTGCACGTCGGCGGCCTTGATAAGATCGTGGCCGTTGTCATACACCCGCGCATCCAGCTGCAGATCGCTCACCACCTTGGCGGCGTTGTCGCGATTGATGTCGTTCACCGCCACGACGCGGGCGCCCTGCAAAACTTTGCTGCAGCGACGGATATGATCGCGGCCGATGGCGCCGGTGCCGATAACCCCAATGTTCAATGTCATTTTCGCTACCCTCTGGAAAGTGTGTTGTGTTCGAAAACGAATCAGTAATCGCGCGCCTTATCGATGTTTTCCTGCAGCTTGCGCGCCACTGCGACGATTTTCTCGCTGTCGGCCACCTGAGCGCCGCCCACGCGCCACCAGCTGAGATACTTGTGCACCATGGTCTTCGGCAGCACCTTGATGTCCAGCAGCGTGGACACGGTCTGCCTGCGGGCGTCGGCCAGCGCATCGAGCAGCTGCTGCTCGGTGGTGACGCGATAGGTTTTACAGCCGTAAGCCGCCGCCAGCATGGCGAAATCGACCGGCACCAGTTTGCCGTCGAGCTTGCCGCCCTCTGGATTGCGGAAGCGGAATTCGGTGGTGTAGCTGTCCATGCCGTGTTCCATCTGCAGGTTGTTGATGCAGCCGTTGGTCATGTTGTCGAACAGCACCACGTTGATCTTGCAACCTTCCTGAATCGAGGTGACCAGTTCGGAATGCAGCATCATGAAGGCGCCATCGCCCACCATCGCGTACACCTCACGCTGCGGCTCGGCCAGCTTGACCCCCAATGCGGCGTTCACCTCGTACCCCATGCAGGAGTAGCCGTATTCCACGTGATAACCGTGCTCGCCGCGGTTGTGCCACACCCGCTGCAGATCGCCCGGCAGGCTGCCAGCGGCGGCCACGATCACGCTGTCCGGCGGGAGCTCGCGGTTCAGCACCCCCAGCACCCGGCTTTGCGTCATCGCCGAGTCGGTCTGAGCGATAAATTCGGCGAACACCCGCTCGCGATCGAGGTGATCGTCTATTTCCGGCACAAAGCCTGCGCCGCTGTATTCCACCGCGTAAACCCGCTCGGTCTCTTCATGCTGGGCAGCGCGCGCCGCGGCGATGGCGTCGCCCCAGCCGGCGCGGTACTCGGTTTGCGTCAGCAGCGCGCCCAGTTCGCTCAGGGCCTCGCGGGCGTCCGCCAGCACCTGCACGCCGTCGAGCTTGCCGGCGTCGAAGGCGCTGACGTTGATATTGAGGAAGCTGACGTCCGGGTGTTGAAACAGCCATTTAGACGAGGTGGTGAAATCGGTGTAACGGGTGCCGACGCCAATCACCAGATCGGCCTGACGGGCCAGCGTGTTGGCCGCCAGGCAGCCGGTTTCGCCGATGCCGCCGAGGTTGAATTCATGGTCACTCGGCACCGCGCCTTTGCCGGCCTGGGTCTCGGCGAACGGAATGCCGAAGCGCTCGGCGAATTCGCGCAGCGCCCGCCCGGCCTGCGAGTATTTCACGCCGCCGCCGCACACCAGCAGCGGTTTGCGTTTGGCCGTCAGCAGCGCCAACGCGTCCGCCAACATGCCATCGGTCGCCGGGCGGCGATCGAGCCGGTGCACGCGTTTTTGGAAGAAATAGTCGGGGTAGTCGTAGGCTTCCCCCTGCACGTCCTGCGGCAGACACAGCGTCACCGCGCCGGTTTCCGCCGGATCGGTCAACACGCGCATCGCATTGATGCAGGCGCTCATCAGCTGTTCCGGTCGCACGATGCGGTCCCAGTATTTGCTCACCGCGCGGAACGCGTCGTTGGTGCTGATGCTGAGATCGTAAGACTGTTCGATTTGCTGCAGCACCGGGTCCGGCTGGCGGGAAGCGTAAACGTCGCCCGGCAGCAGCAATAAAGGAATGCGGTTGGCGGTGGCGGTGGCCGCGGCGGTGATCATATTGGCGGCGCCGGGGCCGACCGATGAAGTGCAGGCGTAGATCTGCCGGCGCAGTTTTTGTTTGGCGAAGCCGATCGCCGCATGGGCCATCCCCTGCTCGTTGCGGCCCTGATGCACCCGCAGATCGCCGCTATCCTGTTCCAGCGCTTGCCCCAGCCCCAGCACGTTGCCGTGGCCGAAAATCGCGAAAATGCCCGCGACGAATTTGGTTTCCACCCCGTCGGCCAGCAGATACTGGTTATCGAGAAATCTGACGAGCGCCTGCGCCATGGTTAGCCTGATCTTGCCCATTTACTCACCCTTTAGATTGAGGGCCGCCCCGGAAAGGGCTCGCGCCGAGCCGACAATCCCGTGTTTGTATTACGCGGCGGCAGCTATTATCTTGAGCAGGCGATGCCCGCTGCTCACGAAGTCGACAACCTGAAACGTGAAGCGATTATAAACAAATATATTTTTCATAAAATCACATTACAGAAGAAACATTTCATTTTGCGATAAAGATCGCATATTACATGAAAAGCCCGTTTCATCTCGTGATTCAGCCTTTACTGGCTTCGCGCCGCGCACCGGCCGATAACAACCGTTACCACACGGGCTGACAGCCTTTTATCCTGATCTAACCCCCTTTTCTGCGCGCGCCCGGTCGCCGTCTTATGGCCGCTTCATCGGCTTTTCCCGTTCTCCTGTCGATGTTTTAAACGCATCACATTTTCGGGGTGTAAATTTCATTCTATATTGAAATTGAAATTTTCATTCCCCATACTATCCCCATGCTTCCTGCAGGGCGCCACGCTCGGGCCGCCGCCGGAGTTTTGCTTAAACAGAAGGAAACGGGTATGGCTACACAAGAAAAACAGCTTGATGTCATTTGTCTCGGGCGCATCGCCGTCGATTTCTATGCTCAGCAGATCGGCGCGCGGCTGGAAGACGCCGGCACATTCGCCAAGTACCTCGGCGGATCTTCCGGCAACGTGGCCTACGGCACCGCCATTCAGGGGTTAAAATCCGGCATGCTGGCGCGCGTCGGCGATGAACACATGGGCCGCTTTCTGCGCGAAGAGCTGCAGCGCGTCGGGGCCGATACTCGCTGCCTGATCACCGACAAACGTCGGTTAACCGGCCTGGTGATCCTCGGCATCAAGGATCAGGAAACCTTCCCGCTGATCTTCTACCGCGAAAACTGCGCGGACATGGCGCTGACGCCCGACGACATCGACGAGGCCTACATTGCTTCCGCGCGCGCGCTGGCCATCACCGGCACGCACCTGTCGCACCCGAACACCCGCGCCGCGGTGCTGAAGGCGCTGGAATACGCGCGCCGCCACGGCCTGCGCACCGCGCTGGACATCGATTACCGCCCGGTGCTGTGGGGGTTGACGTCGCTGGGCGACGGCGAAACCCGCTTTGTGGAATCGGATCAGGTCACGCGCGAGCTGCAAGAGGTGCTGCACCATTTCGATCTGATCGTCGGCACCGAAGAGGAATTTCATATCGCCGGCGGCAGCACCGACACGCTGACGGCGCTGAAAAACGTGCGCCGGGCCACGGCGGCCACGCTGGTGTGCAAGCGCGGCGCGCAGGGCTGCTCGGTGTTCGAAGATGACATCGCCGACGACTGGGAGCAGGTGAAGCTGCACGCCGGCGTGCGGGTGGAGGTGCTGAACGTGCTGGGAGCCGGCGACGCCTTTATGTCCGGCCTGCTGCGCGGCTACCTGAACGATGAGGGCTGGGATCAGGCCTGCCGCTACGCCAACGCCTGCGGCGCATTGGTGGTCTCGCGTCACGGCTGCGCCCCGGCCATGCCGACCAAACGGGAGCTGGATGACTATCTGCAGCGTGAACAACAGGTCACGCGCCCGGACCGCGACGCACGCCTGAATCACCTGCACCGGGTCACCACCCGCAAGCAACAGTGGCCGGAATTGTGCGTATTCGCCTTCGATCACCGCAAGCAGCTGGCGGACATGGCGCGCGAAGCCGGCGTCAGCGAGGAACGCATTCCGCGCCTGAAAACCCTGCTGTTAACGGCGGCGCAACAGGCTGCCGCGCAGGCCGGCCTCAACGGCAACAGCGGCATTCTGGCCGACACCACCTACGGGCAGGCGGCGCTGAACGAAATCACCGGTCAGGGATGGTGGATTGGCCGGCCGGTGGAGCTGCCCAGCTCGCGCCCGCTGCGCCTGGAGCACGGCAACATCGGTTCGCAATTGATCGACTGGCCGCAGGAGCACGTGGTGAAGTGCCTGGTGTTTTATCATCCACACGACGCGGCAGAACTGCGCCGCGAACAGGATGAGCTGATCGCCGACGTCTACCGCGGCTGCTGCAAATCCGGCCATGAGCTGCTGCTGGAAGTGATCCTGCCGGACGGCAACGCCGACAAGGACGAGCGCTATTACCTGGAGATGATTGAACACTTCTACCGGTTGGGCATTCAGCCGGACTGGTGGAAACTGCCGCCGCTGAGCGCGGAAAACTGGCAGCAGGTCGGCGCGCTGATCGACGCCTACGATCCCGACTGCCGCGGCGTGCTGATCCTGGGGCTCGATTCCCCAGAGGCGGTGCTGAAGGCGGGCTTTGCCGCCGCCGCAGATGCGCGCTGGGTGAAAGGTTTCGCCGTCGGCCGCACTATTTTCGGCCAACCTTCGCGCCGCTGGCTGCAGGGGGAAATCGACGACGCGGCCCTGATCGAGCAGGTGAAACAAAAATACCTGACGCTGATCGGTTTCTGGCGCCAGTACCGTCCACAGGCGGGCGGTACGCACTGACAGCGAGAGCAGGTTCACGTCCCCTTAAGGCCATTTCGCCGCTTTAAGGGGATTTTTTTGCCCATTTTCTGTGAAGTCGCGCAATGTGCGATCGAATAAATCGCTTTTTGAGGAAATGAAATTTCCGCTCCGTCTGTTAAAATACCCTGTCAATATTTCAGGCGTCAGGCCAATGCGCCTTCACCCCACTGCGAGCCGAATGGATGAACAACCCAACTCAACTTTCGCTGTTACAGGACGAGATCCGCCACCGTTATGAAACGCTGAGCAAGCGTTTGAAGCAGGTGGCGCGCTATATTTTGGATAACAGTAACAGCATCGCTTTCGATACCGTTGCCTCCATCGCCGCACAGGCCAGCGTGCCGCCTTCCACCCTGATCCGTTTCGCCAACGCCTTCGGTTTCAGCGGCTTCAACGAAATGAAGCAGGTGTTCCGTCAGCATCTGATGGAAGAGACGGTGAACTATACCGAGCGCGCGCGCCTGTTCCGCCAAACCTCCACCGACGACAACGTCGCGCCAGAGAAGCCGGCGGAGATTCTCAACGTATTCACCATGGTCAACGCGCAGGCGCTGCAGCAGCTGGCGATGCAGATCGCCCCCGAGCAGCTGGATCGCGCCGTCGAGCTGCTCAACAACGCTGAAAACATCTACGTGATCGGCCTGCGCCGCTCGTTCAGCGTCGCTTCCTACCTCACCTATGCGCTGCGCCATCTGGAGCGCCGCGCGTTTCTGATCGACGGCCTGGGCGGGATGTTCACCGAACAGCTGAGCATGGTGAAACCGAAGGACGTGGTGATCGCCATCAGCTATTCGCCATACGCCCGCGAGGCGGTGGAACTGGTGGAATTGGGCGCCAAGCGCGGCGCGCAGCAGATCGCCATCACCGACAGCCAGGTCAGCCCGCTGGCCGCCTTCAGCGACGTCTGTTTCGTGGTGCGCGAAGCGCAGGTGGACGGGTTCCGCTCGCAGGTGGCTTCGATGTGCCTGGCGCAGACGCTGGCGGTCTCGCTGGCGCTGAATAACGCCCGGGACGAGTAAGGCTGACAAAAAAGCCCGGCAAGCCGGGCCTCAGGCGCTTATTGCGCGGCGGGATAGCCGTCGCCGTTAATCCAGGCGTGGTCTTTTTCCCAGGTGAATTTCCACTGCCGCACCGGCCCGGCCATCACGTTGAGGTAATAGTTGTCGTAACCCGCCAGGGTCGCCACCGGGTGATAACCGCGCGGCACTTTCACCACGTCACGATTGTAGACCGGCATGCACTCATCGAGCGTGCGATCGTCGGTATAGACGCGCTGCATGCAGAACCCCTGTTCCGGCTGTATGCGGTGATAGTACGTCTCTTCGAGATAGGTTTCGTGCGGTGAGTCTTCTTGATCGTGCTTGTGGCTCGGGTAGGAGCTGGTATTGCCCTCGTCGGTGTAAACCTCCACCACCAGTAGACTGTCGGCCGGCTCACTGTCCGGCAGAATGTTATGCACCAACCGCTGGTTACGCCCCTTGCCGCGCCGCTCCACGCCGATATCCGCCGGCGTAATCAGCCGTGAAGGCAGGTGGCCGCTGCCGGGCGCGCTGCACACCGCCAGCTCCAGATCGGTTTCTGCCCGCACGTCGATGCGATCGTGGTGCGGCACATACACTGCGTAAGGCGGCGTACGTTCGAACGGGCTCATGCGTTTACCGATATGCGGGTATTCGGCGCGCAGCGTGGCGACGGAGGCGATACCGGCAACCAGCACCAGGCACAGTTCCTGGTCGCCGCATTCCAGCTGCAGCGACTGCCCGGCGGCCAGGCGGTAAACGTCAAAGCCGACATAGCGCCAACCGGCATTTTCCGGCGTCACGTGCTGAATACGCCCCTCGGCATTCGGCGTCTGACATTTGGCAAGCAGTGAAGACATCTCGATTCTCCTGTTAATGACCCGTGCAAAGGCCGCTGCCCCGAAGGAGCAACGGCCTGGCCTGAATATGACAGCGCTTAACCCAGCGTCGGCATGCTGAATTCGGACACCGTCTGCTGCCCGGCCGGCCAGCGTGCGGTGGCGGTCTTCATGCGCGTGTAGAAGCGCACGCCGTCGGTGCCGTGCACGTTCAACGCGCCGAACACCGAGCGCTTCCAGCCGCCGAAGCTGTGGAACGCCATCGGCACCGGCACCGGCACGTTGACGCCGACCATCCCGGCCTGCACTTCCTGCACGAACTGACGCGCGTAGTGGCCGCTGCCGGTAAAGATGGCGCTGCCGTTGCCAAACTCATGGCCGTTGACCGTGTCGATGGCGGTGCGATAGTCCGGCACCCGCACGATGCCCAGCACTGGCCCGAAGATCTCTTCGCGGTAGATGCGCATATTCGGCTTCACATGGTCGAACAGCGTGCCGCCGACGTAGTAGCCTTCAGGGTAGCCCGGCACCTGATAATTGCGGCCGTCGGCCACCAGGGTTGCGCCTTCTTCCACGCCCAGATCGATGTAGCCCAGCACCTTTTTCTGGTGGGCAGACGACACCAGCGGCCCCATTTCATTCTCTTCGCCACCCTGCTGCAAGCCCGGCCCGACGCGCAGCTGCGCGATCAGCGGCTTCAGTTTGGCGATCAGTTTGTCGGCGGTATCGTCACCGACCACCACGGCGATCGGCAGCGCCATGCAACGCTCACCGGCGGAGCCGAACGCGCCGCCCATCAACGCGTTGACCGTGGCGTCCAGATCGGCGTCCGGCATGACGATCGCCTGGTTTTTCGCCGCGCCGAAGGCCTGTACCCGCTTGCCGTGCGCGCTGGCAGTGGTATAGATATGTTCCGCCACGGTGGAGGAACCGACGAAGCTCACCGCCTGAATGCGCGGATCGGTGCACAGCTGCGCCGCATCTTCATTGGCGCAGTGCACCACGTTGAACACGCCGTCCGGCAGGCCGGCTTCTTTCAGCAGCTCCGCCAGGCGCACCGAGGCCGAAGGCACCAGCGCCGGCGGCTTGAGGATAAAGGTGTTGCCGCAGGCCAGTGCGATGGGGAACATCCACATCGGCACCATCGCCGGGAAGTTGAACGGGGTAATGCCCGCCACCACACCCAGCGGCTGCATCAGCGAGAAGCTGTCGACGCCGCTGCCGACGTCCGGCGAATACTCTCCCTTGATCAGATGCGGGATACCGCAGGCGAATTCGACCACTTCCATGCCGCGCGTCAGTTCGCCCAGCGCATCCGAATACACTTTGCCGTGCTCGCTGACGATAAGCTCGGCCAGCTCGTCGCGGTGTTGTTCCAACAGCGCCTTGAAATTGAACATGATGCGCGCACGGCGCAGCGGCGTGGTGCGCGACCAGTCGGCGAACGCCCGATGCGCCACGTCGATGGCCTGTTTGACTTCGGCGGCGGTGCTCTGCGTGACGCGCCGCTCAACCTGCCCGCTGGCTGGGTTGTGCACGTCGATGGTTTGATTGCTGCTGCTCAGGCACACCTGCCCGTCAATAAAATTACCCACGGTTTTCATGTCACGCCCTCTTTTCAAGTCCGCTGTCGCCAGGCCACTCACAGGCGGCGCGGCGTTAATCGTCCCGCTCGCCAAACTCCGTCGGCAAGCCGGCTAAATCCTGACCGGATGCAGCAAACTCTATTTCATTGAAAAAAAAGTTTCAAATAAATTGTTTTGAAAAATTTGTTTTTAGTGCGTGAGGTCGCAATTTTGCGGTGTCGATCGGATTGGCGCTTTCATTGCCGTGCCAGGGAAAGCACAACAGCGGCGGAGAAAACAGAGCTAATACACACTGACTTTGCTACAGAAAACCCGCACTGAGCCTGCTCTGCCGTCGTTACCGTCCGCCCCCGAACGCCCAAGGCGCCTGGCGCAGAGGTGACGGTTTTTTTTGAACTGGATCTAAAAATCAATATTCCATTATTCACTAATTATGAAATAAATGTTCTTGTTTGTTCCAGCATTTATCGACGACATCGCCTTGATGACAGGCACGGTTCACACCCTTCCGCTCGCCCTCTTCCCGACACCCCGACCGTGCGGACGGAAGCCAGGATAAAAATCGGAGCAACACATGTCATATCAGCGTAAGCACAATACCGGCTACATATTGCGAATTTGCGGCATCGCCGCCCTGGGCGGCATTCTGTTCGGCTACGATACCGCCGTGATCTCCGGCGCGATCGAAGCGTTGAAAACCTATTTCGATCTCAGCCCGGCCGAAACCGGTTGGGCCGTCTCCAACGTGGTGATCGGCTGCGTGGTCGGCGCCTTCGCCGCCGGGCCGCTGGCGGCGCGCTGGGGCCGCAAAAAGGCGCTGATGCTGGCGGCGCTGCTGTTCACCGTGTCCGCCGTCGGCGCCGCATTGGCCCCGACCTTCACCTGGTTCGTCATCTACCGCATCATCGGCGGGCTGGCGGTCGGCATTGCCGCCACCGTGTCGCCGATGTACATGTCGGAGGTGTCGCCGAAAGACATGCGCGGGCGGGCGCTCAGCATGCAGCAATTCGCCATCGTCTTTGGCCAGATCGTGATTTTCTACGTCAACTTCAAAATCGCCAGCCTCGCCAGCGAAGCCTGGCTGGTGGAAATGGGCTGGCGCTGGATGTTCGCCTCGGGCGTGATCCCCTGCATTCTGTTCTGCATCCTGGTGTTCGTCATTCCTGAATCGCCGCGCTGGAACGTGATGATGGGCCGCGACGATCAGGCGCTGGCGATGTTGACCAAGGTCTCCAACGCCGCCCACGCGCAGAATCTGCTGAAAGAAATCAAAGACTCGCTGCAGCAGGATCAACAGCAGCAGCACCGGAAGCTGAACTACGGCGATGTGCGGGTGCGGTTTATCCTGTTCGTCGGCTGCATGATCGCCATGTTACAGCAGGTCACCGGCGTCAACGTGATGATGTACTACGCGCCGGTGGTGCTGAAAACCGTCACCGAAAACGCGCAGGAAGCGCTGTTCCAGACCATCTGGATCGGCGTGCTGCAGCTGGTCGGTTCGGTCATCGGCGCCATGCTGATGGATCGCATGGGCCGCATTCCGCTGATGCGTTACGGCACGCTGGGCGCCATCGCCGGCCTGCTGCTCACCTCGTACGCGCTCTACACGCAGGCCACCGGCTATTTCGCGCTGTTCGGCATGCTGTTCTTCATGGTGTTCTATGCGCTGTCCTGGGGCGTCGGCGCCTGGGTGCTGGTGTCGGAAATCTTCCCGAACCGCATGCGCGCGCAGGGGATGAGCATCGCCGTCGGCTGCATGTGGGTCGCCAACTTCGCGGTGTCGCAGTCGTTCCCGATGATCAACGACCACCCTTACCTGTTCTCGCATTTCCACGGCGCCTTCCCGATGTGGATCTTCGCCGCCTGCTGTCTGTTCAGCTACTGGTTTATCGGCCGCTATATTCCGGAAACCAAAGGCGTCTCACTGGAAAAAATGGAGCAGGTGGTGATGGCCAAACGCCACCGCCAATCCCTGCCCGACGGCAAGCCGCTGCCGCTGGAAAACGGCAAATCCTGATCTCTCAACCCTGACCGCTGGAGTCATGCCCATGAACATTGCGCTGGACCGCTTCTGCATTAACCGCAAGATCGCGCCGAATCTCAATCTGGACCATTTTTTCCGCCTGGTGAAACGCTGCGGGCTCAGCAAAGTTGAGCTGCGCAACGACATGCCCAGCGGCAAGGTGACCGACGATCTGAGCGACGCGCAGCTCAACGCGCTCGCCGCGCAATACGGCATGGAAATCGTCACGATCAACGCCCTCGGCATGTTCAATCTGATGGATGACCCGGCGGCGCTGCAGCAGCGCGCCGAAGCGTTGCTGGCGCAGGCGCAGGCCATCCACAGCCGGGCGCTGGTGCTGTGCCCGCACTGCAGCGCCGACGACACGCGCAGCGAGCAGCAAAAACGCGACGACACCCTCGCCGCGTTGCGGCTGCTGGCACCGCTGTTTGCGCGCTATGGCGTACAGGGATACGTCGAACCGTTGGGCTTCGGCATCAGCTCGTTGCGATCGTCGCTGCTGACCCAGGCGCTCATCCGCGACTCGGGCGCGCCGTACCGTATCGTGCTCGATACGTTCCACCACTATCTGAGCGGCGTGACGCAAGCCGACTTCGACGCGCAGATCCAGGTGGCGCAGATCGGCCTGGTGCATCTGTCCGGCGTGGAGGACGGGCGGGATAAAGGCACGTTGAGCGACGAAGAGCGCATTATGCTGAGCGAGGGCGATCGGCTAGAGAGCCGCCGCCAGGTACAGAACCTCGAACGCCTGGGCTACACCGGCGTCTATGCCTTCGAGCCATTCTCTTCACAACTGGACAGCTGGAGCGAGGCGGATATCGAACGGGAAATCCGCCAGAGCATCGCCCTGCTGCAAGGGTAAAAAAACGGCCTCCGCGGAGGCCGTTTTTCATGGCGTTACTTCAGGTTGCCGACCACCAGCTGGTGGCGCTCGTTGTAAAACTTACGGTAGGCCAAATAGCAGGCGATGATGGTTGACAGGCTGGCAGTAGAAAGCAGCATGAAGGTCACCATAATCTGGTATTTGATCGCTTTCACCGGATCGATACCGGCAAAGATCAGCCCGGACATCATGCCCGGCAAGCTGACCAGCCCAACGGTTTTCGCCGAGTCCACGGTCGGGATCAGCGAAGCACGGATGCTGTCGCGGATCAGCGCCGCCGACGCGAACTTGGGCGTAGCCCCCAGGCTGAGCATCTCCTGAATCTTCTGCTGCTCGCCTTTGAAACGCTGGCCGAGGTTGGTGTAGCACAGCCCCACCGCCACCATGGCGTTACCGGCGATCATCCCGGAGATGGGGATCACCTGCATCGGCGTAAATTCGATGGAGCCGGTCAATACCAGCACCGCCAGCGTCAGCACCGCGCCGGTGGTAATGGCGATAAACGACGTCACGAACGCGTGTTCGATGTACTTGCTGCGTTTCTTGGCGTTGTAGGCCGCGTTAAAGCAGATGAACAGCACCATCAACACGGTGAGAACGGCGTTATCCAGGTCGAAAATATACTTCAGCACGTAGCCGACGATGATCAGCTGCACCACCGCGCGGCAGATGCTCCAGATAATGTCCTTTTCCAGCGCCAGTTTTTCCCGGTGGCTGATCAGGATGGCGACCACCACCAGCACCATCGACAAGCCCAAGGATTCGTTGGTGATGTTATGCTGATTCATGCTGTTGCTCCTGTTGCTCCTGTTGCTCGGCGCCATGCGCGCGCAGGGTGATCACCTCGTCCGCATGCGCTATCTCTTCGGTATCGTGCGTCACCCACAGCACCGCCAGCCGGTGTTCCGCCACCAGTTGATGCACTATTTCGTTGACGTTGCGCTTATTTTCCTCGTCCAACGCGCTGGTGATCTCATCGAGCAACAGCACCCGCGGCATAAACTGCAGGTTGCGGATCAGGGACACGCGCTGCTTCTCCCCGCCGGACAGTTCATTGATGCTTTTGGTCAGCATCGCCTCCGGCAGGCCGAAACGCGCCAGATCGGCCTTCATTTTTCGCTCGGCCGGCGGCTGTTGACGGATCTGGTAGGGCAGCGCCAGATTGTCGTAAACCGTATTGCCGAACAGTGACGGCGTCTGGAAGCAGTAAGAGACCTGCTTGCGATACGCCTCCGGCGACATCTCGTCGATCGCCTGGCCGTCGAAATAGAGCTTTCCGCTGGTCGGATCCATTAAGGAAGAGATGATTTTCAGCAGGGTGCTTTTCCCGCAGCCGGAAGGCCCGGTGATCAGTTTGAACTCACCTTCACCCAGCGTGAAAGAGACGGAATCCAGGATCACCTGGCTGTCTATTTGATAATGAATATCATCCAATCTCAGTATGTCTTTCTTTTCCTTCATTACGATGCCGGCTCCCTACACCTGTTCCCGTCTGAGCGATAAGTATATGGCCGCAAAAAACATCTTAGCAATGGCTGTGCGGATGGCAGTGAACGAAGAGGGAGGATTGACGGAGCGAAACGCCCCGTCAAATGATAAATTTAATTAATGATTAGCTGTGGGAATAGTCAAAAGCGACCACCAAGGTCGAATCACTCTTTTTTTATCGCTGCCTGTTCGTCGCAGCTGTACCAACGGAGAGAATTGTTGATGCTGCGGTGGGTGCAGTGAACCTTGCCCTCCTTTTCCAGCGCCAGCAGCAGGGTGCGGGTGGTATAAATATTTTCGCCGCATTTATCCGCCAGCTCGCGCGTCTTCGGCCACTGTTCCGGCGGGGGATGATGGCCCCCGGATCCTTCCACACGCTCCCTGCACAACCCTTGCAACACATTCAGCATCAGCGATTTTCTGCTTTCAAACGTTTTCGGCGCCTTGGCCATAGCATTCCTCCTGAGTGGTTACTGCTGAGCACCCCGCTCACGGCTGCACGTCAGCGATGCGCAGGGTGTAAATCATGGTGGCATTCGGGGGGATCGCCGGCGGGCTGCCCTGTTTGCCGTACGCCAGCGCCGGCGGCACCACCAGCGTGATCGAGCCGTGGCGCTGCAGCTTCTCGATAGCGGCGCGAAACAGCGGCGGATAGCGCGTCAACGGCTGCGAGATCACCGTCCCCGCCAGCTCCATGTCTTTGACCACCCGCCCGTCGGTCAGGCTTTCGCGCACCACGATATCTACCCGATCGTCGGCGCCGATCGCCCCGCTGCCGGCATAGTCCACCCGGTAGTAGAAACCGAGCGCATCCTGCTTGACGCCCTCCTGGCGGGTAAAAGCGGCCAGATAGTCTTTACCGTCCAGAGGCGGAGCCTGCGTCTGCTGCGCCTGCTGCAAGCGCTGATGCGCCGTGCGCAGCGCGCTGTCGATGGCGGCCTCATCCAGCCGCAACCGCCCGGCCAGGGTATCGGCGATGCCCGCCAACAACAGCGGACTCTCCGCCTCCAGCCCCGCACGTCGGTTCTCCTGCTGCAGATGCAGAATGTCGCGCCCGAGCGACACGCCGGCGGCATATGCCAGCTTGTCCGCCTCACTGGCCAGCGCGGGTGGCTTGGCCGCCTGCTGCCGTTCGGCCAGCAAGGTCTCTACCCGCTGCTGCTGCTGTGCCAGTTGCGCCGCCAAACTTGCGCTGCGCTGTTCGGCCCGCGTGAGCGAAGCGGCCAATGCGCCCACCTCTGGCACCGGCGCAACGGCTTGCCGCAATCCCTTCAGGGCATCGGCCAGCGGCCGAATATCGACGACGACCCGCTCCCGTTTCGCCGCCGCCAACTGCCGCTCCAACTGACGGATTTTCTCCGCCTGTTGTTGCAAAGACTGCTTCAGCGACGTTAAACGAACGCTGTCTG
This sequence comes from Serratia sp. CY43202, assembly GCF_052168755.1. Lineage (NCBI taxonomy): Bacteria > Pseudomonadati > Pseudomonadota > Gammaproteobacteria > Enterobacterales > Yersiniaceae > Serratia > Serratia sp. CY43202. The sequence continues at coordinate 125,896 of NZ_JBJNMB010000012.1, forward strand.
CCCCGACGATGGCGGCCGGTTTGGTGGCCGGTTTGGTGACCGGTGCGGGCGCCGATTTACGCACGGTTTCTTCCCTGGGCGCGGCCGGTGGTGCCTGCCGTTGTTCGGCAAACTTCAACAGCGCGGGAATGCCGTCATCGGCGGCGCAAGCGGCCCCGCTCGCCGCTAACAGCAAAAGAACCATCGCCCATCCCTGCGCGCATCGCTTCATGGCTACAGATTCTCAACCCGGCTGGACAGATCGGACATCAGCTCATGCTCGACGTCGGCGCAGAATTTCTCGGTTTTATATTGATAAAGAGCATCTATCGCTTTACGGGTACTCTCATCCACGTTGCCGCGTACCCCGGCATATCCGGAGGCGTTGGAAAGAAGGCCGTTAAAATAGGCGATGCGTTTTTGGTAACTTTGCGGATTAATATTCTTTAATGAATTAACCCGTTGCTGACAAAGTGCGATGCGTTGCTCATCAGATTTATCATTAGGATTATTCTGTGAGATTTTTTTCACGGAATTCAGTTTTGTCTTGCTCCCGCCCGCACAGCCAGAAAGCGCCATAAAAGACAGCAGAAATATAGCCAAACCCATCCAGCGGCGCCCGCTGCAAGCATTAATCATCGTTATCATTCCGTTTATAATCCTTTAATTGTCACTTAGGTCATCATTATGTGGCGAACGGCAGCAGCACATGCCTTAATTTGATTAATCAAAATGGGTTAGAAGGTGAAAAATCCCTATACCGCAATGCGATAGGATAATTCACTACCGGTGTAATTGTTATTTAATTGTTAATCAATTAGGCTTAAACGCGAACTAAACGCGAATAAGAAACCCAATCTCTCGTGAACAAAAAACCATGAAACAACAATAAAAACAATGAATTATGTTTTATATTTTGTTTCTAAAGGGAAATGCATCATCTGCTGCCTAAGGGCGATATTAGCAAAACAATATTGTGAATTGTAGGTATCACCCTATTTTCCCCGATCTAATATCTCGCATATCGTTATTTATATAGTGATTTATACTGGATAATATTTGTATACGATCTATTGATTTTAAAGCAAATATGTTTCTTTTTCCTTTTGGTTTTATATTCTGAATTTGACTTAATTTAATAAAATCTATTTCCAAGCAATACTATTATTTGCAAGAATATTCCCAGCAACACGCCACACGTAAAACTCGTATTTTATTTACCAGAAAATCCATTGTCGATTTTCCAAATCTCGTTATTTCTCATAAATAACGGATGTCGGCGTATTGCCCAGAGCAAAAGGATCTGGCTCCAACCGCACGGACGGCGACATGGCGTTGCCGCCGCCGCGGGGGATTTAGATGTGCTGTTCTTTTATTTAAAAACTCTCTACAGGAACCTGAGAAATGAAACTGAATAAATTAATGCTGGCAACCGTGATTGCTTTCGCTTCCGCCTCTGTTGCTCATGCCGCATCTAATCAGGGCAGCGGTAAAGTCACCTTTACCGGCGAAATTATCGATGCGCCATGCAGCGTCGCGCCGGAATCCGTTGACCAAACCGTGCCGATGGGCCAGATCAGCAGCCGCATCCTGGCCAACCAGGGTAAATCCAGCATGCAGCCTTTCAACATCGAACTGAAAGATTGCTCCATCTCCACCATGAAAAACGTCAAAGTGACCTTTACCGGCACGCCTGATCCGGTCAACAACAAACTGCTGGCCCTGAGCGGCACGGCAACCGGCGCCGGCATCGTGATCTACGACAACCTGCACTCCAAAGAAGTGGAACTGGGCACCGCGACCGACGGCCAGGGCCTGAACGACGGCGACAACTCGCTGAAATTCGCCGCTTACCTGCAGGGCAGCAGCGCCTCAAGCGCCGTGGTACCAGGCGACTTCACCAGCGTGGCGAACTTCACCCTGGCTTACCTGTAATACCCCACAGGGGATGTCTCAGGGCATCCCCCGCTTTATTGCATGCCGCGGATACCGGCAAGGGAACAGGGAAAGACAGGGAGACGCCAGCATGACTATCCGCCTTTGCGGCCTGTTGCTCATCGCGCTCAGCGTCGGCAGCGCGGCGGCGGCAGCGAAAAATCAGGGCCACGGCAAAGTCAGCCTGGGCGGCACCATCGTTGAAACGCCGTGCGGCATCGCCAGCGACAGCCTGGATCAAACCGTCGATTTCGGTCTGATTTCCATGACCGACGCCTCGCAGGACGGGCAATCGGTGCTGATCGGCAGCCGCCGCCATTTCACGATCAAACTGGTGAACTGCGAGCTGGCCAGTCAGGTGAAACCTGACTTCATCTATCGCGCGGCCAACGTCACGTTCGACGGCACCGCCGACAGCGGGGATCCTTCCCTGCTCGGCGTTTACGGCGAGGCGCAGGGCGTGGCTATCGAGCTGTTGACCGATGCCGGCACCCCAATCCCGCTCGGCAGCACGACGGCGGATTACCAGATCGTCGCCGGCGACAACACGCTGCGCTTTGGCGCGCAGTTGCGCCTGCATCCTGACAAGGCGCGGGCAGGCGGCTTCAGCTCTCTGGCCAAATTCACCCTGTCTTATCTCTAGCGCCGGCGGGCGCTGCACAGCATTACGTATTCAGGTCGTACGGATGACCTGCTATTGGGCGCGGACTTGCCATGAGTGATTATGCTATGACGTCATTACTGACACGGAAACACCTACCTCTCCTCGTCATTCTATCTTTCCTCTGGGTACGTCCGGCATTTTCCGCCACGGAATTCAATACCGACGTCCTGGACATCGGTGAGCGCAGCAAAGTGGACCTTTCGCGCTTCTCCGACGCCGACTACGTCATGCCCGGCGCTTATTTGCTGGACATCAAGATCAACCAGAAAACGCTGCCTCAGCGCAGCATTCAGTATTTCCCGTCACCGGATAACAAGAGCGGCAGCCAGGTGTGCCTGCCGCCTGACCTGGTGGAAAAAATGGCGCTGAAAGAAGAGGCGGCCAAAAAAATCACCCTGTGGCACGACAACCAGTGCGCCGACATTCGCGGCATCAAAGGCGCGACCCTCTCCGATCGCATCGGCGGCGGCGTGCTGGCGATCACCATCCCGCAGGCGTGGATGAAATACTCCGATCCCGACTGGACGCCGCCCGAACAGTGGGACGACGGCATTCCCGGTCTGCTACTGGACTACAACCTGAGCGGCCAGTTAGGCAAGCAGAATCACAACAACAACACCGCCCAGAACCTGAGCAGCTACGGCACGCTGGGCGCCAACCTGGGCCCCTGGCGCCTGCGCGCGGACTACCAGGCCAATTACAATCAGCAGGCCGGCGATCGCAGCACCGGCTTCGACTGGAACCAGATCTACGCCTACCGCGCGCTGCCGATGCAGGCCGCCAAGCTGACGCTGGGTGAGATTTATCTCGACTCCAGGGTGTTCGACGCCTATCGCTTCACCGGCCTCAATCTGGCCAGCGACGAGCGCATGCTGCCGCCGAACCTGCAGGGCTACGCGCCGGAAGTGCGCGGCATCGCCAAGAGCAACGCCAAGATCACCGTCTCGCAGGAAGGCCGCACGCTGTACGAAACCACCGTGCCCGCCGGGCCGTTCGCCATTCAGGATCTCAACAGCTCGGTGCGCGGCAAGCTGGACGTCAAGGTGGAAGAGCAGGACGGCACCGTCTCGACCTTCCAGGTGGATACCGCCACCATTCCGTACCTGACCCGCCCGGGCTACGTGCGCTACAACGTGGCGCTCGGCAAAACCTCGGCCTACGACCACCGCACCCAGGGCCCGCTGTTTTCCGCCAGCGACTTCTCCTGGGGGCTGAGCAACGCCTGGTCGTTGTATGGCGGGGCGCTGCTCGGCGGCGACTATAACGCCTGGGCGCTCGGCCTCGGCCGCGATCTGAACGTGTTCGGCGCCATGTCGCTGGACGTCACCCAGTCGATCGCCCGTCTGCCCGGCGAGCCGACCGCCAGCGGTATGTCGTTCAAGCTCAACTACGCCAAACGCTTCGACGAGCTGAACAGCCAGATCACCTTCGCCGGCTACCGCTTCTCGCAGCGCAAGTTCATGAACATGTCGCAGTATTTGCAGGAGCGTTACGGCGATTACGACAAGAATTACAACGGCCGCCAGAAAGAGCTGTACACCATCACCGCCAGCAAAACCTTTATGGCGGAAGACAGCGCCAAGGCGATCACCGCCTACCTGACCTACTCGCACCAGACCTATTGGGATGCGCGAACCCAGGACCGTTACGGGCTGTCGGCCAGCAAGCTGTTCAGCGTCGGCGATATCAGCAACATCACCGCCTCGCTGTCGGCTTACCGCACCTATTACCAGGGCCGCACCGACGACAGCGTGATGCTCAACTTCACCGTGCCGATCGGCGACCGTCGGCGCGTCGGTTATGCGCTGCAAACCAACAACGGCGATGTCACGCAGACCGCGTCGTACAACGACTACAGCGATCCGGACAATACCTGGCAGGTCAGCGGCGGCTTTAATCAGTCCGGCAAATCGCTGGCGCGCGGGTACTACACCCACAACGCCTCGTTTGGCTCACTGAACGCCAGCGCCTCTTACCAGCAGGACAGCTACTCGTCGATCGGCGGCTCGTTCCGCGGCGGCCTCACTGCGACCCGGCACGGCATCGCGGCGCACCAGAACTCGAGCAACGGCGGCAGCCGCATGATGCTCGACACCGACGGCATCGCCGGCGTGCCGATCAACAACGGCCGCGCCTACAGCAACCGTTTCGGGCTGGCGGTGATTTCCGACATCACCAGCTACTACAACACCGACACCCGCATCGACGTCAACAAGCTGGCGGACGACGTCGAGGCCACCCGCGCAGTGGTGCAAGGCACGCTGACCGAAGGCGCCATCGGCTACCGCCACTTCGAGGTGGTGAAAGGCAGCAAGCTGCTGGCCACCATTCGCCTCGCGGACGGCAGCGAACCGCCGTTCGGCGCCGCGGTGCTGAGCGAGAAAGGCCGCGAGGTCGCAGTGGTCAACGACGGCGGCTCGGTCTACCTGACCGGCGTGCAGCCGGAGGAAAAACTGGACGTCGCCTGGGAAGGCCAACGCCGCTGCCGCATCGTGATCCCGGGCGCCGCCAAGCCGCTGGACCAGCTGTTGCTGCCGTGCGCCACCCTGTAATCCGTAACGCTGAGAAATAATGACATGAACACACACCCGATAACGCTACTGACCGCCGCCGGCCTGGCCCTGAGCGCCGTACTGCCTACCGCCGACGCGGCGATATCGCTGGATCGCACGCGCGCCGTCTATGTGAGCGACGCCAAATCGATCAGCCTGAATATCGTCAATGAAAACAAAGAGCTGCCCTTCCTGGCGCAGTCCTGGCTGGAGAACGAGCAGCACCAGAAAATCACCTCGCCGCTGGTGGTGCTGCCGCCGTTGCAGCGCGTGGAGCCAAGCGAGCGCAGCGTGGTACGCATCACCAAGACGCCGGAGGCGGATCGCCTGCCGCAGGATCGCGAGTCGGTGTTCTACTTCAACCTGCGCGAAATTCCGCCGAAAAGCACCAAAACCAACGTGATGCAGCTGGCGCTGCAAACGCAGATCAAGCTGTTCTACCGGCCGAAGGCCATCGTCGCGCCCAAGGGCCAGGTGTGGCAGGAAAAGCTGGTGTTCCGTAAAAGCGGCGGCGCTATCTCCGTCGATAACCCGACGCCGTTTTACATCACCCTGACCGGCATGACGCGGCAGACGCAAAAACAGGGCGGCGGCGCGATCGGCGGTTTTCAGCCGCTGATGCTGAAGCCGAAATCCAGCGAAAGCCTCAAGCTGCACGATACCAGCATGAACAGCTTCGTCATCACCTACATCAACGACTACGGCGGCCATCCGGAGCTGCGCTTCGTCTGCAATGGCGGCGTTTGCACCGCCGTGCCCGAGAAAAAATAAGGAGGTCCAGCATGGCTGAATTCACCGATCGACTGCGCCCGCTGCTGCTCGGCGCACTGCTGTGCGGCGGCAGCGCGATGGCGGCAACGCCGCTGGGCGTGATCGAAGGCACCACCGGCACCGTCAGCTTTCACGGCGGCCTGCTCAGCTCCCCCTGCAGCCTGACGCCGGACAGCCGGGATCAGTCCGTCGATCTGGGCGACGTCAGCGCACGCGACTTCCGCAACGCCGGCGATCGCAGCACGCCGGTACGTTTTCGCCTCTCGTTCCGCAACTGCCTGCTGGGCGCGCGCGCGCTGGCGGATAACCCGGCCGGCCCACGCAACGGCGACGCCGGCCGCCTCTACCTGCAGGGTGAGCAGGCCGCCACGCTGGTATTTCTTGGCGAAAGCGACGTCGACAACCCGTCGTTGCTGAAGCTGAACGGCGGCGTACAGGGCATCGGCCTGCGGCTGCAAGACCAGCAGGGCCAGGTGCTGGAGCTGAATCAGCGCAGCCGCCCTTACATTCTGCAGCCCGGCAGCAACACCCTGTGGTTCAGCGCCAGCGTGGAATCCACCCAGCGGGCGGTGATGGCCGCCGGGTTCGCCGCCGTGGCGCACATTCAGGTGATTTACCTGTGAGGTTCGAGAACGCGATGAAAACTCAACTGACCAAATTCTGCCTGCCGCTGGCGATCGCGCTGGCGGCCCCCGCCGCCTGGGCCAACGGCTACGTCACGCCGGACGGCGGCCCCAAACAGTTCTATATCGATCTGAATGAAAGCAACATCACCAACCAGGTGGGGTTCACCAAACTGTTTCCCTATGATCTGGGCGGCACCTATACCGGCAAGGTGTATTGCGATACCCCTATTCCCACCAGCCCACACTTTTACAAGTCGGATTCGGCGTTGCCCCCCTCCGACTACGGCAACGGCTATTTAAAACTGAATGACTTTTTGGATTTAAAAGCCGAGGTGTGGATCGCCGGCAACAAGAACGCCTACGTCACCGTGCCTTTTTACAACGAATCGAATTTGCTGAGCCAACACCGTTGCCAGCCGCCGTACTTACAGGTCAACAACTACGGCAGCGGTTCCAAAGGCAAGATCACCTTCCGGGTGCGCAAAAAAATCATTAACGGCGTCGAGATTAACGATCGGCAGATCATCGAGATGTACGGCCGCCTCGGCTCGACCGACGGCGGTTTCGGCCCCAATCCGATGGCGCAGGTGTTTATCCAGTCCGCGATCCTCTATGTACCGGATAAATGCGTGGTGAACGAAGGCCAGCTGATCAACGTCGAGTTCGGCGAGATCGGCGGCAGCGATCTCAACGGTTCGAATTATCCGCAGAGCATTCCGGTGCGCTTCCAGTGCGAGGGCGGCAGCTTCGAGGACGGCACGCTGAACATCAAGCTGGCGGTGTCGGGCACGGCGGCTTCCTTCAGCAACGAGGTGTTCAAAACCGACAAGAACGATCTCGGCATCCGGCTGACGCACAACGGCCAGTTGGTTATCCCGAATGAGTTTTACCCGGTGCCGAACATCGGCAACGGCGGCTCCTGGAACCTGGTGGCGGCGCCGTTCGCCAACGGCGGCGCAGAGATCGGCGAAGGGGAATTCAACGCATCGGCCACCATCGTGGCGGCATTCCAGTAACCGAGGGAGGAACGGAAAATGCGTCTACGCGCTTTAGCGCTGCTGAGCTGCGCGCCCTGGTGGGTTGCCATACCGGCGGCGGCGAACACCGAGCTTATCGGCGCGCCGGTGCAGTTCCACGGCACAGTGGTGAGCCGCCCGTGCAATATCGAACCGCAGTCCGCCGATCAACTGGTGGAGATGGGCACGGTGATCGTCAAAACCCTGTACCGCTACGGCCACACCACGCCGGTGCCGTTCAGCATCAAGCTGACCGACTGCAAGACCACGGTGTTCAAATCCGTCAGCGTGACCTTCAGCGGCACCGAAGACGGAGAGCTGCCGGGCAAGCTGGCGATCAACAACGGCGCGAACGGCGCCGCCATCGCCCTGTTCGATCATCAGGGAGCGGACATCGACCTGAATAAGGCCACCAGTGCCGTCGCGCTGCAAAACGGCCCCAACAGCCTGAACTTCACCGCCTATGTGCAGGGGCAGCCGAGCGCGATCCAGAACCAAAGCATTACCGAAGGCGAATTCACGTCCGTCGCCAATTTTGTGCTGGCGTACCAATAAGCCCGCACCACCCCAGGGAAATCAGGAAAACGACCGGCGCGCGAACGCCGGCAATGGGCCGTCACCGTTCGCTCCGGCGCGGTGCCACGGCCCTTTTAAGGAGCCACCCATGCCAGATATTCGCTTCACGCTGTTCGACAGCGATAACTTCTACCAGCAGGGGCTGCGTCTGCTGCTGCAGGACTATCTGCACTCCCTGAACGAATGCCAGCGTCTGTACCCGCAGTTCTCGCCGCTGGCGCTGCAGGCGTTGGATAACATCGAAATCGTGTTTCGCACGCCGGAAGAGCGCTGGGGTTGCGCCTGCTGCTACCAGAGCGCCTACGGCATCCCGCGCCAGCGGCAGCTGACCCTGCTGATCCTCGACGACACGACCCAGCAACAGGTGAAAAACCTGCCGCCGCTGTTCAGCATCCATCGGCGCGATTCGGCCTATGCCATCCGTCTCAAGCTGCAGATGGCGCTGGAAAAGTTCATCCAGCATCCGTGGGTGGCGCTGCACGCCGCCGGCCTGTGGAAATGCCAGGCCTGCCGCATCGCCGCGCTCAGCCACTGCGAAAAAAAGGTGCTGGGTTTGATGAGCAGCGGCATGTCCGCCTGCAGCATCGCCGGCCTGCTGCAGCGCAGCCAGAAAACCATCAGCGCCCATAAGCGTTCGGCGATGCGCAAGCTTAACGTGCGTAAAAACAGCGAGTTGAATAAGGTGCTGCTGAATCAGCGGGGGCTAAGCTGAGCGACAACAGGCTCGCGAGTGATATCAGAGTGGTTTACTCTGAATATTCATTTTTGTACTGCAAAGCGAGCCGGAATACATGCCCAGAACAGCCCAAGTCGTTGACGTCCCCGCCCTCGGCGAGCTCGATCGCCAGGCGGGGCAGCTTAGCCACCAGCTGGCGCAGGCCCTGCGCCAGGCCATCCATCGGGGCGATCTGAAAGCGGGCGATCTGCTGCCTTCGACACGCCGGCTGTCGGCGGCGCTGAATCTGGCGCGCGGCACGGTAATGGAGGCCTTTGCTCAGCTGACGGCGGAAGGTTTTCTCGAACCGCAGCCCGGTTCCGGCACCCGGGTTGCCCACTATCAGGCGCCGCGCCGCACGCCGCACGCCAACGCGCAGGCGAGTTCGGCGGTAGCGGTTCCGCTTTCTTCACAGGCGCAGCATCTGGCGCGCTTCGCCGCCCAGGCGCGGGCGCTGCCGCCGGTGCCGTTCACCGTCTCGGTGCCGATCGGCGATACCGCGCCCGACGATGTCTGGCGGCGGCTCGGCAACCGCATCCGGGCGCGCGGCCCCGGCGCCCCGTCGGGCTACGGCGATCCTCTGGGCGCGTTGCCGCTGCGCGAAGCCATCTGCGACTATGTGCGCCGTTCCCGCTCGGTCAACTGCACGCCGCAACAAATCCTCATCACCGCCGGCACGCAACAAGGGCTCTATTTGGCCGCGCAGATCCTGCTGGACGCCGGCGACAGCGCCTGGGTCGAGGACCCCGCCTACGCCGGCATCACCGCCCTTTTTAACAGCCTGTTTCGCGATCGGCACATGATCAGGGTACCCGTCGCTAACGACGGCATCGACGTCGCCGCCGGCGTGCGCCTGGCCGCCGACGCCCGCGCCGCCTTTGTCACGCCGTCGCATCAATACCCGCTGGGCATGCCGATGAGCATGGCGAAACGAAGCGCCCTGCTGGCCTGGGCCAAAGAGCGGCAGGCCTGGATCGTGGAAGACGATTACGACAGCGAGATGCGCTACGCCGGCCACCCGTTCCCCTCGCTACAAGGGTTGGCGCCCGAGCGGACGCTTTATCTCGGCACCTTCAGCAAGGTGCTGTTCCCTTCGCTGCGGCTGGGTTACGCCATCGTGCCGCCGCCGCTGGTCGACGCCTTTTGCGGCGCCCGGATCCTGATGGATCGTCACCCGCCCAGCGCGGATCAACACGTACTGGCCGCCTTTATCGCCGAAGGGTATCTCGACCGGCATATCCGCAAAATGCGCGGCGTCTACGCTGAGAAACGCCGGGTGCTGATCGAGGCGATCAACACGCATATCCCCGCCGATTTGGCGGTAGTGCAGCCCTGCGATCAGGGCATGCACATGGTGCTGTGGCTGAGGAAAGATCTCGATGACGTGCGGGTCGCCCAGTGCGCCAACGAAGCCGGGTTGGCGCTGCGGGCGGTGTCGCCGATGTATGCGCCCGGCCACGGTGAGCCGGGTCTGGTGCTGGGATTGGGCGGTTACCATGATCGCCAGGTACAGCAGGCGGTGAAACGGCTCGGCGAAGTGATCCTGGCCTGCGCCGGCAGCGGCGCCTAGCGGGAAAAACGCTTGGCGCCGAACACGCAAACCACCACGCCGGCCATCACGGCGATCATCATCGGCTGAACGGTTTCCTGCAGCAGCCAGGCCGCCAGCATCAGGCCGAAGAACGGCTGCAGCAGCTGCAGCTGCCCGACGGCGGCGATGCCGCCCTGCGCCAGGCCGCGATACCAGAAGATAAACCCAATCCACATGCTGAACACCGAGACGTACACCAGCGACAGCCAGGCGGCACCGCTGACGGCAGGCCAAGTGGCCGGCGCCGCCCACCACGCCGCCACCAGCGTCAACGGCAAGGCGACCACCAGCGCCCAGGAGATCACCTGCCAGCCACCGATCCGGCGCGACAGCACCGCCCCTTCGGCATAACCCAGACCGCACAGCAGCACCGCGCCGATCATCAGCGCATCCCCCTGCCAGGCACCGCCGCTTTCCTGGCTCAGCGCGAACGCCCCCACCAGCGCGGCCCCGATACCGGAAAAGGCCCAAAAAGCGGGCTTGGGCCGCTCTCCGCCGCGCAAGACGCCAAAACCGGCGGTCGCCAGCGGCAGCAGGCCGATATACACCAGCGAATGCGCCGAGGTGGTGTGCTGCAGCGCCAGCGCCGTCAGCAGCGGGAAGCCGATGACCACGCCGAGCGCCACAAACAGCAGCGGCGGCAAATCGGCCCTCGTCGGCCGCGCCTGGCGGGTGATCAGCAACGCGCACAGGGCCAGCAAGGCGGCGATCGCCGCCCTGACTGCCGTCAGAAACAGCGGATCGAGCTCCAGCACCGCCACCCGCGTGGCGGGCAGCGAGCCGCTGAAGATAATCATGCCGAGGAAGCCGTTCATCCAGCCCTGAGCGGAATGTCCGACAACGGGATGAGCGGGGGTAACAACGAGAGTTTTTTCAGACTGACTGTCCATGATGCGAACGCTCCGCACGCCTGAGGCATACCGAAATCGGCAACCCGCGAGGCGAGGTCATAGTGAAAGAGAACAGCATTCCCCGGCGTCGCTTGCCGGGGTTGCGTTCTATTTTTCAGATAAAGCGGCTCACGGACAGGTCCAGATAGCGAGATTTTCACTGTGCCGGTTGCCAAAGCGCATCGCTAACGCCGAAGAAGGGCGTTTTTCGGGCTGTCCTTGGCCGTTTGGCGCCGCCGCCTGCGGGGTATCATGGACTTTTATGCGTTTTTGCAGAACAGGACAAGGTGCGGTGCCGTGGTGAAACCCTTCTTACGCAGTGGCAGTTTGGATGATGTGCTCGCTTTAGGCGAGAACGGGCAACCGATCTACGCCTGCGCGCAGCAGCTGCGGGAAACCCTGCGTCTTCGCCGGCATCCGCAGGCCGCCGACTGTCTGGCGATCCCCCAGCCGAACGAAAGCGGCACCCGCATCGACTGGTATGCGCCCTTCCCGGGAAAGGTGACCTCCTGGCTGGCGGCAAGCGACGCCCAGCGCGCGCAGGCGGTGCGCCACCTGGAACACTGTCTGGCGACCTTCCGCAGCCTGACGGAACAGACCCGGGCGACCGATCATCCCAGCCACCGCCTGTTCGGCGCGCTGCTGGCCAAAGCGATGCATATTCCCGATCCCAACCACGTCTACCTGGTAGACGACCGACCGGTGCTGACCTTTTGGGGCTTTATCAAACCGCAGGCGCAGAGCCCGGACGATCCGTTAGCCTGCCTGCGCCCGCTCGAATCGGAAGTGGAAAAACCGGCGCCGATCGCCGCCGCACCACGCAAGCCGGCCGTTGTTGAACCGGCAAAACCAACACCGGCCACCGAGCCTGAACCGGTGCTCGCTCCGGCGGCCCCCGTCAAATCCCCTGCCGTCGTGCGCCCGCGTCGGCGCCACGCGCTGTGGCTGTTACCGGTACTGCTGTTAGGCAGTGCGGCGCTGGCCGCCTGGCTGCACCGCTCACCGCCGCCGCAACCGGCGATGCCGGCTGAGGTGCACCCTCCGGCACCACCGGAAAAAACCGCCGCGCCATTGCCTAAGCTGCGCTTGCCGCTGGCGCACGCCACGCTGATGCCGCCGCCCCCGGCGCCGACCATCCCGCAACCGCTGGACAAAAATGCGCTGGTGCTGCCACCCGAGGCGGTGAAGGCTGGCTCCACCCGTTTCCTTAACGGCAAATGGCGCGCCACGGTGGCGCTGAAAGATCCGATCACCGGCAAACGCCCCAGCCTGCAATACCGCCTGAACGCGGGCAAAGGCAACGCCATCATCGCCTACGGCGACGGCGTCACCTGCCGGGTCGCGGTCGAAGCCGGCCTGATGCAGTCCGGCAATCTGGTGATCAACAGCCGCACCAAGGCGCGCTGCAGCGACGGCAGCCGCTATCAGATCCCGGAAATCGTCTGCCGCCAGGGCGAGACCGGCGCGGCGGAGTGCACCGGCCGCTACGATGCGGACACCACCTATCCCATGACGTTCAAGCGCGAGAGTAAATGATGCTGGCCCCCCTCACTGACTACAAACACGGCGTTACGCTGATTCAGGACAGCGGCATTCAGTTTCTGGACTTTGCCCTGACGCCGCGGCTGGACACCGAGTTTCCCGGCAAATTCGTACGCAAGACCGCCAGCGGCCCGCTGCTGCGCCTGCAATGGGAGGCCGAGAGCGGCAAATACCAACTGCCGGCCGAGGGCGGACAAGCCGCCGAAGTGGTGCGGCCTGAGTTCAGCTACCCGCTGCAGCAGTCGCTGCGCCTGCTGGATAAGCTCTGGCTGCCGTTGCCGTTCCTGCGCTACACCGCCTCGGGAATGTTTTTATCGGGCCCGGATAACTGGGCACGTCTGCAGGTGGTGCAGTTGGATGAGCCGGATCAGGACGGCAATCTGCTGCGCGTGGTGCTGGCCTTCGACACCCGTGCCGCCGCGCCCGGCCAGGAAGCGTTGGCGCCGGGCGAAAGCGATCTCGGCACCGGGCTGAACTTCACGCTGGCGCACCGCAACCACGAGCTGGGCGAGTTCCTCGATCTGACCTGGGTGGACGGCTGGCTGCGCGAGGCGTTCAGCCAGCGTGCCACCGAGCGGGAACAGCGCGCCGAGGCGGAGATCAACGCCGGACTGAAAACCTTCGAGTATCAGGCGCACTACCTCAACCTGTTGCACATGCTCGGCCATCAGCTGGCGGTGCCGCAGATAAAAATGGTGGCGGCGACGCTGCAACAACCGGCGATCGACGTCGATCTGGTGCTGGACGTCGGCAATTCTCACACCTGCGGCGTGCTGGTCGAGGACCATCCGGAAGAGAGCAACGGCCTGAAGCAAACCTATGAGCTGCAGCTGCGCTCGCTGTCCGAACCGCATCAGGTCTACAACGAACTGTTCGAGAGCCGGGTGGAGTTTTCTCGGGCCGCGTTCGGCAAGCCGCATCTGTCCTTCCAGAGCGGACGCGACGATGCCTTCCAATGGCCGTCCATCACCCGCGTCGGCCATGAAGCCGCGCAATTGGCGCAGCGACGCGAAGGGCATGAAGGCACCACCGGCATCTCCAGCCCACGGCGTTATCTGTGGGACGAGGAGCGCTATGCGCCCGGCTGGCGCTTCAACGAGCGGCACGAGCCGATGGCCGCCGCCGCGCCGTTGACCACCCTGATCAACGATGAGGGCGTGCCGCTGTCCGCCCTGCCGACGGCCGAACGGCTGCCGGTGTTCGCCGCCCATTACAGCCGCAGTGCGGTGATGAGCCTGATGTTGAGCGAGCTGTTGGCGCAGGCGCTGATGCAGATCAACAGCATCGCCCAACGCAGCCGCATGCCGAACGCCACCGCGCCGCGCCGTTTACGCGCCATCATCCTGACGCTGCCTTCGGCGATGCCGAAGCCGGAGCGCGAGATCTTCCGCCGCCGCATGCAGGAAGCGATTGGGCTGGTATGGAAAGCCCTCGGCTGGCACCCGCAGGATGCGCCGTTCAACGGCGAGCACACCCGCCTCCCGGCGCCGCAAGTGCAGATCGAGTGGGACGAAGCCACCTGCGGCCAGATGGTCTATCTGTACAACGAAACCCAGGTGAACTTCGCCGGCCGCACCGACGCCTTCTTCGCCGCCATGGCGCGGCCCGATCGGCCGCTGGCGCCGGGTGAACAGCCCGGCAAGACGTTGCGCATCGCCTCCATCGACATCGGCGGCGGCACCACCGATCTGGCGATCACGCACTACTCGCTCGATGACGGCGTAGGCAACAACATCAAAATCAACCCGCGCCTGCTGTTCCGCGAGGGCTTTAAGGTCGCCGGCGACGACATCCTGCTGGACATCATCCAGCAGTTTGTCCTGCCCGCCGTGCAACAGGCGTTCGAAGCCGCCGGCGTGAACGCCGCCGCGGCACTGATGGACAAACTGTTCGGCAACGAAGGGCGCATGGACGGGCTTTCCACCCTGCGTCAGCAGGCCGCGCTGCAGATCTTCATGCCCGCCGGGCGCGCGCTGCTCGGTGCCTATGAGCAGTACGATCCGCTGGACAGCCGGGCGGAAATCGCCGCCAACCTCGGCGATCTGCTGCCGCAGCCGCCGACGCCGCAGGTGCTGGCGTTTATCAACGGCGAAGTGCAGCGCGAAGCCGACAGCGACGCCTTCGATATTCTGCACACCCCGCTGGTGACCCGCCTGGCCGATCTGCACGCCGCCTTCTTGTCCGATCGCATCGGCATCGGCCGCTGCCTGCGCCTGCTGGCCGAAGTGGTGGCGCTGTATACCTGCGACGTGCTGCTGCTGACCGGCCGCCCGGCGCGTTTCCCCGGCGTGCAGGCGCTGCTGCGCCACCTGCAGCCGCTGCCCGCCAGCCGCATTCTGCCGCTCGAGGGCTACCACACCCGCAGCTGGTACCCGTTCAACAAACGCGGCCGCATCGACAACCCGAAATCCACCGCTGCCGTGGGCGCCATGCTGTGCCTGCTGGCGATCGATCTGCGGCTGGAGAGCTTTTACTTCAACGTCGGCGATTTCCAGCCCTACTCCACCATTCGCTATCTGGGCATGCTGAACGGCAACAACATGCTGGCGGACGATAACGTCTATTACCGCGATATCGATCTGGATCGCGCCGATTTCGCGCTCGATCCCGCCGTCAGCTTCCAGCTGCGCGGCCCACTGCGTCTGGGCTTCCGCCAGTTGGACAACGAACGTTGGCCGGCCTCCCCGCTCTATACGCTGACCATCAATGACGCCCAGCTGGCGCGCAAGCTGGCCGGCGACGCGGTGATCGGCCTGCGTCTGGCCATCACCGCCAGCGCCGAACAGGGCGCCGAAAGCGTCAAGATCGCGCAGGCGGTGCTGGCCGACGGCAGCCCCGTCCCGGCTCACCACCTGCAACTGAAACTCAATACCCTGGCTGCCAGCGCCTCCGGTGCGACCCACTACTGGATAGACAGCGGGAGCATTTACCCACGATGAAAACGCACACCTTTGCCCCAGCGGCTCCGAATAACGCGCTCAGCGCCGGCATTGTGCAGGCGATCGACTGGGTGGACGCCACACGCCGACAATCCGCCCGCCTGGAGCGGGAAGCCGATCGCCTGACGCTGCGTCTGCGCGGTTGCCATAACCGCGCCGTCCAGTTGGAAAACACCCGGCCTGCGCAGGTCGCCATCGGTTTGTATGGCCACAACGCCGCCGCCAAGGCCCATCTGCTGGCGGCGCTGGCGCCTGGCGCCAAACGCTTCAACGCGGACCTGTCGCTCGCGGTGCGCTACTGCACGGCGGCCGAAACGGGGCCCGCCGATTATCCGATCGCCCTCGCGCTGCTCAACGAAGCGCAGTGGTTGGCCATTACGATCGACGCCGCCGCGATGCGCGGCTTTCGCCCGGACTGGGACGCCCGCGCCATCGCCAGCCATTTGCAAGCGTTGGCGCGCCACCGCCAAGCCGTCGCCCTCGATGGCCTCGATGGCAACGCCGTGCTGGCGCTGTGGGACAACCAACGCCGCCACGGCGGCAAAGAGCAACCCACGCTCGACAGGCACTTCTGGCCGCAGGCCGTGGCGCTGGCGCCGCAGCTGAGCATCGACGATCGCGCGCGCCTGTTTGCACCGCTGTGGGGAGAGGAGGCGACGTTGACGGCGCGTTATCGCCAGCTGGCGCACGCGTTGCAGGCGCTCGACGGCAGCCGACAGGTTCATGCCCCGCGCCACGCGTTGGCGCTGCTGACCGCAAGCGCCGCACCGGAAAACGCCACGATCGCCGTCATGACCGAAAACGGCGATGAACGGGAGATCGCACTGAGCGATCTGGCCTGGCTGACCGCAGAAGTGACCACCCTGCTGCCGCAAACGGCGCAGGCAGGCTTGCCCGCCGACGTGGCGCTGATCGACCTGCCCGGCAGCCGCAGCTGTCCGCAGGCGGAGCCGGCGCAGCGTCTGCAGCAGGCGAAGCGCGCCCATTTACTGGCCCGTTGCGCCGACGGCCTGCACGCCAGCCTGCTGCTGGTGACCGATGCCGCCGCCACGCCGCAGGACGCCGCGCGCATCGGCCAGGCGCTCGGCGATTGGGTCAACCACACCCAGGGGGAAACCCCGGCGCTGCGCCAACGCCGCAAGCCCGGTTTAATCTGGGCAATCACGCCGTTCGACTCGCGTCAGGAAGGCAAAGCGCGGCCCGACGACGCCGTCCAGCGTCAGGTCGGCGAGCCCGGCGACAGCTGGGCCACGCTGCTGGCGCTGGATGAACAGGACTGTCGCCGCATGGTGAACTACCTGGCCGCTCAGGCGCGTCCGGCCCACAAGCAAGCGCGCCTGCTCGAACAGCGTGAGGAATTGCAGCGCGAGCTGACGGAAAGCCTGCTCGGCAACTGGCTCACCGCCGCCGATCCGCACGCGACGCAGCAACGCGCGCAACAGCTGCTGCGCGCACTGCAGGCACAGGCCGGCCGCCACGGCGAACTGCTGGAGCGGTTGCTACCCCAGCGCGATACGCTGCGCCAGCTTTATCAGCAACAGCAGCACACCGCACCGGCTCCGACGATGGCGCCTTCACCGTTCGGGCTGGATATCGATCTGTTCGGCGAGCAAGACCCTGCGGCGCCCGGCGAGCAGCCCGCATCGCCTTTTGCCGCACGGATCTTCGCAGACTGGGTCAATCATCTGCGTGCGCTGCCGGACAGCCGCCGGTTGCTGGATCTGCTCGGCGTCGAGAAACCACACCTGGAATTGCTGGTCGATGCGCTGATCGGCGCCGCCTGCCGCCTGCAGCTCGACGACGAACTGGAGCGTGCACTGTGCGCCGGGGGCCTGCCGGAACAGGGTGAAGATCGGCAGATCAGTCAGGCGCTGGCGCTACTGGGCGACTTCGTCGCCTGGCTCGGCTTCCCGCGGCGCGATGTGGCAACGCGCCCCGAAAGCCGCGTCAATCCCGGCCAGCCGATCTTTACCCCGCCGCCGCAGCCGGCGGTGGATTGGAGCGGCCAGCAGCGGCTAACCCGACTGGCGCCGACGCCGACCAAGAATACCGCGTTTTATATCTATGACTGGCTGATCGGCCTGCAAACCCTGCTGGCGGAGAATGCGGCACAGGCGCAGCCCGCGCTGGCAGACGAGCAGCGCGCCGACCTGGCGGCGATCGTGGCCGCTTTACGCGCGGTGCCGTAGTAGACGCCGCCGGCGATCAGTGGCAGGCCGGCCCGGCCGACATCACTTCGCGGAAATGGGTGACCAGCGGGCGCAGGTTGGCCTTGTGCCACACTGCCCACAGCTGCGTGGTGTATTGCATCCAGGGCAGTTCGCGCAGCACCACGCCCTGCGGCGCGTTATGCCGCAGGCTGTGCTGGATCAGCGTCATCCCCAACCCGGCGGCGACCAACCCCAGTGCGGTCAGCGGCTCGCCCGCTTCCAGCCGAATATCCGGATCGAACCCGGCCTTCACGCAGGCCGCCACAAAGTCGTCGCGCGAATGAGCATCCTCTTTGTGGATCACCGAGATCCAGGCCTGATCGGTGAGATCCGCCGGCTGCAGCGTCTCCCTTTCAGCCAGCGGATGCGTCTGCGGCAGGGCCAGCAGCATGCGATCGTCCAACACCTGCGTATAGTCCAAATCCTGATCGTCACGATCTGGCGCCGTATTGACCAACGCCACGTCCAGGCTACGCTGCCGCAGCCCTTCCAGCTGCATGGAAGAAGGTTGGCTGTAAAGCACGATGTGCACATCCGGCCGGGAAACCCGCAGCGATCGCAATGCGTTCGACAAAACGCCGGAGTGCATCGCATTTTCGATATAGCCGATGCACAGCCCGCCGTCTTCCCCCCGCCCCAGGCGGCGCCCGAGCGACTCAAGCCGGTTGGCGTGCGTCAACAGCGCGCGGGTTTCGGCCAGAAACGTCTGGCCGTCGGCGGTCAGGCGGATGCGCTGCTGATTGCGCTCAAACAGCATCAACCCGAGGCGCTCCTCAAGCTGGGAAATCTGCCTGCTCAGTGGGGACTGGGAAATGTGCAGCCGTTCGGCGGCGCGGCCGACGTGCTCCTCTTCCGCCACCGCGACAAAGTATTTCAACTGACGTAAATCGATCATGTGAGACCTCAAAGGACTTAACTTAGACGAATTATGTCCTATCAAGTCACAACTTGCCACGTTATCTTTAGCCTCGTGACGGGGCAGACAGGTATGAGCCCCATAAGTTTCCCTGAAAAGATAACGTATTGAGGATCGACTATGAGCATCAAAAATATTTTACCCGGCAAG
Source organism: Serratia sp. CY43202 (assembly GCF_052168755.1). Classification (NCBI taxonomy): domain Bacteria; kingdom Pseudomonadati; phylum Pseudomonadota; class Gammaproteobacteria; order Enterobacterales; family Yersiniaceae; genus Serratia; species Serratia sp. CY43202. The sequence continues at coordinate 144,968 of NZ_JBJNMB010000012.1, forward strand.
ATCGGTTTGGGCGGCGCGCCGCTTGGCAATATGTTCCGCAACATCCCGCAAGAGGACGTGCAAGCCACCGTCAGCGGCGCCTGGGATCTGGGCATCCGCTACTTCGACACCGCGCCGCTCTACGGTTCCGGCCTGTCGGAAATCCGCATGGGTGAAGTGCTGTCGCAATACCCACGCGACGAGTATGTGCTGAGCACCAAAGTGGGCCGCATCATGCTGGACGAAGAAGAAGACACCTCCGCCCGCGATCTGGGTGAGAAAGGCGGTTTGTTCGAACACGGTTTGAAGAACAAGATCGTCAACGACTACTCCGCCGACGCCACGCTGCGTTCCATTGAAGACAGCCTGAAGCGCCTGAAAACCGACCGTCTGGACATCGTCTGGATCCACGATCCGGCCCAGGACTTTTACGGCGACAACTGGATTGAGCAGTTCAACATCGCTCGCACCGGCGCTTTCCGCGCGCTGACCCGTCTGCGTGAAGAAGGGGTGATCAAGGCCTGGGGCCTCGGCGTCAACCGCGTCGAGCCTTGCGAATTGGCGCTGGGTCTGAGCGAAACGCAGCCGGACGCCTTCCTGCTGGCCGGCCGTTACAGCCTGCTGGATCATGAACGCGCGCTGCAGCGTTTGATGCCGGAAGCCCTGGCGAGCAACGTCGACATTGTCGTCGGCGGCCCTTACAACTCCGGCGTGCTGGCCGGTGGCGAGCACTACGAATACCAGAAAGCATCCCCGGCGGTGTTGGCGAAAGTGGCGCAAATCAAAGCGATCGCCGCTCGCTTCCAGGTCGACGTCAAAGCCGCCGCGCTGCAGTTCGCGCTGGCTAACCCGGCGGTCGCCGCCGTGATCCCCGGTTCGAGCCGCCCTGGCCGCATGGCCGAAGATCTGGCTGCGCTGGACGCCGTTATCCCGGCTGAATTCTGGGCCGAAATGCGCCGTCAGAAACTGGTGGCCGACAACGCGCCGCTGCCGATTCGTTAAGTTTTATGGGGCCGCATGGCCCCATTACCCCCATTAACTCGATGAGATACATGATGAAACTGGATCTTTCAGGCAAAGTCGCCGTCGTCAGCGGCTCCACCTCCGGCATCGGCCTCGGCATCGCGCGCGGGCTCGCCAAAACGGGCGCCACCGTCGTGATCGTCGGCCGTCAGAAAAGCGGGGTCGATCACGCCATCGCCGACATCAGCGCCAACGTGCCCGGCGCGCAGGTACGCGGCGTGGTCGCGGATCTCGGGACGGAACAAGGGGCTGCTACCCTGTTCGCCGCGGAACCGAAAGCCGACGTGCTGATCAACAACCTGGGCATTTTCAACGATAAAGACTTCTTTACCGTGCCCGACAGCGAGTGGATGCACTTCTATAACGTCAACGTCCTCTCGGGCGTGCGTCTTGCGCGCCACTATGCGTGGAGCATGACCGAGCAGGGTTGGGGACGCATTATTTTCGTGTCGTCCGAATCCGGCGTCGCCATCCCGGCGGACATGATCAACTACGGCGTCACCAAAAGCGCCAACCTGGCGGTGTCTCACGGCCTGGCGAAACGCCTCGCCGGCACCGGTGTGACGGTCAACGCCATTCTGCCGGGGCCAACCTTTACCGAAGGCCTGCAAGAAATGCTGGCGGATGCGGCGGCCAAATCCGGGCGCAGCGCACGCGATCAGGCCGACGAGTTCGTTAAAACCGAACGCCCAAGCTCCATCATTCAGCGCGCGGCGGACGTCGATGAAGTGGCCAACCTGGCCGTTTACCTCGCCTCTCCGCTGTCTTCGGCCACCACCGGCGCGGCGCTGCGCGTTGACGGCGGCGTCGTAGATACGCTGGCAATGTAACCCTGTATCCGAAACCGATATTAAGAGAGAAAGAAAATGGCTACTACATCCGTCTCTATGGACATCCCGGCATCTGCCGACACCGTATGGCAACTGATCGGCGGCTTCGACGCCTTGCCTGACTGGCTGCCGTTCATCCCAAAAAGCGTCGTTTCTGAAGGCGGCCGCGTGCGTACCTTAACCACCGCCGACGGCGGTATCGTCATCGAGCGGCTGGAAGCGTTCGACAACCGTCAACGCAGCTACAGCTACTCCATCATGCAAGCGCCGTTCCCGGTGGTGAATTACCTGTCCACCCTGTCAGTGCACGCCACCGACGACGCCAACGTGGCGCGCGTGGAATGGTCGGGCAGCTTCACGCCGGTCAACATCAGCGACGACGAGGCCATCGCCCTGTTCAGCGGCATCTACCAGGGCGGCCTGGATGCGCTGAGCGGCAACTTCCCTCGTTAACGCTTGAACGCTTAAGCCCCACGGTCGATGGCTGCACCCATCGGCCGTTTTTTTTTGGGGTTTGGGCGCACGAACGGGCACGCCGCGCAGCAGGATAAATCCGTCATCGCCGCTTATGCTGTAAAGGAGATGTTCATTTGAGGAGATGACCGTGCGCCCCTTCAACTTGCAACGGCTGGATCATGTGGTTCTGCGCGTGCGCGATATGCAGAACAGCCTGCGTTTTTATACCCAGGTCATCGGCTGTGATATCGCCAAACAGCGACCGGATTTGGGGCTGGTGCACCTGCGCGCCGGTGCCTCCATGATCGACCTGGTGGACATCAATGGCGTGCTGGGGAAAAAAGGCGGCGAAGCGCCCGATCCTCATAGGCAAAATGTCGATCACGTCTGCCTGCGCATCGATCCGTTCAACGAAGAGGCGTTGTTGACCTATCTGCGATCGCAGGGGATCGGCGTTGATCCCGCCGAATCGCGCTATGGGGCGGAAGGCGACGGGCCGTCCATTTATTTCAGCGATCCGGACGGTAATCGCGTGGAATTGAAAGGGCCGGCGGGATGAGATTAACGTGCCATAGATAATGGAGCCTTATCGGCCCCATCTGTTTGAACGCCACGGGTAGGTGTTCCACGCACCAACAATAAGCTGCTAGCTTATGGTTCTATCAATGTCATTGGCTATGAGAGGCGCTGCCCCATATGAGAAAACCGATCGCCTCGGTGATTTTTGTCCTGGTATTCGCTGTCTTGCCGAACATCATTCCCTCTCGGCTGCTGCTGACACCGGACATGGCGTTGGAAATGGTTCACAAGTCTAATGAATGGGGTCTCGGCGATCCGCAAGCGCTTTCGACAACCTGCCTGCTAATGCTTTATGCAGCTGTCGCGGGGTTGTGTCTGCGTTTTATGCCAAAAAAATCGGCCTAACCCGTCACTGCTGAACGTTAACGCCCCTGCGCCGCCAGCGCCTGGGCGCAGGCCCAGGCCGAGCTCCAGGCCCACTGGAAGTTGTAGCCGCCCAACCACCCGGTCACGTCCACCACTTCGCCGATAAAGTAGAGCCCCGGCGCCTTGTGGGCCTCCATCGTCTTGGAGGAAAGTTCATTGGTGTCGACGCCGCCAAGCGTCACTTCCGCCGTGCGGTAGCCTTCGGTACCGTTCGGCTGCACGCGCCAGTTCTGCAACAGATCCACCAGCGCCGCCTGCTGCGGCGCATTCAGCTGCTTCAGCGTCGCCTCCGGCAACTGTCCCAGGGTCTGCAAACACTCCACCAGCCGCTTCGGCAATTGCAGCGCCAGGGTGTTTTTCAGGCTTTGGTTCGGGTGCTCCCGGCGTTGATCATCCAGGAAGGCCGCCAAATCCAGCTCAGGAAGTAAGTTAACGCTCACATACTCACCCGGTTGCCAGTAGCTGGACAGCTGCAGCACCGCCGGGCCGGACAGGCCGCGATGGGTAAACAGAATGCTTTCACGGAAGCTGACGCCGTTCTCGGCGGTGATCACCGCCGGCACCGAGACGCCGGACAGCGTCTGTACATGCTCCAACAGCGGTTTATGCAGGGTAAACGGCACCAGCCCGGCGCGCGTCGGCAGCACCTTAAGGCCGAACTGCTCAGCCAGTTTGTAACCGAACGGCGACGCGCCCAACCCCGGCATGGATAATCCGCCGCTGGCCACCACAAGTGAACGAGCGCTCACTTTTTCACCATTCAGCGCCAGCGCGTAGCCATTCTCGGTTTTCTCTACGTCCAGCACTTCGCTGCGCAGGCGCATCGTCACCTGGCCCAGCTCGCACTCTTTGACCAGCAGATCCACCACCTGCTGCGCCGAATCGTCGCAGAACAGCTGCCCCAGCGTTTTTTCATGGTAGGCGATGCCGTAACGGTTGATCAGATCGATGAAGTCCCACTGGGTGTAGCGCGCCAGCGCCGACTTGCAGAAGTGCGGGTTGTTCGACAGATAGGCCGCCGGTTCGGCGTACATGTTGGTGAAGTTGCAGCGCCCACCGCCGGACATCAGGATCTTGCGGCCCGGTTTTTTGCCGTTGTCGAGCAGCAATACGCGGCAACCGAGTTGCCCCGCCTGCGCGGCGCAAAACATGCCGGCGGCGCCCGCCCCAATCACTACGACATCAAACTGTTCCACCTGAGCCTCACTTATCAAAACCACAATCGCGACAAAAGAGCGCCATATTACGCCGTTTCGCCGCCGGTCACCGCCAAATTCACGGCGGCAGATTGTAAAGCCCCGGCGGCGCCAACGCCATAGTAAGAAAATATTACAGAGGTCAGAGCAGATTAACGCGTTGATATTCCATATTTTTGTTATAGGCGCGTCATCGTTTCGTCATGTCCAAATCAAAAAAACGTCATATTTTCCTTTTCCCCGGCCCCGGTTGTCACTGATAATGCGCGGCGTTCATGTCCACAAACTGGCGTAACGCTTATGCTGCATTTGTTCGCTGGCCTGGATTTCCATACCGGCCTGATGTTAATTCTCGCATTGTTGTTCGTGTTGTTTTATGAAGCCATCAACGGTTTTCATGATACGGCCAATGCGGTCGCTACAGTTATTTATACCCGCGCCATGCGCTCGCAACTTGCGGTCGTGATGGCAGGTTTGTTCAACTTTCTTGGCGTAATGCTCGGCGGTTTGAGTGTTGCTTACGCCATCGTCCACTTGCTGCCTACCGATCTGTTGTTGAACGTCAGTTCAGCACACGGATTAGCCATGGTCTTCTCCATGCTGCTGGCGGCAATCATCTGGAACCTCGGCACCTGGTATTTCGGTTTGCCGGCCTCCAGTTCCCATACGCTGATAGGCGCAATCATCGGTGTCGGTTTAACCAACGCCCTGATGACCCACACCTCGGTCGTGGATGCGCTTAACGTCCCGAAAATGATTGGCATTTTCCTTTCTCTGCTGTTCTCGCCGCTGGTCGGCATGATGGTAGCGGGAGTGATGGTGTTCGCCTTGCGCCGCTATTGGAGTGGCACCAAGAAACGCCAGCGTATCCACATGACCCCTGCGGAACGTGAAAAGGTCGACGGCAAACGCAAGCCGCCGTTCTGGACCCGTATCGCGCTGATCCTGTCGGCGATTGGCGTCAGCTTCTCGCACGGCGCCAACGACGGCCAGAAAGGTATCGGCCTTATCATGCTGGTGCTGATCGGCGTTGCGCCGGCTGGCTTCGTGGTCAATATGAATGCAACCGGTTATGACATCACCCGTACGCGTGATGCCGTGACCCACCTGCAGCAATATTACCAGCAGCACGGCGACGCGCTGTCGCATGCGGTGTCGCTGACGCCGCTGGTGCCAAGCCCGGATGACGAAGCCGCGCCTGGCAAGCCTGCCGAGTTCCACTGCGACAGTTCGCGCGCCATGCCGGCGATCGAGCTGGCTCAGGGCATGCTGACCAACCTGCAAAGCTACGATCAGCTGACGGTTGACCAGCGCAGCCACCTGCGCCGCCTGCTGATGTGCGTGACCGACACGGCGGATAAAGTCGCCAAGCTGCCGGAAACCTCATCCGCCGACCAGCGTTTCCTGAAGAACCTGCGTCAGGATCTGCTGCAGACCGTCGAGTACGCGCCGATGTGGATCATCGTCGCCGTCGCGCTGGCGCTGTCGCTCGGTACCATGGTGGGTTGGAAACGCGTGGCCACCACCATCGGCGAGAAGATCGGCAAGAAAGGCATGACTTACGCCCAGGGCGTATCGGCCCAGATGACCGCGGCGCTGTCTATCGGCGTGGCGAGTTATACCGGCATGCCGGTCTCCACCACCCACGTCCTCTCTTCGGCGGTTGCCGGGACGATGATCGTGGACGGCGGCGGCGTGCAGAGCAAAACCGTGAAGAACATCCTGTTGGCCTGGGTACTGACCCTACCAATCTCGATCCTGCTTTCCGGTGCGCTGTATTGGGTTGCGTTGAAGCTGATCTAAGCGATAAGCATCATGAGGAAGGCGGCCCCAGGGCCGCCTTTTTTTTGCCTGCATCAAGGGAAACAGGAAGGCATTAATACCAGATCATCAGCGCTATCAGGCTGATGACCACCAGGCCGCACAGGGCCGAGGTCAGCATAAACTGCCCGCGCACCCGCTCGCAGCGGCGGATAAACTCCGGATCGTGATGCTCGACATAGCGCTGCGCGAAGATATAGCGCACCAGCCTCAGCTGCTTGCTGGGTTGCCCGTGGGCGGTGAAAAAACCGCCGCCGTCGACGTACTGGTACAGCAACGGGTCACAGCCGCGCAATACCACCAGCAGCGCGCGCAGAGAAGAGTAATACCGCACCATGTTTACCACACACACCACACATAAGGCCCAAAACAGCGCGACGGTACTGATCATGATTACCCCCTCAAGGCGTTGTTATCCGCGGCCTTCCGCCGGGTCCAACCGCCCTACCTCATTACCCGATACTCTGCTGGAGCTTACCGCTCTCATCCCCTTTTTTGCCTGCACGGGCCATGCCCATAACCCACCGCCTCCGGAGACGTTACCGCACCGCACAGAGAGATTTGCACGGCGTGGTTCCACTCAGAGGGGAAATGATGAGGCCCATATCCATCATTGTAGGTTAATGAAACGCAAACTGGCCTGAGCAGTGGATAAAATTTACCGCCCTGTGCCGAAAAGTCACCTGCCGGGACGTTATAAGCGATAACCGCCCGTTTTCGATTAGGCGGTTTTTATGGATAGTCTATCCCGCGCCACGCCGCTGATCTTTCCCCCCACGCTGGCTAGACTCAGGTTTCCGTTACGTTCATCCAAGGAAACTGTTATGGCAAACCATTCAATCAAGGGAAAAACCGTCCTCATCGCCGGCGGCGCCAAGAACCTCGGCGGGCTGATCGCGCGCGATTTGGCTGAGCAAGGCGCCAAAGCGGTGGTGATCCACTACAACAGCGCCGCCTCCAAAGCCGAAGCGGAGAAAACCGTCGCCGCCATTCAGGCCGCCGGTGCGCAAGGCGTCGCGCTGCAGGCCGATCTGACCACCGCGGGCGCGGTCGAGAAGCTGTTCGCCGATGCGGTCGCCGCCGTCGGCAAGCCGGATATCGCCATCAATACCGTCGGCAAGGTGCTGAAAAAGCCGATGGTCGACATCAGCGAAGCCGAGTACGACGAGATGACCGCGGTCAACGCCAAAACCGCGTTCTTCTTCCTGAAAGAGGCGGGCAAGCACCTTAACGACAACGGTAAAATCTGCACGCTGGTCACCTCGCTGCTCGGCGCCTTCACGCCGTTTTACGCCGCTTACGCCGGCACCAAAGCGCCGGTGGAGCACTTCACCCGCGCCGCCGCCAAGGAGTTCGGCGAGCGTGGCATCTCCGTGACGGCGGTCGGCCCCGGCCCGATGGACACCCCGTTCTTCTACCCGGCTGAGGGTGCGGACGCCGTGGCCTACCACAAGACGGCGGCGGCGCTGTCGCCGTTCAGCAAAACCGGCCTGACCGATATCGAAGACGTGGTGCCGTTCATCCGCCATCTGGTCAGCGACGGCTGGTGGGTAACCGGCCAAACCATCCTGATCAACGGCGGCTACACCACCAAATAAGTTCGACGGGGGGCGGAGATGCCCCCGCACCTGCTCGCGCGCAACCGCGTCATACGGCTACACTCTCTGTCAGAAACGGCGCCACGGAACAGCAGGTCACGAGATGGACAGATTTAATCAATACCGCGTATTCGTGCAGGTGGCGGAAATGGGCAGCTTTATCCGGGCTGCCCACGCGCTGGAGGTGCCGCGCGCCTCGGTGTCCGCCGCCGTGCAACAACTGGAAACGCAGCTGGGCGTGCGCCTGCTGCACCGCACCACGCGGCAAGTGCGGCTGACCGCCGACGGCGAACAGCTGCTCGAGCGGCTGCGCCCGCTGCTGGCCGAGGTGGAAGACATCGATCAGTCGTTTCAGGCCAGCCAGCGGCAGGCCTCCGGGCGGCTCAGCGTCGACGTGCCGAGCCGCATCGCTCGCCGGTTGATCGCCCCGGCGCTGCCTAGCCTGTTGCGGCGCCACCCTCATCTGCAGCTGGTGCTCGGCTCCGCCGATCGCGCCATCGATCTGGTGCAGGAAGGGGTCGACTGCGCGGTGCGCGTCGGCGATCTGCACGACAGCAGCCTGGTGATGCGCCCGCTCGGCCATATCGCGCTGATCAACTGCGCCAGCCCCGCCTACCTGAGCGAATTCGGCCATCCACGCCAGCCCGGCGATCTCATCGAGGGGCACTGGAGCATCGGTTACGCCTCGCCCAAAACCGGCCGCGAATCCCCCTGGGAATACCTGACCGACGACGGCCATACGCAACGCCTCGAACTGCCCAGCCGGGTGGTGGTCAACAACGCCGAAAGCTATATCGCCTGCTGCCGCGCCGGGCTGGGGCTGATGCAAATCCCGCGCTACGACGTGCAACACCTGCTCGACGCCGGTGAACTGGTGGAAGTCCTGCCCGGTTACCGCGCCGCCTCCATGCCGATCGCCCTGATCTACCCCCATCGCCGCCAGCGATCGCGCCGCCTGGCGGTGTTTCATGAGTGGTTTGAAAGCCTGCTGCAGCCGCATCTGGAGCGCTGATTGCACATTTAGCGCTATACTTTGTTTAATAACGCTTATAATTCAAGCGGTCAGACTGTTAAAGCCCGCATAACCCATAGGCTTTTACGCCGCGCGGGTGTACAACGAAAGGTATCGGGCGGAGAGATTTTCGATGCGGCGCAGTGTGATCGCCCCAACATATCATTGCGTTATCCGAATGATACTATGGAACCAAAAGCGCCAGGCGGGTAAACGGAACGCCTGCTAACCCTTTTTAATCGGCATGTTTATGGAAGGAGTATTCTTATGGCTTACAAACACATACTGATCGCGGTGGACCTATCCCCGGAAAGCAAGATCCTGGTAGAAAAAGCCGTCTCGATGGCGCGGCCGTACAACGCTAAAGTTTCTCTGATCCACGTCGATGTCAACTATTCCGACCTCTATACTGGCCTGATCGACGTCAATCTCGGCGACATGCAAAAACGCATCTCCGAGGAAACCCATCAGGCGCTGACCGAGCTGTCGCAAAACGCCGGCTACCCGATCACCGAGACCCTGAGCGGCAGCGGCGATCTGGCGCAGGTATTGGTCGATGCCATCAAGAAATACGACATGGACCTGGTACTGTGCGGCCACCATCAGGACTTCTGGAGCAAGCTGATGTCTTCCGCTCGCCAGCTGATCAATACCGTGCACATCGATATGCTGATCGTGCCGCTGCGCGACGAAGAAGACGAATAAAGTAAGCGCTTGCTAACTTAACTACCCAACGCCCGCGCCCTGCGGGCGTTTTTCATGCCGCCACGCCGATTAATCGCTTGATAATCAACCGCCCTCCGATGATATAGTCGCTAAAGACACAACATCCTCCCCCGGGCATCACCCACACCCAAATCTATAAGAAATAGCGGGGGAAACTTAATGCGAAAAGGAGTTATCCATGGAATATGCCGTATCGGTAGAGTCTTTCCTGTCCTCGTTACAACGCCATAACCCCCACCAGCCGGAATATCTGCAGGCGGTGCGCGAAGTGTTCACCTCGCTGTGGCCGTTTATCGAGCGCAACCCGCGCTATCGCGAACAGGCGCTGCTGGAACGCCTGGTAGAGCCCGAGCGCATCATTCAGTTCCGCGTCAGCTGGGTGGACGATCGCGGCCAGGTGCAGGTCAATCGCGCCTTCCGCGTGCAGTTCAACTCAGCCATCGGCCCCTACAAGGGCGGCATGCGCTTCCACCCATCGGTAAACCTGTCGATCCTGAAGTTCCTCGGCTTTGAGCAGACCTTCAAGAATGCGCTGACTACCCTGCCGATGGGCGGCGGCAAAGGCGGCTCCGATTTCGATCCGAAGGGCAAAAGCCAGGGCGAGATCATGCGCTTCTGCCAGGCGCTGATGACCGAGCTGTACCGCCATCTGGGGCCGGACACCGACGTGCCGGCCGGCGACATCGGCGTCGGCGGCCGTGAAGTCGGCTTTATGGCCGGCATGATGAAGAAACTGTCCAACAACACCGCCTGCGTATTTACCGGCAAAGGGCTCTCCTTCGGCGGCAGCCTGATCCGCCCCGAGGCGACCGGCTACGGCCTGGTGTACTTTACCGACGCCATGCTGCAGCGCCACGGCCTGGGCTTTGAGGGCATGCGGGTGGCGGTATCCGGTTCCGGCAACGTGGCGCAGTACACCATCGAGAAAGCGCTGGAGCTGGATGCGCGCGTGATCACCGTGTCGGATTCCGGTGGCACCCTGGTGGACGAAGACGGCTTCACCACCGAGAAGCTGGCGCACCTGGCGGAGATCAAAAACCAGCGTTACGGCCGGGTGGCGGACTACGCCCGCGAACGCGGTCTGACCTACCTGGCGGGCCAGCAGCCGTGGAACGTGCCGGTGGATATCGCCCTGCCGTGCGCCACCCAGAACGAACTGGATCTCGAGGCGGCGCAGACGCTGATCCGCAACGGGGTGAAGGCGGTAGCGGAAGGCGCCAACATGCCGACCACCATCCAGGCCACCGACGCCTTCCTCGACGCCGGCGTGCTGTTCGCGCCCGGCAAGGCGGCCAACGCCGGCGGCGTGGCCACGTCGGGGCTGGAGATGGCGCAAAACGCCGCGCGCATCGGCTGGCGGGCGGAAAAAGTGGATGTACGTTTACAACATATCATGGCGGATATTCACCATGCCTGCGTGGAATACGGCGGCGAGGGCAAGCAAACCCACTATGTACACGGCGCGAATATCGCCGGTTTCGTCAAGGTCGCGGAGGCGATGCTGGCCCAAGGCGTGCTGTAATCCGTCGTAAAGGTGATCTTGTTCACACATCGATTAAATGCTTCAATGCCGGCCTCTGCGCCGGCATTTTTTTATGCCTTCACGCCATCAGAATGATGCAAATTAGTTAAATAAAAGTTAATAAATAGTTATTTATTGCCATTTGATTGGTGGTAAATTTACCACCATCAAATAATTAAACATTTATTTAACACTAAATACGCCAATATTTTACTTAAATGTGCGCAGATCACATTTCATTAACTTCAGCTACGCCCCCTCTTCCATTCCTTTGTAATCTGCAGCGGTGGAAAAACCGCCACCCCTACAGATAAAAAAAGGTACAGCTAATGAAATTTAACCTCGCATTATTAAATGCATGTGTGGTTTCTGCGTGCATGTTATCGACAACACCTGTGTTCGCCGCTGATAAGTATGAGATTGCCGTAGTCGCTAAAGTGACCGGCATCCCGTGGTTCAACCGCATGGAAGTGGGCGTCAACGAAGCGGCGAAAAAACTCGACGTCAACGCCTACCAGACCGGCCCTTCTACGCCGGATCCGGCCGCGCAGGTCAAGGTGATTGAGGATCTGATCGCCAAGAACGTTAACGCCATCATCGTGGTGCCGAACGACGCCAAGGTGCTGGAACCGGTGCTGAAAAAAGCGCGCGACAAAGGCATCGTGGTGCTGACCCATGAATCCCCGGACCAGCAGATCGGCCAGTGGGACATCGAGACCATCGACAGCGAGAAATACGCGCAGGCCAACGTCGATGAGCTGGCGAAAGACATGGGCGGCAAAGGCGGCTATGCGATCTACGTCGGTTCGCTGACCGTGCCGCTGCACAACGCCTGGGCCGACTTCGCCATCAAATACCAGAAAGAAAAATACCCGGACATGTTTGAAGTCACCTCGCGCTTGCCGGTGGCGGAAAGCATCGACAAATCCTACGCCACCACGCTGGATCTGATGAAAACCTATCCGCAGATGAAGGGCATCATCGGCTTCGGTTCGCTCGGCCCGATCGGCGCCGGCCAGGCGGTGGCCAAGAAACGCGCCAAGGACAAAATCGCGGTGGTGGGCATCGCCATGCCGGCGCAGGCCGCCCCTTACCTGATGCGCGGCGACATCAAGAAAGCGCTGCTGTGGGATCCGAAAGACGCCGGTTATGCGCTGGTGACGGTGGCCGACCAGCTGCTGCAGGGCAAGGAAGTGAATAAGGACCTGTCGATCGAGGGCCTCGGTAAGGCCGACGTCGATATGGAACACAAAGTGATTCGGTTTAATAAGATTTTGGAAGTGACCAAAGACAACGCCAAATCGCTCGGATTCTGATTTTTCGCGTAATTTCGCCACACCGGGAAAGAAGTTAAACCCTCGTAGGGGCGCAGCGTTGCTGCGCCCAGGGCTTCGGCCGCTACGCAAGCACAGGTTAACGTTATGACAGCCTCCCCCGCATTTATCACCCTGGAGAATATCAGCAAGCGATTCCCAGGCGTGCTGGCATTAGACCAGATCAACCTGACGCTGAATAAAGGCGAAGTGCACTGCCTGGCCGGGCAAAACGGCTGCGGCAAAAGCACCATTATTAAAATCATCTCCGGCGTCTATCAGCCGGAAAAAGGCGCCAACATTTCGCTGGAAGGCAAACTCTTCCACGCCCTGACGCCGCAGCTGTCCGGTTATTACGGCATACAGGTGATCTACCAGGACCTGTCGCTGTTCCCTAACCTGACGGTGGCGGAGAACATCGCCATCCACCGTTACCTGCCCGGTGGCCACTTCTGGGTGCGCAAGCGGGTGATGCGCCAGACGGCGCTGGACGCCATGGCACGGGTCGGCGTACACATCGATCCCGATAAAAAGGTGGAAAAATTGTCGATCGCCGATCGGCAGCTGGTGGCGATTTGCCGCGCCATCGCCGCCGAAGCGCGGTTGGTTATCATGGACGAACCGACCGCCTCGCTGACACGCCAGGAAGTCGACGGCCTGCTGCGGGTGGTTAACGAACTGAAGGCGGCCGGCATCTGCGTGGTGTTCGTCAGCCACAGATTGGACGAAGTGATGGAAGTCGCCGATCGCATCAGCGTAATGCGCGACGGCAAGCTGGTGGGCACCTGGCCGGCCAGCGAACTGGACAGCCATGAACTGGCGTTCCTGATGACCGGCCAACGCTTCCATTACAGCCCGCTGCCGCCGCTGCCGCCGGCTGAACAAGCGCCGCTGCTCGAGGTGCGCAACCTCAGCCGCGGCGAAAAATACCGCAACGTCAATCTGGCGCTGCGCGGCGGCGAGATCGTCTCGATCGTCGGCCTGCTCGGCGCCGGCCGCACCGAACTGTGCCTCAGCCTGTTCGGCATGACGCGGCCGGACAGCGGCGAGATCCGCATCGAGGGCCGCACGGTGCAGCTGCACAACAACCGCGAAGCGGTGCGCCACGGCATCGGCTATGTGTCGGAAGATCGCCTGACGCAGGGGTTGATCATGGAGCAATCGATCTACGACAACACCATCGTCACCGTCTTCGATCGGCTGCATACCTCGCTCGGGCTGTTGGATCACGCCAAGGCGACCGAGCTGGTCAACCGGCTGATCCGTGATTTGAACATCAAGGTGTCCGACAGCGCATTGCCGGTGAAAACCCTGTCCGGCGGCAACGCCCAACGTATCGCCATCGCCAAATGGGTGGCGACCCAGCCGAAGATCCTGATCCTCGACTCGCCTACCGTCGGCGTGGACATTGCCAACAAAGAGGGGATCTACCAGATCGCCCGCGATCTGGCGCAGCTGGGCATGGCGGTGCTGATGATCTGCGACGAGATCCCGGAAGCCTATTACAACAGCCATCGGGTGATGGTGATGCGCAAGGGCGAATTGATCGCCGAATTCGCGCCGCACCAGAGTACCGAACAACAGATCGCCGAGGTGGTGAATGGATAAGTCATTATTGGCCCGCCTGGCCGGGCGGCACGAGTTTTATCTCGGCCTGTTGGTGCTGCTGCTGGCGATCGGCCTAAGCGCCGGCACCGATGAGTTTCTGACGCTCGGCAACCTGACCGACGTCGCCACCAGCTACGCCATTCTCGGCATTCTGGCCTGCGGGCTGTTCGTGGTGCTGATCGCCGGCGGCATCGACATTTCGTTCCCGGCGGTCACCGCCATCGCCCAGTATGTGATGGCCAGTTGGGTGATCCAGCACGGCGGCAGCTTCCCGCTGGCGTTCGCCCTGGCGATCGGCGTCGGCCTGCTGCTCGGGCTGGTGAACGGTTTCCTGGTGTACTGGCTGAAGGTGCCGGCGATCATCATCACCATCGCTACCCTTAACCTGTTCTACGGCCTGCTGGTGTACGCCACCAACGGCACCTGGCTGTACGGCTTCCCAGACTGGTTCATGAACGGCATCAACTGGTTCTCGTTCCAGGGCGCCGACGGTTACGACTACGGCCTGACGCTGCCGCTGCTGTGCCTGCTGGCGACCATCGTCGTCACCGGCGTGCTGATGAACCGCACTCGGCTGGGGCGCCAGATCTACGCCATGGGCGGCAACCGCGACGCGGCGTCGCGCCTGGGGTTGAACCTGCTGCGGCTGCACTTCTGCGTCTACGGCTATATGGGCATTCTGGCCGGCGTCGCGGCGGTAGTGCAGGCGCAGATCACCCAGTCGGTGGCGCCCAACTCGCTGCTCGGCTTCGAGCTGACGGTATTGGCGGCGGTGGTGCTGGGCGGCACCAGCATGAGCGGCGGCCGCGGATCGTTGACCGGCACCCTGCTCGGCGTGGTGCTGCTGGCCTTCCTGCAAAACGGGCTGACGCTGCTCAGCGTCTCGGCCTATTGGCACCAGGTGTTCAGCGGCGCGATCATTTTGATCAGCATCAGCACCACCGCCTGGAACGAAAAACGCAAGCTGCTCAAGGAGATCTGACATGACGCAGTTAACTCGGTTGATCCCAAGCGATCGGATCATTCGTCTGCAGGGCGCGATCATCATCGCGGTGGCGCTGCTGTTCGCCGGTCTGCTCGGATCGCGCTTCTTCAGCCTTGGCAACTTCCAGTCGATCGCCTCGCAGCTGCCGATCCTCGGCCTGCTGGCGCTCGGCATGGGCATCACCATGCTGACCGGCGGCATCAATCTGTCGATCATCGCCGGCGCCAACGCCTGTTCACTGGTGATGGCGGCGATCATCGTCAGCCATCCCGACCAGCCGCTGTTCCTGGCACTGGCGCTGTTGGCCGGCCTGCTGGTGGCGGTGGCAATCGGCGCACTGAACGGGGTGCTGGTGGCCTGGATCGGCGTCTCGCCCATCCTCGCCTCGCTCGGCACCATGACCCTGATCACCGGCCTGAATATCCTGCTGTCCAACGGCGCGGTGATCTCCGGCTTCCCGGCGGCGATTCAATTTCTTGGCAATGGCGCCGTGCTCGGCGTGCCGGTGGCGCTGATCCTGTTCCTGCTGGTAGCGGTCGGGCTGTGGCTGCTGCTGGAGCACACCACGCTGGGCCGCAGCCTGTACCTGATCGGCTCCAACGAGCAGGCCACCCGCTTCAGCGGCGTGAACACCGCGCGGGTGCAGATCGCGGTGTATATCCTGTCGGCGCTGCTCGGCTGGGGCGCCGCCCTGCTGATGATGGCCAAGTTCAACTCGGCCAAGGCCGGCTACGGCGAATCTTATCTGCTGGTGACCATTCTGGCCTCGGTGCTGGGCGGCATTAACCCGGACGGCGGTTTCGGCCGTATTCTGGGGCTGGTGCTGGCGCTGATCGTGCTGCAAATGTTGGAAAGCGGCCTCAATCTGCTGGGGGTCAGCAGCTACCTGACCATGGCCCTGTGGGGCGGCGTGCTGATCCTGTTTATCGCGTTACAGAATCGAAAAGCCTGAGGAGAAAATAATGGCAAGCTATTTTATTGGCGTAGATGTGGGCACCGGAAGCGCGCGCGCAGGCGTATTCGATCTCAACGGCCGCATGGTAGGCCAGGCCAGCCGGGCCATCGATCTGTACCGGCCGAAGGCGGATTTCGTCGAGCAGTCGTCGGATAACATCTGGCAGGCGGTGTGCAATGCGGTGCGCGACGCGGTCAACCAGGCCGACATCAACCCGATCCAGGTCAAGGGGTTGGGCTTCGACGCCACCTGTTCGCTGGTGGTGCTGGATAAAGAGGGCAAGCCGCTGACCGTCAGCCCCTCCGGCCGTACCGAACAGAACATCATCGTGTGGATGGATCACCGGGCGATCGCCCAGGCCGAGCGCATCAACGCCACCAAACACCGGGTGCTGGACTTCGTCGGCGGCATTATCTCGCCGGAGATGCAGACGCCGAAACTGCTGTGGCTGAAACAGCACATGCCCACCACCTGGGCCAACGCCGGCTACCTGTTCGATCTGCCGGACTTCCTCACCTGGCGCGCCACCCAGGACGCCACCCGTTCGCTGTGCTCGACGGTGTGCAAGTGGACCTATCTCGGCCACGAGCAGCGTTGGGACAAGAGCTACTTCCAGCAGATCGGGCTGGAAGACGTGCTGGAACACGACGCGGCCAAGATCGGCAGCGACGTTAAAATGATGGGCGAGCCGCTGGGCCACGGCCTGACTCAGCGCGCCGCCAGCGAGATGGGGCTGATCGCCGGCACGGCGGTGAGCGTATCGATAATCGATGCCCACGCCGGCACCCTCGGCACGCTGGGCGCCACCGGCGTCTCCGGCGAGGTGGCCGACTTCAACCGCCGCGTCGCGCTGATCGGCGGCACCTCCACCGGTCATATGGCGATGTCGCGCACCGCGCGCTTTATCGGCGGCGTCTGGGGGCCGTATTACTCGGCGATCCTGCCGGAATACTGGCTGAACGAGGGCGGCCAGTCTGCCACCGGCGCGCTGATCGACCACGTCATCCAGTCGCACCCGTGCTACCCGGAGCTGCTGGCGCAGGCGAAAACCCAGGGGCAGACCATCTATGAGGTGCTGAACGCCATTCTGCGCCGCATGGCCGGCGAGCCGGAGAATATCGCCTTCCTGACGCAGGACATTCACATGCTGCCGTACTTCCACGGCAACCGCTCGCCGCGCGCCAACCCGACGCTGACCGGCATCCTGACCGGGCTGAAGCTGTCGCGCACGCCGGAGGATATGGCGCTGCACTACCTGGCCACCATTCAGGCCATCGCGCTCGGCACCCGCCACATCATCGAAACCATGAACCACAGCGGCTACAGCATCGACACCATCATGGCCAGCGGCGGCGGCACCAAGAACCCGATCTTCGTGCAGGAGCACGCCAACGCCACCGGCTGCGCCATGCTGCTGCCGGAGGAAAGCGAAGCGATGCTGCTCGGCGGTGCGATGATGGGCACCGTGGCGGCGGGCGTGTTCGACACCTTGCCGGAGGCGATGAGCGCCATGAGCCGCATCGGCAAGACGGTGACGCCGCAGACCAACCAGATAAAAAGCTACTACGACCGCAAATACCGGGTGTTCCATGAGCTGTACAACGACCACATGAAATACCGCCAGCTGATGCAGGAGGAGGCGTGATGCAGCAGGAATGGCGGCAGGCCGTGCAGGGTTGGCAAACCTACAGCCAGGAGCTGGCGCAGCTGGGCGAGCGCCTCGACGCGCGCACCTGGCAACGGCTGCTGGCGCAGCTGGCCGACTGCCGCGGTAAAATCGCCGTCACCGGCGTCGGCACCTCGGGGATTGCGGCGCGCAAGATAGCCCACATGCTGGCCTGCGTGGAACGGCCGGCGGTCTACCTCGACGCCACCGGCGCGGCGCACGGCGATCTGGGTTTTCTGCGCGCCGACGATCTGCTGATCCTGATCTCGCGCGGCGGCAATTCCGACGAGCTGACCCGCCTGCTGCCGACGCTGCAGGCCAAAGGGGTGACGCTGATCGCGGTGACGGAAAACCCGCACTCCGCCATCGCGCAGGCGGCGCAGCTGACGATCGCCACCGGGGTGCAAAAGGAGATAGATCCGCTGAACATGCTGGCCACCACCTCAATTGTGCTGGTGCTGGCGATCTTCGACGCCGCCTGCGCCTGCCTGATGGCGCGCAGCGGTTACGACAAGGAGACCTTGCTGGCGGTGCATCCGGGCGGCGGCGTGGGGAAAAGCTTGCGGGAGGAAAACTGAGGGCCCGACACGGCGGGCCCGGCTGACATTACAGCGGCATGTAGATATCGAAACGGTGGCTTTTGGTCAGCGTGGCGGCGTGCGCCGGCACGTCGGCCAGCGGCGGCGCGTAGTCCGGGCGTTTCACCACCACGCGCTTGGTCGCCAGGCGGCGCGCCGGCTCCAGCAGGCCGTCGGCGTCATCGTCGCTGCCCACCAGCGATTGAAACACCCGCATCTCTTTCTTCACCAGCGCGCTTTTTTGCTTGTGCGGGAACATCGGATCGAGATACACCACCTCGGGGCGCGGGCTGAGATCCGCCAGCGCCGTCAGGCTGGAGGCGTGCAACAGCGTCAGGCGCTCGCGCAGCCACGGGCCGATTTCCGCATCCTGATAGCCGCGCTGCAGTCCGTCGTCCAGCAACGCCGCCACCACCGGATTGCGCTCCAGCATCCGCACCCGGCAGCCCAGCGCCGCCAGCACGAAGGCGTCGCGCCCCAGCCCGGCAGTAGCGTCCACCACGTCCGGCAGGTAGCTGCCCTTGATGCCGACCGCCTTGGCCACCGCCTCGCCGCGGCCGCCGCCGAAACGGCGCCGGTGCGCCATGGTGCCGGTGACGAAGTCGACATAGATCCCGCCGAGCTTCGGCTCGTCGCGCTTACGCAGCTCCAGCCGTTCCGGCGTCAGTACCAGCGCCATCGGCGCATCGTCGTCGGACGTCAGCTGCCAGCGCTGCGCCAAAACAGACAAGGCACCGGGATCGGCGCCTGCTTCACACAATAAACACACGCTCACGTGTCGGGTTATCCTTTAATGCCGTAATGGCGCAGCATAGCATCCAGCTGCGGCTCGCGGCCACGGAAGCGTTTGAACAGCGTCATCGGCTCTTCCGACCCGCCGCGCGACAGGATGTTGTCGAGGAAGGATTTGCCGGTTTCGGCGTTGAAAATCCCCTCTTCTTCGAAGCGCGAGTAGGCGTCAGCCGACAGCACTTCCGCCCACAGATAGCTGTAGTAACCCGCCGCGTAGCCGCCGGCGAAGATGTGGCTGAAGGCGTGCGGGAAGCGGCCCCAGCTCGGCGAAGGCACCACCGCCACCATTTTCTTCACTTCCGCCAGCGTCGGCAGGATCTGCGCGCCTTTTTCCGGGCTGTATTCGAAGTGCATGCGGAAATCGAACAGGCCGAACTCCAGCTGGCGCAGGATGAACAGCGCCGCCTGGTAATTCTTGGCCGCCAGCAGCTTGTCGAGCATGGCCTTCGGCAGCGGCTCGCCGCTCTGGTAATGGCCCGAGATAAACGCCAGCGCTTCCGGCTCCCAGCACCAGTTTTCCATAAACTGGCTCGGCAGTTCGACCGCATCCCACGGCACCCCGTTGATACCGGAGACGCCGGCGGTATCGATCTGCGTCAGCATGTGGTGCAGACCGTGGCCGAACTCGTGGAACAGCGTGGTCACTTCGTTATGGGTGAACAGCGCCGGCTGGTCGCCCAGCGGACGGTTGAAGTTGCAGGTCAGGTAAGCGACCGGTTTTTGCAGCGTGCCGTCGGCCTTGCGCAGACTGCCGACGCAGTCGTCCATCCAGGCGCCGCCGCGTTTGTTTTCGCGGGCGTACAGATCGAGGTAGAAACTGCCGCGCAGCTCGCCGTCGGCGTCGAACAGATCGAAGAAGCGCACGTCCGGATGCCAGGTCTCCACGTCTTTACGCTCTTTGGCGGTGATGCCGTAGATGCGTTTCACCACTTCGAACAGCCCTTCCACCACACGCTGTTCCGGGAAGTACGGGCGCAGCTGCTCGTCGCTGATGGAGAACAGGTGCTGCTTCTGTTTTTCGCCGTAATAGGTGATGTCCCAGGCGTCGAGCTCGTCCACGCCATAGTGCTGTTTGGCGAAGGCGCGCAGCTGTGCCAGCTCCTGCTCGGCCTGCGGGCGGGCGCGTTTGGCCAGATCGCTCAGGAAGCCGATCACCTGCTCCGGGCTTTCCGCCATCTTGGTCGCCAGCGACTTGTCGGCGTAGGTGTCAAAGCCCAGCAGCTGAGCCAGCTCATGGCGCAGCGCCAGCGTTTCCGCCATCACTTCGCTGTTATCCCATTTGCCGGCATTCGGCCCCTGATCGGAGGCGCGGGTGGCGAAGGCGCGGTACATCTCTTCGCGCAGCGCGCGGTTGTCGGCGTAGGTCAGCACCGGTAGGTAGCTCGGCATGTCCAGCGTCAGCAGCCAGCCGTCTTGCTCTTTGGCCTGCGCCATCGCCTGGGCCTGCGCCAGCGCGCTTTCCGGCAGGCCGCTCAGCTCGGCTTCGTCGGTAATCAGTTTGCTCCAGCCCATGGTGGCGTCGAGCACGTTGTTGCTGTAGGTGGAACCCAGCTCGGACAGGCGCGCGACGATCTCGCCGTAGCGCTGCTGTTTGTCCGCCGACAGGCCGATGCCCGACAGCTCGAAGTCGCGCAGCGCGTTGTCCACCGCCTTGCGCTGCGGCACGCTCAGCGTCTCGAACGCCGCGCCCTCTTTCAGGCTGCGGTAGGCCTGGTACAGCCCTTCGTGCTGGCCGACCCAGGTGCCGTACTCGGACAGCAGCGGCAGCGCCTGCTCATAGGCGGCGCGCAGCTCCGGGCTGTTTTTCACCGAGTTCAGGTGCCCGATCGGCGACCAGATGCGCGACAGGCGATCGTCCGACTCCGCCAACGGCTGACACAAATTGTCCCAGGTGAACGGCCCCGGCTGCGCGACCACGCGCTCTACCGCGGCGCGGCAGTCCGCCAGCGCGGATTGCACCGCAGGCACGATATCTTCAGGGCGGATCGCCGAAAACGGCGGCAGGGAAAACGGGGTCAGCAACGGATTTGTCATAGGGCAGTCCTGATTAGCGTTGGGGCCCGCCGCGAGGGCGAGCCTTAAAATGCGTATGAATCTCTAACATGGAGCCGGGCAACAGGAAAATCAATGCCCGGCGTTGATCGTTCGTGCCTTAAACGGCGCATTGGCGAATGCGGGCGGCCAGCGCCGCCAGCTGTTTGTCGTCGGCGCGCGCCGCATCGTGGGAGGAGATATAGCCTTCGTAACGCGTGAAAAACTTCGGCGAGGTCGATTCGATCGGCCGCCACTGTTCCAGCGACGCGGTGCCGTGCAGCGGGATCAGTTTGGCGTGCACATGGTCAACGCCGTAGCCCTCAAACACCATGCCGCAGCGGCCGACGTCGTCGAACGCGCGATCCAGCTGCTTTGCCACCCGCTGGGTCGCCAGCATCAACGCGCTCAGCACCTCGTCCGGCAGGTCAAAGGCGTAGCTCGGGTGGTGCGCCTTGGGGATCACCACGCTGAAGCCGTCGGTGTTGGGAAAGATGGACAGGAACGCCAGATGGTCGTCGTCTTCCCAGATTTTATGGCACGGCGCCTTGCCCGCCACGATGTCGCAAAAAATGCAGCTCATCCTTTCTCCTTGTGATTCACAGCGTTTCAACCCGTTCGAATTCTTCGAACACCAGCCACATGTCCGGCGCAAAGCTCCCCTCGCGGGTAAAGAATGCCTGATGCCCCTCGCGCCAAAACGCCAGGCTTTTGTCGCCTTCGCCCTCTTTGGCCGCCATCTCGGCGGTCACCTGGTCGTAGCGCACCAGGCGCAGCGCCAGCGTTCTGATCACGCAGGCCGGTTCGCCGCGGCCATCGAGAACGATGCTGTAATCGCCGATCCGCGGGGTTTGTTCCCGACGATAGCTCGCATAGGAACTGCAGGTGGCGGTTTTATCCCCGCTCAGCACCAATCCCAGCAGTTCGTCGGCTAATGCAGGGCCGTCGCCGAACGCCCAGCGCGCCGCGTCGGGGTAATTCGCCAAAATCGCCTGTTTGCTCATCGTCCTGTCCCTTTCTGTTAACGTCTGCGGCAACGGAGTCCGGTTTTTCCCGGCCAGACAGTTTATACTGTGCAGATTATAAGCCTTATTGCATTGAATGCTCCGTCTGCGGAGCACAAGGAACCGCCACCCGTCATGTTAAGTTATCGCCACAGTTTCCACGCCGGCAACCACGCCGACGTGCTCAAACACACCGTTCAGAGCCTGATCATCGAGTCGCTGAAGGAAAAAGAGAAGCCGTTCCTGTATCTGGATACCCACTCGGGCGCGGGCCGTTATCAGCTCAGCGGCGAACACGCCGAGCGCACTGGCGAATACCTGGAAGGCATCGGCTTGCTGTGGCAACGCGACGATCTGCCGGAAGAGCTGGCGGCCTACATGAGCGTGGTGCACAACTTTAACCGTTCCGGCACGCTACGCTACTATCCCGGCTCGCCGCTGATCGCCCGCCAGCTGCTGCGCCCACAGGACAAAATTCACCTGACCGAGCTGCACCCGAGCGACTACCCGCTGCTGCGCAGCGAGTTCCAGAAAGACGAGCGCGCCAAAGTGCAGCGCGCCGACGGCTATCAGCAGCTGAAATCCCAGCTGCCGCCCCTGTCGCGCCGCGGCCTGATCCTGATGGATCCGCCGTATGAAATGAAGACCGATTACCAGGACGTGGTCAAAGGCATTCAGGAAGGCTACAAGCGTTTCGCCACCGGCACCTACGCGCTGTGGTACCCAGTGGTGATGCGCCAGCAGATCAAACGCATGTTGCGCGATCTGGAAGCCACCGGCATTCGCCGCATTCTGCAGATCGAACTGGCGGTGAAACCCGACAGCGATCAGCGCGGCATGACCGCCTCCGGCATGATCGTCATCAACCCGCCGTGGAAGCTGGAACAGCAGATGAAAAACGTGCTGCCGTGGCTGCACAAGGTGCTGGTGCCGTCGGGCATCGGTCACCATCTGGTGAACTGGGTGGTACCGGAATAATCCCCATCAGGGCGCGGTTTGCCGCGCCCTGCGCCCACCTATCGCAGCCATCGACGCAATCTTTGCGACAAACCCCGGTCAGGCGTTAAACTCTTACCCTCTTCAAATTCACAACTCATGGAAATCCCAGATGACGAAACATTACGATTATCTAGCAATTGGCGGCGGCAGCGGCGGTATCGCATCGATCAACCGGGCAGCCATGTATGGCCAAAAGTGTGCGCTGATTGAAGCCAAAGAGCTGGGCGGCACCTGTGTAAACGTGGGTTGTGTACCGAAAAAAGTCATGTGGCACGCGGCGCAGATCGCCGAGGCCATCCATCAGTACGGCCCGGACTACGGCTTCGACACCACCGTCAACGCCTTCGACTGGAAGAAGCTGGTCGCCAACCGCACCGCCTATATCGATCGCATCCACAACTCCTACGATAACGTGCTGGGCAAGAACAAGGTCGACGTGATCAAAGGCTTCGCACGCTTCGTGGATGCGCACACCGTGGAAGTGAACGGCGAGACCATCACCGCCGACCACATCCTGATCGCCACCGGCGGCCGCCCGAGCCATCCGGCTATTCCGGGTGCGGAATACGGCATCGACTCCGACGGCTTCTTTGAGCTGGACGCCATGCCGAAGCGCGTCGCCGTAGTCGGCGCCGGCTATATCGCCGTGGAGATCGCCGGCGTGCTGAACGCGCTGGGCGCGGAAACGCACCTGTTCGTGCGCAAGCACGCGCCGCTGCGCAGCTTCGATCCGATGATCGTCGAAACCCTGGTGGAAGTGATGAACACCGAGGGGCCGAGCCTGCACACCGAATCGGTGCCGAAAGCGATCGTCAAGAACGCCGACGGCAGCCTGACGCTGCAGCTGGAAAACGGCAAAGCATTCACCGTCGACTGCCTGATTTGGGCCATCGGCCGCGAACCGGCGACCGACAACCTGAACCTCGGCGTCACCGGAGTGAAAACCAACGAGCAAGGCTACATTGACGTCGATAAGTTCCAGAACACCAACGTCAAAGGCATCTACGCGGTGGGCGACAACACCGGCGCGGTAGAGCTGACCCCGGTCGCCGTGGCCGCCGGCCGCCGCCTGTCCGAGCGCCTGTTCAACAACAAGCCGGACGAGCACCTGGATTACAGCAACATCGCCACCGTGGTATTCAGCCACCCGCCGATCGGCACCGTCGGCCTGACCGAGCCGGAAGCCATCGAGAAATTCGGCGCGGACAACGTGAAGGTGTACAAATCCTCCTTCACCGCCATGTACAGCGCCGTGACGCAGCACCGCCAGCCGTGCCGCATGAAGCTGGTGTGCGCGGGTAAAGAAGAGAAGATCGTCGGCCTGCACGGCATCGGCTTCGGCATGGATGAAATCCTGCAGGGCTTCGCGGTGGCAGTGAAGATGGGCGCCACCAAGAAGGACTTCGACAACACCGTGGCGATCCACCCGACCGCGGCGGAAGAGTTCGTCACCATGCGCTAACCCCTGCGGTTAGCCCACTCACAGGCCGGGTAAATACCGGCCTGTTCTTTTTGTGCGGTTTACTATTCCCTTCGCACCCGCCTGCTTTTTCTGCCATTATTCTGCCTGATAAATTAGCGGGACTGATACAACCTCCCCGCGCCTCTGGAGAACACCTATGCTGTTCAAACTATGCAAAACCCTTGCGATGGCCTGCGTGGCCCTGATTATCGCCCAGAGCAGCGCGCTCAGCTTTACCCTGGAAGTGGCGGGCAAGATCGACAACGTGACCGACCCGGTCAAAAAAAGCTATCTGTTCACCGACAAGCAACTGTTGGCGATGCCGCTGCACAGCATCACCACCTCCACCTCCTGGACACCGCAGAGAAAGTTTGAAGGGATTTCAGTGGCTGACATCCTGGAGCGCGTCGGCGCCAAGGGCGAAACGCTGACCTTCTACGCGCTGAACGATTATTACATCGACGTGCCGCTGTCCGACGTCACGAAATACAACATGATCCTGGCCTACAAGATGGACGGGGAGATGTTGAAGCTTAGAAACTTCGGCCCGCTGTTCCTGGTGTACCCGCGAGACGCCGCCGGGCCTGAGCTGAACTCACCGTTATACAACTCGCGCTTTATCTGGCAAGTCGACAGGATCGTGATCAAATGAAGCTGACGACCTTTAAGAACGGCAGCAGACTGGCGATCCCGGCCATCTTCGCCGCGCTGTTTTTGGTGGCGTCGACCGTCACGCTCTATTACTACAGCGCCACCCTGTCGAAGAAAGGGCTGTATGCCATCGCCGGCACGCAGGAGAACTACTCGTGGTCGATCGCCAAGTTCTCCATCAAGCTGGCGGAATTCGACACCTTCGTCGAGCAGCAGAGCCACGCGCCGCAGGTGGACAACGACAATCTGCGGCTGCGGTTCGAAATCCTCTATTCGCGCTTTTACGTGCTGGAAACCGTCTCCGAATCGACCCAGCCGCTGTACGCCGAGCCGGGTTACCCGGAAGTGGTCAAACAGATGCGTCTGCAGATGGATCGCATCGATAAGCTGCTGGACAGCCCGAAAATCGACTTCGACCAGGTTTTCGCCGCCATGAAGGCCATCAAGCCTTATTCCATCGAAATGGCCAACCTGACCGACCACGCCGAGGTGAAGCAGCGTACCGCCGCCTATGAGGACTACATCGAGAAACGGCACATCATTTTCTATGGGTTGGTGATCGTCATGTTCTCGGTGATTGCGTTGATCGCCATCACCCTGATCGTGTTCCGCCAGCAGCGGCTGACCATTCGCCAACAGGCCAAGGCGATTGAGGCAGAGAAAGCGACCCGCACCAAAAATGCTTTCCTCGGCGCGATCGGCCACGAGCTGCGCACCTCATTGCAGAGCGTGATGTCGGCCATCGACGTGCTGGTGAATACCCGGGTGTCGGCGGAGCATGCGGATACCTTCCAACGGCTGGAGACCGCCGCGCAGCAAATCGAAAGCCAGATGAAAGATCTGACCGACTACGCGCACCTCGACAGCGGCATGATGGAATTGCGCATCGTGCCATTCGACGCGCAGAAGCTGATTGCGGAGACCGCCAACGAAATCGCCACCCTGACCCGCAAAGAGCAGGTCAAACTGAGCTGCGAAGTGGAGTGCAGCCACCTGCTGGTGCACTCCGATCCGCTGCGCATCCGGCAGATTATCGTCAACCTGTTGACCAACGCCTACAAATACACCGAAAGCGGCAGTATCACGCTGCACAGCTGCCTGCGCCGCCAACCGGGCGGCAGTTCGTTGATTATCGAAGTGACTGACACCGGCATCGGTATCGAAAAAGACCAGCTCGATCAGATCTTCAAGCCCTTTACCCAGTTGGATCAGTCGCATACCAAGCAGTACGCCGGCGTGGGGATGGGGTTGGCGATCGTGCACGGCCTGGTGACGTTGCTCAACGGCACCATCACGGTGTACAGCGAAATCAAGAAGGGCAGCACCTTTATCGTCAGCATTCCGGTGCAGATCAGTGAAGACGAACGTGCCGACGAGCCCGCCGCTGCCAATGCCTCTCTGCAGCATAAGCCGCAGCAGGTTCTGGTGGTGGATGACAACAAGTCGGTGGGTGACGCCTTTGCGGCGCTGCTGGACAAGCTGGGTTACCAGCACGAACTGTGCGACTCGCCGGAACGCGCGCTGCAGAAGCTGCTCAGACGTCCTTACGATGCGCTGTTGCTGGATTTGCAGATGCCGGGCATCGACGGCGCTGCTCTGGCCAGGCAGCTGCGCAACCGTCGTGGCCCCAACCGCCATGTGCCGATCATCGGCATCAGCGCCTACACGCCGGAGCAGTTAACGGCGGATCAGCGCGCCCTGTTCGATAACTACCTGATGAAGCCGGTTCGACTGGATGCGCTGTCGAGCGCGCTGGCCGAGGTGTTCCCCGCTAAAGATTAAAACAGCGTTGCAGTGCGGCTTCGATCACATGGAGCCGCACCGGTTTTTCATAAGGGCCGAGCACGTCGTACTCGCGCATCGCCTGAGCGATTTCCGATTCGCGTCGGTCGGTGCCCAGTTCACCGGTCAGCACCAGTACCGGCGCGTCCGGATTGTCGGAGGCGCGGATGGTGGCGATACAGCGATCCGCCGTTTCCTCACCGATCAACCAGTCCACCACGTAACCGTCGAACAGGCTTTGCTGCAACGCCTGACAGAAACTGTCGACGTCGTAAAACGCCACCGCGTTGAACCCGCAGCCACCCAGATACTTGGCCAGTTCATCGGCCGCCTGATGCGAATCGTCCAATACCGCGATGCTCAGCCGCTCGTCGTCGCCGAAGCCGGGCCGGATTTCGATCAGATCGACGCCGTAACGCGGGCCTGCCGGCGCCTCATCGGTGCGATAGATATGCCACTGCCCTTCCACGCGCAGCGCCACAAATTCCGCCGGCCGCCCGGCAGGAAGCTCGTCGCCGATGTGCCCGACGCAAGGTATCGCCACCCCCGCCACGACAAAGATGGCATCGCGCGCCATGTTTGGCTCGGGAGTCTCGTGTTCGGCGCTCAAATCGGCGATCGCCGCCGGCGTTTCTCCGAGCGCGGCCGCGACGCTGTTGATCTGTTCCAGCGTCCAGGGGCTTTGCCCTTTCAGTTTGCGGTGCGCATGTGAAAAACTCAGATCCAAGATGCGGCTGAGCTCGCGGGCATGCTGACGTTTTCCAATCCCGTAATGTAAAAACAGCTCCCTGACCCGATTGGCAATCGACTGTGAATCGAATTTTTGGTGATTGTTATCCATTTGTTCCTTCGATTTTTTTTACTGATTTATCAGTCGTTTTGATTATTTCTGCTGAAAAAGCCACATCTAAAACTAGCATCTCATGCAATTATGCGTTAAAAACGTTGCTTGACATACCATGTTGCATCGTCAAACATGGTATCAAAAGAGACATACAGCAATACACTATAAAAAATAACACCAGCACGTTTTTTAATAATAACCATAGTAACACCAGGGAAAATTTGTTCCGTTGCCGCTACTGAGACGATGTCCACATCGCTCGGACTGCGCAAATCAAACGGGGCTTGAGCCTTTAGCGCTAATCTGTTTTACCCACTTTTAAGCCGGGATCCGTCAGGGTCCCGGTTTTTTATTGCCCTGGCGCCGCGCCATCATACGGACTCACCCCACAGCCGCAAATAAAAACGGAGCCGGCATGCCGGCTCCGTTGTCCTTGAGATCGCTGCTGAACGTCAGAAGCGCCAGGTGAAGCCGGCGTTGACGCTGTTGTCCTGATGGTTTTGCGACAGCAGTCCGCCGTAGCCCAGCGACAGCGTGGCATTCTCGTTCACCGCCACTTCCGCCCCTGCCTTCAACACCATGCCGTCACGCGACACCGGCACGCTGTCCACCACGAACGGCGCATTGCCGCCGTTGAACCGCAGCCCGGTGCCACGGTCCAGACCGCCGTACTGGTGCTGCCACCCCAGCTCGCTGCGCAGCGCCACCGTCGTGCCCGGGCTCACCTGCCACGCGGTGTCTGCACGCAGCCCCAGCGTCGACACCGTCGCGTCGGTATGCTGCTTGTCGCCGCGCAGTGCCGCCGCGCCGCCGCTTTCCGCGATGCCGTTGTTTTCGAAGTTCACGTACGCCAGGTTGACGAACGGCTCCAGGTTCAGCCATTCACCCTGCACGCCGTAGCCCGCTTCCGCGAACAGCTGTTCGGTGCGCGCGCTGTACTTCGC
>NZ_JBJNMB010000013.1:0-121134 GCF_052168755.1 Serratia sp. CY43202
CTCAGAAGTGAAACGCCGTAGCGCCGATGGTAGTGTGGGGTCTCCCCATGCGAGAGTAGGACACTGCCAGGCATCAAATAAAGCCGAAAGCCCTGAACTGACGTTCAGGGCTTTTTGCTGTGCGTAAAACGTAAAAAAGCGCAGCTACGCTGCGCCTTTCAACCACTCGACAATAAAATCGGCGATGCTTTCCGGCTGATTGAGATCCAACTGCTTAGCCGTGATGGATAGCGGTCGGTCGCTGGCTACCGCCACGACAAACTGATCCAGCATGTCTTCTAGCGGCCTACCGATCTCGGCCCGATAAAGCAGGATCTTGCTGACCGGCTCATGTTTGAACCCTTCCACCAGAATCAAGTCGACCTTATCGGCATCAAAACGCTCTGCCAGGTAGCGTAGATCCAAAGGTTGTTGCTCCGGCGTTTCGGTCATCAATGCCCAGCGGCGATCGCTGGCGACCAACGTTTGGTCGGCACCCGCTTTGCGCAGCTCATAGCTGTCTTTACCCGGTGTATCCACATCCATATCGTGGTGCGTATGCTTTATCAGCCCAACCCGCACCTGGCGCTGTTTCAGCAGCGGGATCAGCTGTTTGAGCAAGGTGGTTTTTCCCGTTCCGCTATAGGCACCGATGGCCAGCAAAGGGGGCAATGAACGATTCATTACTTTAGCTCTCGTGCTTGCTGCCAATTCCGACAGTCTTCCGGCGTATTCAGGTTATGAAATGCCGCTTGTTGTCCGCAGAACGCCACGCGTTGTGCCCCAATTTGATGCAGGAACAGCATCAGCTTGCGTTCACCTCGGGCCAGATAGTCAGCCAGCTGCGGTGCTATTTGGCTATGCAATAACGCCAGCGTAGGGTGATCTCGTTCACCATCGCTGGCAAAGGCCGCCTGCGCCGCGCCTTTTTGCCGCCAGAGTTGTGCGACTAAGTCGGCGGGAAAGTCGGGGACATCACAGGGGACAAAGACCACCCATTCGCTGTGAGCCTGTGTGAGCCCGGCGAGCATCCCGGCCAACGGCCCGGCGAAGTCGGGCGTCAGATCGCCAATCACCGGCAAACCGCTCGCCTGGTAACGTGCCTGATTGCGATTGGCGCTGATGGCGACGGAGGCCACCTGCGGGCGTAACCGAGCCAATACGTGTTGATAGAGTGCGATCCCGCCAATCGACACTAGGCCTTTGTCTTCACCGCCCATGCGCGTGGCCCGTCCGCCGGCCAAAATGACGCCGCTGATTTCTTTATGCATCTCGTTTATCCCGCCTTGTCGATGCGCTGATTGTAGCGCTAAAGCCAGCGCGACATCAGGATTTACCTTTATTGACAAGCCGGTTCTTTCACTGCGTGGGTAAGCCTGTTACTTTGTGAGTTTATTCATGCTATTGGACGATATTGAGATGAAAACGCATCGCGTAAACGAGTTGATCGAGCTGTTGCACCCGGCCTGGCAGGAAGATCCCGATCTCAATTTGATGCAGTTTTTGCAAAAGCTGGCGAAGGAAGCGGGCTTCCAGGGCGAGTTGTCCGAATTGAGCGATGATATTCTTATTTACCACCTGAAAATGCGCGGTAGCGCCGGCACGGATCAGATCCCGGGTCTGAAGAAAGATTACGAAGAAGATTTTAAAACGGCGCTGTTGCGCGCTCGCGGCGTTATCAAGGACTGATCCTCGTGCGGTGCGAGAAAGCATAGCGCGTGAAATGCGTCATTAATGCTACTATTTCTCATTCCCGGCACCATGCTGTCAGCGATCAAACGAACGTTATGAATAACTCTGCTTTTAATTTCGACACCCTGTCGCCCGATTTGATTATGGACGCGCTAGAAGGGATTGGCCTGCGCGTTGATTCCGGCCTGACGGCGCTGAACAGCTATGAGAACCGCGTCTATCAGTTTATGGACGAAGATCGCCGACGCTACGTGGTGAAGTTTTACCGTCCAGAGCGCTGGAGTGCCGCACAAATCGGTGAGGAACATCAGTTCGCTCTGGATCTGGCCGGCGCGGAGATCCCGGCGGTGGCGCCGCTGGCGCTGCAAGGCACTACGCTGCATATGCACGGCGGTTTTTTCTTTACGCTGTTCCCCAGCGTGGGGGGCCGGCAATATGAGATAGACAATCTGGATCAGTTGGAATGGGTAGGCCGTTTTCTGGGGCGTATCCATCAGGTCGGCGGTGAGCGTTTGTTTGCTGAGCGGCCGACCATGGGGATTGAAGAGTATCTTATTGCCCCGCGTCAGGCGCTGGCCGATTGCGAGCTGTTGCCGGCAGCGCAGCGTGAAGCGTTCCTGCAGGCGACGGATAACCTGATTGCGGCGATCAAGCCGCACTGGCATCTGAACTGGCAGCCGCGTCGTTTGCACGGCGATTGCCATCCGGGCAATATTCTGTGGCGCGACGGCCCGCTGTTTGTCGATCTTGATGACGCGCGCAACGGCCCGGCGGTGCAGGATTTGTGGATGCTGCTGCACGGTGAACGTCGCGATCAATTGATGCAGCTGGATGTCTTGCTGGAGGCGTACGGCGAATTTGCCGAGTTCGATCAGCGCGAGCTGGCGTTGATTGAACCCCTGCGGGCGATGCGCATGGTGTATTACCTGGCCTGGGTCGCTCGCCGTTGGCAGGATCCGGCCTTCCCTAAGAGTTTTCCGTGGATGGCGGAGTCTGATTTCTGGTTGTCTCAGACTGCGGCCTTCACCGAACAGGTTAAGCTGTTGCAGGAGCCTCCTCTGCAGCTGACGCCAATGTATTGAAGCTTTAACACAATGGAGAGTTTAGTCTTATGAAAAAAATATGGTTGGCGCTCGTTGGCATGGTGATGGCATTCAGTGCCTCGGCGGCACAGTTTAGCGATGGCACTCAGTATGTGACCTTGGACAAGCCGGTGACCGGCGAGCCGCAGGTACTGGAGTTCTTCTCCTTCTACTGCCCGCACTGCTACCAATTTGAGCAGGTCTATCACGTGTCCGAAAACGTGAAAAAGGCGCTGCCTGCCGGCACCAAAATGACCAAGTACCACGTGGAGTTCCTGGGGCCACTGGGCAAACAGCTGACTCAGGCGTGGGCGGTGGCGATGGCGCTGGGCGTGGAAGATAAAGTAAGCCCGCTGATGTTTGAAGCGGTGCAGAAAACCCAGACCGTGCAAACGCCGGACGATATCCGTAACGTCTTCGTAAAAGCGGGCGTGACCGCCGCAGATTATGACGCAGCTTGGAACAGCTTCGTGGTGAAATCTCTGGTGGTTCAACAGGAGAAAGCCGCGGAAGATCTGCAGCTGCGCGGCGTGCCGGCGGTATTTGTGAACGGCAAATACATGGTTAAAAACGATGGCCTGGATACCAGCTCGATGGACGCTTACGTGAAGCAGTTCGCCGACGTGGTTAAATTCCTCAGCCAGCAGAAATAAGCCTGATTCAACATGAAAAACGCCGGCATTGCCGGCGTTTTTTTTATCCATATTGCCGCTTCAATTTATCCAGCAACCGGTCTTTTTCCTGCCACAGCGTATTCAGCCATAGCTGGAAGCGCCGCTTGAACAGCTTGTCGTTGAAGTAGTCCCCGTGCAGGGTTTCATCGATCGGCAACGTCTCAATTCTTACTACGATACGCGTCAGACGACCGCACAGCATGTCCAGAAAAGGCCGTTGGTTATTTTCCGGATAGAGCAGGGTAACGTTCAACACTTTGTCGAACTGATTGCCCAGCGCGCTAAGGGTAAACGCGATGCCGGCGGCTTTGGGCGCCAGCAAATTGCGGTAGGGTGAATTGCTTTTAATTTTCTTGGCTTCGGTGAAGCGCGAACCTTCGACGAAATTGACGATGGTGGTTGGGCGCTGGCGGAATTTTTCGCAGGAACGGCGCGTCGTTTCGATATCCTTGCCGCGTTTCTCCGGGTGCTTGAGCAAATAGGCACGGGAGTAACGTTTCATGAATGGCATATCCAGCGCCCAGCATGCCAGGCCGACGAAAGGTACCCAGGCGAGCTGTTGCTTGAGGAAATACTTATTCATTGGAATATGATTTCTGAACAGCACGCACAACACGACAATGTCTGACCAACTTTCGTGATTGCTGATCAGCAGATACCAGTTTTTACGATCCAGCCCTTCCAGCCCTTCAATATCCCAACGCAATTGCCCGTTAATACGCAATAACAGCGCCAGCCCCTGACACCAACACCACATCATGAAATCGGCGAAAGCCGAGATATATCGCCAGACGGCGGGAATGGGCACCAGGAGTTTCACGATGCCGGCCAACGTGATGGGGATGGAACACAACACCGTCACCAGAATGGTGAGTATGACGGAAATGATAAAGATAACAGGCGTTAACAATCTTGGCATGGTTATGGGCTGACGGTTGTTGGGAACATCGTTGCATGCCAAAGCGCATGAACAAAAGCCTATTTTAACAGAGATCGTCGGGGTAAAGCGCCGCTAAAAATCACTGTTTTTCGTCTCATCGGATAACCATTTGCTGAGTTTTCGTGCAACTTTCCCAGCTTGTGCTAGGGTAATTGAGGCGCCGAATTTGATTAATAGTGCGATTAAAATCCGGCGAAAGTTATATCCACAAATTCAATAAAAACCAGTAATAAAGCGTCGCCGGAATTCGTTCTTTTAACGCGGTGATTTAAATAGGAATTTTATTCGCCGTTATAACGATAATCACAGCGTTATAATTCGGTCTCTTTTCTATGCACAAAGTTATCCACAGGTAAGATCTTGCGGATCCTCGCGCACCATCACATCATTTTCGTCCGCAATGCACGCTAAGGTTCGTCTCCGGCGGCCAGCTATGGCATGCTTACCCCTATGTCCGATCACGATAAAGAAACGCTATGGCCCAGATTGCAGAAAACCCACTAATCCTGGTTGACGGTTCCTCCTACCTCTACCGCGCTTATCACGCCTTCCCGCCGCTGACCAACTCGGCGGGCGAGCCAACCGGCGCGATGTATGGCGTGCTGAATATGCTGCGCAGCCTGCTGCTGCAGTATCAACCGAGCCACGTTGCCGTGGTGTTTGATGCTAAAGGGAAGACCTTCCGCGACGATCTGTTCGCTGAATACAAGTCACACCGGCCACCGATGCCGGACGATTTGCGTGCGCAGATCGAGCCGCTGCACAGCATGGTCAAGGCGATGGGCCTGCCGCTGCTGGTGACGCCCGGCGTTGAGGCGGACGACGTCATCGGTACGCTGGCGCTGGAGGCCGAAAAGGCCGGCCACGCGGTGCTGATCAGCACCGGCGACAAAGACATGGCGCAGTTGGTGACGCCGAACGTCACCCTGATCAATACCATGAACAACACGATCCTCGGCCCGCAGGAAGTGTGCGATAAATATGGTATTCCGCCGGAGCTGATCATCGACTTCCTGGCGTTGATGGGCGATTCATCGGACAACATTCCCGGCGTGCCGGGCGTGGGCGAGAAAACCGCCCAGGCGTTGCTGCAGGGGATCGGCGGGCTGGATGCGCTGTACGGCAATCTGGAGAATATCGCCACGCTGAGCTTCCGCGGCGCCAAAACCATGGCGGCCAAGCTGGAACAGAACAAAGAGGTCGCGTATCTCTCCTATAAGCTGGCGACGATCAAAACCGACGTCGAGTTGGATCTGACCTGTGCGGACCTGACGGTCTCCGCGCCGGATGTCGACACGTTGCAACAGCTGTTCAAACAGTACGAGTTCAAACGCTGGCTGGCGGACGTGGAGGCCGGCGTCTGGCTGGAAAACAAGAAAGGCGCGGGCGCGAAAGCTGCCGGCGCCGCCAAATCGGCCATCGCTGCGGAAACGCCGAAAGCGCTGGCGGAGGCCAAGCTGTCTCAGGACGGTTATGTCACCATCCTGGACGAAACGACCTTTACCGACTGGCTGGCGCGGCTGAAAAAGGCCGACGTATTTGCCTTCGATACCGAAACCGATGGCCTGGATACGCTGACCGCCAATCTGATCGGCCTGTCCTTCGCGATCGCGCCGGGTGAAGCGGCTTATTTGCCGGTGGCACACGATTATCTGGATGCACCGCCACAGCTGGATCGCACCTACGTGCTGGAAGCGCTCAAGCCGCTGCTGGAAGACGAGAAAGCGCTCAAGGTCGGGCAAAATCTGAAGTTCGATATGAGCCTGCTGGCGCGCTACGGCATCGAGATGCGCGGCATCGCCTATGACACCATGTTGGAGTCCTATGTGCTGGACAGCGTCGGTGGCCGTCATGATATGGACAGCCTGGCCGATCGTTATCTGGGCCACAAAACCATCACCTTCGAAGAGATCGCCGGCAAGGGTAAAAACCAGCTGACGTTCAACCAGATCGCGCTGGAGCAGGCGGCGCCTTACGCCGCCGAAGACGCGGATGTCACGCTGCAGCTGCACCTGGCGATGTGGCCGCAGCTGAAACAGAGCGCGGAGCTGCTGACGGTATTCAATGAGATTGAAATGCCGCTGCTGCCGGTGCTGTCGCATATCGAACGCACCGGGGTGCTGATCGATCCGGCCATTTTGTCGGCCCACTCTCAGGAGCTGGCCAAGCGTTTGGCGGAACTGGAGGTGCAGGCCCATGAGCTGGCGGAAGAGCCGTTCAACCTGGCGTCGACCAAGCAGCTGCAGGCTATCTTGTACGAAAAACAAAAGCTGCCGGTGCTGAAGAAAACCCCGGGCGGGGCGCCGTCCACCAACGAAGAGGTGCTGGCCGAGCTGGCGCTCGACTACCCGCTGCCGAAGGTGATCCTGGAATACCGCGGCCTGGCGAAGCTGAAGACCACCTATACCGATAAGCTGCCGCTGATGATCAATCCGGTCAGCGGCCGGGTGCATACCTCGTACCATCAGGCGGTGACCGCTACCGGCCGTCTCTCCTCGAGCGATCCGAACCTGCAGAACATCCCGGTGCGTAACGATGAAGGGCGACGCATTCGCCAGGCCTTTATCGCGCCGGAAGGCTACCGCATCGTCGCGGCCGACTACTCGCAAATCGAGCTGCGCATCATGGCGCATTTGTCACAGGATGAAGGGCTGCTGAAGGCCTTCGCCGAAGGGAAAGACATTCACCGCGCCACGGCGTCGGAAGTTTTCGGCGTGCCGTTGGATAAAGTGACCGGCGAGCAGCGCCGCAGCGCCAAGGCGATTAACTTCGGCCTGATTTACGGTATGAGCGCCTTCGGCCTGGCGCGTCAGCTGGGGATCCCGCGTGGGGAAGCTCAGCGCTATATGGATCTCTACTTCGAGCGTTACCCAGGCGTGCTGGACTACATGGAGCGTACCCGCCAGCAGGCCTCAGAACAGGGCTATGTCAGCACGTTGGATGGTCGCCGTCTGTACCTGCCGGACGTCCGCTCCAGCAATGGCATGCGCCGCAAGGCGGCCGAGCGCGCCGCTATCAACGCCCCGATGCAGGGCACGGCAGCTGATATCATCAAGCGTGCGATGATTGAAGTCGACGCCTGGCTGCAAGGGCAGGAGAAGCCGTTGGTGCGCGCAATCATGCAGGTGCACGATGAATTGGTGTTTGAGGTGCACGAGTCGGTGCTCGAAGAAGCCAGCCAACGTATCCGCCAATTGATGGAAGGCAGCATGACTCTGGCGGTGCCGCTGAAGGTTGACGTGGGCGTCGGCATGAACTGGGATGAGGCGCACTGATCGTCGGGTTATCGCCGGATGCGCTAACTGGCGATAACCTAAGCACTTTTCGTAATTAAGCTACAAGATTCGGCGATAGTTTCCCCAACTTCGCCGTTCTTGCGCCGCAAATTGTGTAAGTAAACTACAAAAAATTCTTTTGCCCTGCGAAAAAATGATGTAGAGTTACAGGCGTAGGGTACAGAGGTAAGATGTTCTATCTTTCAGACCTTTTACTTCACGTAATCGGATTTGGCTGAATATTTAGCCGCCCCAGTCAGTATTGACTGGGGCGTTTTTTATTGTAAAAACAGCAGCAAACCATACGTTTTTCCTATCGCTCCGCACCGCTTTTCGTTCCTGCTTCCATCCTTTCGACTCGCGTAATCCGGCGAGATAAGCCAGCCCTGGCGATAAGTTTTTATGATGGCTTTATTTCAAAACTGTAATTAGATAACAAAAAATTTTGTCTGCGGCCGTTCGACGGGGATAAAAAAGCCGATGCGGTGAGGCATCGGCTCTGGCGTTAGGCCTGGGCTTATTCGCCGGCTTCGTCTTCTGGCAGCACTTCCGGCGGGATCTCGTTAAACCAGGTGTCCAGCTTCTGGCGCAGTTTGTCGACGCCGATCTTTTTCAGCGATGAGAAGGCTTCGACCTGGATATCCCCCATAAACGGCAGCACCGCTTCACGCACCATGTTGAGCTGCGCCTTGCGTGCGCCGGAGGCCAGCTTGTCGGCCTTGGTCAGCAGCACCAGCACCGGCGTGCCGACGTCGACCGCCCACTGGATCATCTGCTGGTCGAGATCTTTCAGCGGATGGCGAATATCCATCAGCACCACCAGGCCTTTCAGGCTGTTGCGCATCTGCAGATATTCGCCCAGCGCGCGCTGCCATTTGCGCTTCATCTCTTCCGGCACTTCGGCGTAGCCATAGCCCGGCAGGTCGACCAGGCGGATGCCGTCTTCCACTTCGAACAGGTTGATCAGCTGGGTGCGCCCCGGCGTTTTACTGGTGCGCGCCAGGCTTTTTTGGTTGGTCAGCGTATTCAGCGCGCTGGATTTACCGGCGTTGGAACGGCCGGCAAAGGCGACTTCAATTCCTGCATCCCCCGGCAGATGGCGAATATCGGGTGCGCTGGTGACGAAATGGGTCACATGATAGTTGTAGTTCTTGCTGGTCAAAATTTTTCGTCTCCGTGAGGATGGCTAACTGGTTGGCGATTATAACTGCATCAGCGGTAAAAATGGCGTGTTTCTCCGTTTTTAAGCGGCGGGACGCGATAAAACGGCAGTTATGCCGCGCGTGCGTTGTGAGACATTTGCCATTCGAATCGCGGGTAATGTCGCTTTATTCGAAAGTGATATTTTTGTTTTTGTTTTAAAAACAAAGCGTTGTTTTTTCGTTGTAGGGAAATGTCGTTCAAATTGGCGTCAGGTGCCTTGAGCCTTCGCAACAATAACGTAAAGTAGTCGTTAACGCAGGGTTGCGCAGGATTAGGGAACATCCGGGAAGGATGACAAATCTCAGGGAATGCACAGGGCGTGCAATGAGTGCCAGGATGAACGCAAAAGGAAGTGACCCTTTCGCACCGGAACAGGCGGCAGGCACATCGGATGGTGAAGTATCGGCAGTTTGGATGCCCGCAGGAAGCGCGCTCGGGAAGAGCGGATGCGAATGGATTGCGCCATGGACGATTTTCCTTTCAGGATGAAGGACGTAGTGGCAGGGAATGCGGTTATAGCAGAAGGAAAAACCGGGATGTTGCATGTACGCAAGGAGCGCGTAACAGGAATACCCTTCGCAAGAAGGTGCGAAATAGGCGGCAGGTTTAACCTGCCGCCTTTTTTCTTTGTCCGCTTTCTGCTAGATTCCGCCGCAATTCTATACTGAATCTACATACCTAAGAGCACACGCTATGAACCAGCCATCAAAAGCACCTCGCGGCAGCGCGGCGAAGTCAAAAACGAAAAAGAAAAGCCGTATGGAGCTCGATCAGGAAGCGCGTGAGCGCAAACGCCTGAAAAAGCGCCGCGGCCTCGCTTCCGGTTCGCGCACCCAGGTCGAGTCCGGCAGCCAGAAGAACAAATCGGCGGCAGAAGCCAAAGATCCACGTATCGGCAGTAAAGT
Organism: Serratia sp. CY43202; assembly: GCF_052168755.1. Classification (NCBI taxonomy): domain Bacteria; kingdom Pseudomonadati; phylum Pseudomonadota; class Gammaproteobacteria; order Enterobacterales; family Yersiniaceae; genus Serratia; species Serratia sp. CY43202. The sequence continues at coordinate 9,751 of NZ_JBJNMB010000013.1, forward strand.
GCCGGTTGCGCTGGTGGTCGACGAAACCAAAGTGAAGGCCAAACCGCAGCCGAAGCCGAAGGCCGAAGCGAAACCACGCCTGTCGCCGGAAGAAGAGTTGGCGAAGCTGGAAAATGACGAGCGCCTGAACGCGCTGCTGGATCGCATCGACGACGGCGAAACGCTGAACGCGGAAGAGCAGACCTATGTCGACAAAACGCTGGATCGCATCGATGTGCTGATGGACGTGTTGGGTATCGAACTGGGTGAAGACGACGACGAAGAAGAAGAGAAGCAGGAAGATATTCTGAAGCTGCTGAAAGGCGGCAATCCGAAAGACGCCTTTTAACGCGCCATGTGGCTAATCCCGACAATAGCCCTACTCTTGATGTGTTATCTGCTGTGGTTATTCGGTAAACTATGGCGGCTGTCTAAGCGCAAAGCGCGTTTTCGCAGTGCTTCCGTGGCCAGACAGCGCAGACAACCGCCTCTCTCCCGGCCCGGTAGAAAAAGATATCGGAAGGAGTGAGCATGTCAGAGCAGACGATTGTCTGGGATTTGGCCCTGATCCAAAAATATAACTACTCAGGGCCGCGTTATACCTCATACCCCACGGCGCTGGAGTTTAACCAGTGCTACGACGAAGCGGCGTTTCAACGCGCCGCTGCGCGCTATCCTGAGCGACCGCTGTCGCTGTACGTGCATATCCCCTTCTGCCATAAGCTGTGCTACTTCTGCGGCTGCAACAAGCTGGTGACGCGCCAGACGCACAAGGCCGACGAATACCTGAACGTTTTGGCGCAAGAGATCGCCAGCCGTGCGCCGCTGTTCGCCGGCCGTAAAGTCGGCCAGATGCACTGGGGCGGCGGTACGCCGACCTACCTGGACAAAGCGCAAATCAGCCGGCTGGTGGCGTTGCTGCGCGAACACTTTGATTTCCTGCCCGATGCGGAGATGTCGATCGAGGTCGATCCGCGCGAGATAGAGCTGGATGTGCTCGATCATTTACGTGCAGAAGGCTTTAACCGTCTGAGCATGGGGGTGCAGGATTTCAACAAGCAGGTGCAGCAGCTGGTCAATCGCGAGCAGGACGAAGCCTTTATTTTCGCCCTGATTGAGCGGGCCAAAGCGCTGGGCTTCCGCTCGACCAATATCGATCTGATCTACGGCCTGCCGAAACAGACGCCGGAAAGCTTCGCTTTCACGCTGCAGCGGGTGGCTGAACTGAATCCCGATCGCCTCAGCGTGTTCAACTACGCGCATATGCCGAACTTGTTCGCCGCCCAGCGCAAAATCAAAGACGCCGATCTGCCGGGCGCGCAGCAGAAGCTGGATATCCTCCAGCAGAGCATCGCGTTCCTGACCGACGCCGGCTATCAGTTCATCGGCATGGATCACTTTGCCCGCCCGGACGACGAGCTGGCGATCGCGCAGCGCGAAGGCAAGCTGCACCGCAATTTCCAGGGTTACACTACTCAGGGCGACAGCGATCTGCTGGGGCTGGGCGTGTCGGCCATCAGCATGCTCGGCGACAGCTATGCGCAGAACCAGAAAGAGCTGAAGCGTTACTATGACAGCGTGCAGGCGCAGGGCAACGCGCTGTGGCGCGGGCTGGCGCTGACGGACGACGATTGCCTGCGGCGCGATCTGATCAAAACGCTGATCTGTAACTTCCGATTGGCGTATCAGCCGCTTGAACGGCAATACGGCATCGATTTCACCGCTTACTTCGCCGAAGACCTGCAGCTGCTGGCGCCGTTTGAACGCGATGGGCTGGTGGAGCGCGACGAGCAAGGCATTCGCGTCACGCCGCGCGGGCGCTTGCTGATCCGCAATATCTGCATGTGCTTCGATCGCTATCTGCGGCAACAGGCGCGCAGCCAGCAGTTCTCTCGGGTGATCTGAGGATGAAAAAACAGCCGCTGATGCGGCTGTTTTTTTAACTGAAGAAGTTAATCAGCGCGGCGCACAACACCGCGGCGACCGCCGCCTGCGGGGTGTGGCTGGCGGCGGAGCCCAGCTCCGCGCCCTGAGAAATGAACACGATGAATGAGTCCAGCATCGTCAACCTCCAGAGTGTGCGACACGATCATACTGCGCCCGCTCCGGCTGTAAAGCCTGAGGTTGGCGTTTTTTTGTGCGCCGGACTGCGTTTTTCATCATCCACCCACGCTCCTATTCCATGCCCAGCTCTTTGAGCTTGCGGGTCAGAGTATTACGCCCCCAGCCCAGCAGGCGTGCGGCTTCCTGTTTGTGCCCCTGGGTGTGGCGTAGGGCGGTGGTGAGCAGCGTACGCTCCATCTCCGGCTGCGCTTCCGACAGCAGGTTTTGATGACCGGAACGCAGCGCGCGATCGGCCCACTGAGCCAGCAGCGTGGCCCAGCTGTCCGGCAGGCTGTGGCTGGGGCTCTCCGGCGCGGCGGTTTCGAACAGTTCGCTCGGCAGATCCTGAATCAGCACCTCTTGCCCGGCGGCCATCACCGTCAGCCAGCGGCAGGTATTCTCCAGCTGGCGCACGTTGCCCGGCCAGGGCAGGCGGGTCAGCGCGGTTTCGGTTTCCGGATGCAGGTTCTTGGCCTCGACGCCTAACTCTTTGGCGGCGATCTGCAGGAAGTGGCGCGCCAGCCGCGGGATGTCTTCCCGGCGCTCGCGCAGCGGCGGCAGGTGTACGCGGATCACGTTCAGGCGATGGAACAGGTCTTCGCGGAACTTGCCTTCCTGTACCCGCAGCTCCAGGTTTTGGTGCGTGGCGGCGATAATGCGCACGTCGACCTTCACCGGCGCATAGCCGCCGACCCGGTAGAACTGGCCGTCCGCCAGCACCCGCAGCAGGCGCGTTTGCACGTCGAGCGGCATATCGCCGATCTCGTCGAGGAACAGCGTGCCGCCGTCGGCCTGTTCAAAGCGCCCCTGACGGATTTGGTTCGCACCGGTGAAGGCGCCTTTCTCGTGGCCAAACAGCTCCGACTCGATCAGGTCTTTGGGGATGGCTGCCATGTTCAGGGCGATGAACGGCGACTTGGCGCGCGGGCTGTGGCGGTGCAGCGCATGCGCCACCAGCTCTTTGCCGGTGCCGGATTCGCCGTTGATCAGCACGCTGATCGACGAACGCGACAGCCGGCCGATGATGCGAAATACGTCCTGCATCGCCGGCGCTTCGCCGATGATGTCCGCCGCCGGATCGCTGGCCGGCTGGCTGCGCACCGGCTGCTGCTGCTCCTGATAATGGCTGATGGCGCGCTCGACCAGCGCCACTGCTTCGTCGATGTCGAACGGCTTCGGCAGGTAGTCGAAGGCCCCTTGCTGATAGGCGCTGACGGCGGCGTCCAAATCCGAATGCGCGGTCATGATAATCACCGGCAGCATCGGATGGCGCTGTTTGATCTGTTTGAGCAGCGCCAGACCGTCTATACCCGGCATGCGGATATCGGATAGTAGCACGTCGGGGGTTTGCGTGGCCAAGGCTTCCAGCACGTCATTGCCGCCTTCGAAGGTGGCGCAGCTCAGGCCCGCGCCGGTGAGCGCGCGCTCAAGCACCCAGCGGATGGAGCTATCGTCATCGACGATCCAGACTATCCCTCGTTGCATAGCAAACCTCACTGACGAATGGGCAGGTAGACCGAGAATTCGGTATGACCTGGCCAACTGTTGAATTCAATTTTTCCGCAATGCTGATCGATCAGATTGCGGGCGATGGATAATCCCAGGCCGGTACCGCCTTCACGGCCGCTGACCATCGGGTAGAACAGCGTGTCCTGCAGCTGCGCCGGCACGCCGGGGCCGTCGTCTTCGACGTCGATACGTGCCGCCAGGCGGTAGCGGGTGCCGTGCAACGTAATCTGAAACGCGGTGCGGGTGCGCAGCGTGATGGTGCCGCCCGCCTCGCCCAGCGCCTGCAGCGCATTGCGGGTGATGTTCAGCAGCACCTGTTCTATCTGATCCGGGTCATGAGCCATTTCCGGCAGACTCGGATCGTAGTCGCGCACCAGCGTGACGTTATCCGGCATTTCCAGGGACACCAGTTGGCAGACGCGCTCCGCGACCTGATGAATGCTCTGGGTAATATGCTGGCCGGGCCGCTGCGGCCCGAGCAGACGATCCACCAGATTACGCAGCCGATCGGCCTGCTCAATGATCACCTTGGTGTATTCGGTCAGCGCCGGATCGGGCAGCGCTTTGGCCAGCAGCTGCGCTGCGCCGCGCAGGCCGCCCAGCGGGTTTTTAATTTCGTGCGCCAAACCGCGCACCAGATCGCGGGCTGCCACCTGTTGGGCATGTTGCAGCTGTTCCTGGCTCAGGCGGCGCTGATTGTCCATCGGCGCCAGCTCGACCAGGATATAGCCTTCCGGCAGCGCCTGAGCGGTCAGGGAAAGGATATGCGCGCGGCCGTCGACCACCAGGGTCACTTCGTTGTCCGTGAAGCCCTGCCCGGCGCGCAGGCTTTCACGCATCAGAGAGACGTTCAGCGAAAAATAACCGAGCAAATCGGGCAGCGGCGTGCCGAACAGCTTGCGGGAGCTTTGCGCCAGCAGCTGCTGTGCCGCCGGGTTGGCGTAGTGAACCGCCAGAGAGTCATCCAACAGCAGGATGCTGTTGATGAGTGAATTGAGGATCTGCCCAGCATCGGGCAGCTTGCCAGTTGCCATACAGCAGACTCCTGCACCTTTTTAGTGCATCTATCCTACTCCATCCGGGATCGGCGCGGTATGGAATAGTTTTGCAGAAAATACGGTGGAGAAAAAAACCCATCCGAAGATGGGCTGAAAGTTTCCACGGCAACAAAAAAGCGATAACAAAAATATGGGCGCCGTCCGCCTGCGCAGACGGCGCGGGTAGGGCTTAGACGCTGTAGTACAGTTCGAACTCAACCGGGTGTGGCGTCATACGAACGCGGTCCATCTCTTCTTTGCGCAGTTCGATGTAGGCATCGATCGCATCGTCGGTGAACACGCCGCCGCGGGTCAGGAACTCGCGGTCTTCGTTCAGTGCGGCCATCGCCTCGTCCAGCGAGCCGGCCACTTTTGGGATCTCGGCTTCTTCTTCCGGCGGCAGGTCGTACAGGTTTTTGTCCATGGCGTCGCCAGGGTGGATCTTGTTGATGATGCCGTCCAGGCCGGCCATCAGCAGTGCGGCGAAGCACAGGTATGGGTTAGCCGCCGGATCCGGGAAGCGGGCTTCGATGCGGCGCGCTTTCGGGCTGGCGACCACCGGGATACGGATGGACGCGGAGCGGTTACGGGCGGAGTAGGCCAGCATCACCGGCGCTTCGTAGCCCGGTACCAGACGCTTGTACGAGTTGGTGGTCGGGTTGGCCAGCGCGTTGATCGCCTTGGCGTGCTTGATGATGCCGCCGATGTAGAACAGCGCGGTTTCAGACAGGCCGCCGTATTTGTCGCCGGCGAACAGGTTGGTGCCGTTCTTGGACAGCGACATGTGGCAGTGCATGCCGGAACCGTTGTCGCCGAACATAGGCTTCGGCATGAAGGTCGCGGTTTTACCGAAGGCGTGCGCCACGTTATGCACTACGTATTTGTAGATCTGAATTTCGTCGGCTTTCTTGGTCATGGTGTTGAAGCGGGTTGCCACTTCGTTCTGACCGGCGGTCGCCACTTCGTGGTGGTGCGCTTCAACCACCAGGCCCATCTCTTCCATGGTCAAACACATGGTGGAACGCAGATCCTGCGAAGAGTCGACCGGTGGAACCGGGAAGTAACCGCCTTTCACCGCCGGACGGTGGCCTTTGTTGCCGCCGTCGTATTGGGTGCCGGAGTTCCAGGCGCCTTCGATGTCGTCGATAGCCACGTGGGAACCGCGGATGCTGCTGCCGAAGCGAATGTCGTCGAACAGGAAGAATTCAGGCTCTGGCCCGAACAGGACGGTGTCCGCGATGCCAGAGGAGCGCAGGAAGTCTTCGGCGCGTTTGGAGATGGAGCGCGGGTCGCGATCGTAGCCTTGCATGGTGCCCGGCTCGAGAATGTCGCAGCGAATGATCAGCGTAGGTTCTTCGAAGAACGGATCCAGAACCGCCGTGCTGGCGTCCGGCATCAGCACCATGTCAGATTCGTTGATGCCCTTCCAACCACCGATAGAGGAGCCGTCAAACATTTTGCCTTCTTCGAAGAAGTCGGCGTTTACCTGATGAGCCGGGATAGTCACGTGCTGTTCCTTACCCTTGGTGTCAGTGAAACGCAGGTCTACGAATTTCACTTCATGCTCATTCAGCATCGTCAAAACGTGTTCAGCGGACATACTTAACTCTCCCGGTTTATCATTGTCGTCGTCGTGGAACGAATCTGTGGAACTGGCTTTTTTTCGCCTTGAAAAGACTAAAGCGAAAAGCGTGCCAACTTTTTAAAAAGGCGTTCATCGCCTTTCTGCGCGGGTTTTACCCAGCCACAGTATGCACCATCAGCGATAAATTGCACTGTTATGGTGCAATCGGGGTGGGCGTGGGCACTGAAATGGTGCAAAAGTGCAACGATTGCGGCTTTTTGCACCGTGAAAGGGATCACAAACTGACCGGTACGCGGTTGTTTATAAGAGATGGTTGTGATCTTGTTTAGTCCCTCGCTTAATACGTGTACAATAGCGCGCTATTTCTAATGCCCGAGGCAAAGCTGTGATCGAAAATTTGCGTAACATCGCCATTATTGCCCACGTTGACCATGGTAAAACCACCCTGGTTGACAAGCTGCTGCAACAATCCGGTACTTTCGGAGAGCGTGCGGAAGCGACCGAACGCGTAATGGACTCCAACGATTTGGAGAAAGAGCGTGGGATTACCATCCTCGCAAAAAACACCGCCATTAATTGGAATGGTTACCGTATCAACATCGTGGATACCCCAGGACACGCCGACTTCGGCGGTGAGGTAGAGCGCGTGATGTCGATGGTTGACTCGGTGCTGCTGGTTGTGGATGCAATGGATGGCCCTATGCCGCAAACCCGCTTCGTGACCAAGAAGGCCTTCGCCAACGGTCTGAAGCCGATCGTGGTCATCAACAAGGTTGACCGCCCTGGCGCGCGCCCTGACTGGGTTGTGGATCAGGTGTTCGACCTGTTCGTGAACCTCGACGCGACTGACGAGCAGCTCGACTTCCCGATCATCTACGCTTCTGCGCTGAACGGCATCGCCGGCGTCGACCACACCGACATGGCGGAAGACATGACCCCGCTGTATCAGGCGATCGTCGACCACGTGTCTGCGCCGCAGGTTGAGCTGGAAGCGCCATTCCAGATGCAGATCTCCCAGTTGGACTACAACAACTACCTGGGCGTTATCGGCATCGGCCGCATCAAGCGCGGTAAAGTGAAGCCGAACCAGCAGGTCACCATCATCGACAGCGAAGGTAAAACTCGCAACGGTAAAGTGGGTAAAGTGCTGGGTCACCTGGGTCTGGAGCGTATCGACAGCACCCTGGCGGAAGCGGGCGATATCATCGCCATCACCGGCCTGGGCGAGCTGAACATCTCTGACACCATCTGCGACACCAATGCCGTAGAAGCGCTGCCGGCGCTGTCCGTCGACGAACCGACCGTCACCATGTTCTTCAACGTCAACACCTCGCCGTTCTGCGGTAAAGAAGGTAAGTACGTGACGTCGCGTCAGATCCTTGACCGTCTGAACAAAGAGCTGGTGCACAACGTAGCGCTGCGCGTTGAAGAAACCGACGATGCGGACGCCTTCCGCGTCTCCGGCCGTGGCGAACTGCACCTGTCGGTGCTGATCGAAAACATGCGTCGCGAAGGTTTCGAGCTGGCGGTTTCCCGTCCGAAAGTTATCTTCCGTGAAATCGATGGCCGCAAGCAGGAGCCATTCGAGAACGTAACGCTGGATATCGAAGAGCAGCATCAGGGTTCCGTGATGCAGGCGATGGGTGAGCGTAAAGCTGACCTGAAAAACATGGATCCGGACGGTAAGGGCCGCGTGCGTCTCGACTACGTGATACCAAGCCGCGGTCTGATCGGCTTCCGTAACGAATTCATGACCATGACTTCGGGCACCGGTCTGCTGTACTCCACCTTCAGCCACTACGACGACGTGCGTCCGGGCGAAGTGGGCCAGCGTCAGAACGGCGTGCTGATCTCCAACGGCCAGGGCAAAGCGGTCGCGTTCGCGCTGTTCGGCCTGCAGGATCGCGGCAAGCTGTTCCTGGGCCACGGTGCGGAAGTGTATGAAGGCCAGATCATCGGTATTCACTCACGCTCTAACGACCTGACCGTAAACTGCCTGACCGGTAAGAAGCTGACCAACATGCGTGCTTCCGGTACTGACGAAGCGACTACCCTGGTTCCGGCCATCAAAATGACCCTGGAGCAAGCTCTGGAGTTCATCGATGACGATGAACTGGTAGAAGTGACGCCAACCTCGATCCGTATCCGTAAGCGTCACCTGACGGAAAACGATCGTAAGCGCGCCAGCCGCGGTCCTAAAGACGCTTAATCGCTGATTGAGTGTCCTATGCTTAGGGCGCGGTTCTCGCGCCCTGAGTTTTTTCCTCTGTTGTTCCCCGTTTGTGCGGCGCGCTATGCGCTTTTCCGTTCGTTCCCTGTTCAGCTGTTCCTTTTCCCGCTACAGTGAAATCTCACCGGCCCATAGGAGAGGACTATGCTGTATATCTTTGATTTAGGTAATGTGATCGTCGATATCGATTTCAAGCGTGTGCTGGGTGTGTGGAGCAATTTGAGCGGCACGCCGTTGGCGGTGCTGTCCGATCGTTTCGCCATGGGTGAGGTGTTCCAGCAGCATGAGCGCGGTGAAATCAGCGACGAAGACTTCGCCGGCAAGCTGTGCGATGAAATGGGCATCGCGCTCAGCTTTGAACAGTTCGCCACCGGTTGGCAGGCGGTATTCGTCGCGCTGCGTCCGGAGGTGATCGACATCATGCAGCGTCTGCGCAACGAAGGCCACCGGGTGGTGGTGCTGTCGAACACCAACCGCCTGCATTGCAACTATTGGCCGCAGCACTACCCTGAAGTGGCCGCCGCCGCCGATCATCTCTATTTGTCGCAAGATCTCGGCATGCGCAAACCGGAAGCCAACATCTACCAGCATGTGCTGGCTGCGGAAAACACCGCTGCCGCCGACGCGGTGTTTTTCGACGATCACCCGGCGAACGTCCTCGCCGCGCAGGCGCTGGGGATCAAGACGGTGCACGTCACCGATCGCGACGTGGTGCCGGCCTATTTTGCTCAATGAGCGCAGAGCGCGTTAAGCTTAAGGCGTATCAACGGACATCAAGGAGTGACCATGTCGTTTTTCCGCCGCAAGAAGCTGCCCTCTGCAATTAAGCCTGGCGTCACCTTCGGACGGCTGCTGTACCAGCGCATCGACCACGATGGCCTGACGATGTTGGCGGGCCATCTCGCCTATGTTTCCCTGCTGTCGCTGGTGCCGCTGGTCACCGTGGTGTTCGCCCTGTTCGCGGCTTTCCCGATGTTTTCCGACATCAGCGAGCAGCTGAAGAGCTTTATCTTTTCCAATTTCGTGCCGGCCGCCGGCAACGTGATCCAGAACTACCTGGAACAGTTCGTCGCCAATTCCAACAAGATGACCGCCGTCGGCACCTGTGGGCTGATCGTCACCGCGCTGTTGCTGATTTCCTCGGTGGACAGCGTGCTGAACACCATCTGGCGCAGCAAGAACAAGCGGCCGATCGTCTTCTCCTTCGCCGTGTACTGGATGGTGCTGACGCTGGGGCCGCTGCTGGTGGGCGCCAGTATGGCCATCAGCTCTTACTTGCTGTCGCTCAACTGGTTGGCGCAGACCGGCGTCAATGGCCTGGTGGATCAGGTACTGCGCATCTTCCCGCTGATTTTGTCGTGCATCTCCTTCTGGCTGCTGTATTGCATCGTGCCGACGGTGCGCGTGCCGCCCAAAGACGCGCTGATTGGCGCGGTGGTGGCTGGATTGCTGTTCGAGCTGGGCAAGAAGGGATTTGCGCTGTACGTCACCATGTTCCCCTCCTATCAGCTGATTTACGGCGTGCTGGCGGTGATCCCGATTTTATTCCTGTGGGTCTATTGGAGCTGGTGTATCGTGTTACTCGGCGCGGAAATTACCGTGACCATCGGTGAATACCGCGACTACCGCCGTCAGAAGGCGGAGCAACAGGAACAAAAACCAGAAGGGCAGCAGGAATGATTGCGTTGATTCAACGGGTGTTAAACGCCAGCGTCACGGTGGGTGGCGAGACGGTAGGCAAGATTGGCCCCGGTTTGTTAGTGTTATTGGGCGTGGAGCAGGGCGATAACGAGCAAAAAGCGCAGCGCCTGTGCGAACGTGTGTTGGGATACCGCATTTTCGGCGACGAGAACGACAAGATGAATCTCAACGTCCAGCAGGCCGGGGGCAGCGTGCTGGTCGTTTCGCAGTTCACCCTGGCGGCGGACACCCAGAAGGGCATGCGGCCCAGCTTCTCGCGCGGCGCCGCGCCGCAGGAAGCCGATCGGTTGTATCAATATTTTGTTGGCCAATGCCGCGAACGCGGCGTAGAGACCCAGACCGGCGAGTTCGCCGCCGACATGCAGGTGGCGCTGGTCAACGATGGTCCGGTGACATTCTGGCTACAGGTCTAAGCATTCGGAGAACAGGCGTCTATGTATCACCTACGAGTACCCGTAACAGAGCAAGAACTGAAGGAATATTACCAGTTTCGCTGGGAAATGCTGCGCAAGCCGTTGCACCAGCCGGTGGGTTCGGAAAAGGATGCCTATGACGCCATGGCCCATCACCAAATGGTGGTGGACGAGGCCGGTAAAATCGTCGCCATCGGGCGGCTGTACATCAATGCCGACAACGAGGCGGCGATCCGTTTTCTGGCGGTAGACCCGACGCTTCAGGATAAAGGGCTGGGGACGCTGGTGGCGATGACGCTGGAGTCCGTTGCGCGGCAGGAAGGCGTGAAGCGGGTCGTGTGTAGCGCCCGCGAGGACGCGGTGGATTTCTTCGCCAAGCTGGGCTTCGTTAATCAGGGCGAGATCACCGCACCGCAGACCACCCCGATCCGCCACTTTTTGATGATCAAACCGGTGGCGACGCTCGACGATATCCTGCATCGCCCCGACTGGTGCGGCCAATTGCAGCAGGCCTGGTATGAACATATCCCGCTGAGCGAAAAGATGGGCGTGCGCATCAGCCAATACACCGGCCAGCGCTTTGTCACCACCATGCCGGAGATCGGCAACCAAAATCCGCACCACACGCTGTTCGCCGGCAGCCTGTTCTCGCTGGCGACGTTGACCGCCTGGGGGCTGATTTGGCTGCTGTTGCGCGAGCGCCATCTCGGCGGCACCATCATTCTGGCGGACGCGCACATTCGTTACAGCAAACCGATCACCGGCAGGCCGCGGGCAGTGGCGGATCTCGGCTCGCTGAGCGGCGATTTGGCGCGTCTGGCGCGCGGCCGCCGCGCGCGCGTACACGCCGAAGTGCATCTGTTCGGCGACGAGGACAAGGGTGCAGTGTTCGAAGGCACCTACATGGTGTTGCCGGCCGAGCCGGATGTGCCGCTGGATCAGGGCGGCTCTGAGGCGCTGGAAGAGTAAGGCGGCGGCCCTGCCCTGAGGGCGGGCCGCGCAGTGCATTACGGCAGTTGTTGGTTCACCGCTTGGCCGTCGCCGGCGGTGGCCTGCAGGTTGCCCTTCAATGAGGCTTTGAACGGCCCGTCGCTGTTCAACAGCCCTTTCAACTGCAGCTCAAGGTTGCCGTCGCCCGTCAGCGGCACAGGCTGCCATCCCCATTGCTGCAAGGTATTGATCGGTACCGAACGGCCGTGCAGCGTCAGCTGGAACGGTTTGCCCGGCAGTTGATCGACGGTCGCTTTGGCCTCAAGCAACCCATTGGGCATAAAGGCGCTGAGCTCGGTGACGTTGATCTGGTTGCCGTCGGCGTTCAGCGCCAGCGAAGGGCGCCGCACGTCGATTTTGTTGAAGGTGGCCTCGCTGCCGTTCAGGTTCAGCGAGCCGGACCAGATGCCCCATTGGCGATCGCGCGCCAGCAGCAGATTGCTGCCGTAGCCGTCCAGCGCGGTGATCTGGAACGGAAATGCCGGGTTGATATCGATGATCAGATTGCGGTTGGTGGTCAGCTTGGTGACGTACACCTCCGCCAACCAGTCCGGCAGCGGTTTCAGCCACAGCTCGCGCCAGTCGATCGGCAGGGTGTACTCCAGCGCCGCCATGGCCACTTCATCCAGCTGCAGGCGTTTGCCGGCGCGCAGCCAGTTGCCGGAGGTGCGCAGCAACCCGCCTTCCCAGCGGGTGGTGAATTGCTGAATGGCGATGCCGGCGGAAGAGAGCCGCAGGGTGGCGATCGGGTCGATCAGGTGGAAACCGCCGTTGATCACGTCGCTGGCGTTGACGTTGAGCGAGCCGTCTTCGCTGCGCCAGTCGCCTTTTTCGACGCTGACGTTTTGCAGCGACAGATCGAGATCGTTAAACGCCCATGCCTTGCCTTCCAGGCGTGCGTCGATCAGATCGAAACGCTTGAGGGTGACCGGCGGCAGCGTGGTAAAGCGCTGCATGAATTCCACCAGCGTCAGCGGGGTCTGCAGGCGCACGCCGCTCAGCCGCAGGCGATCCACCAGCCAACTGCCGTCGGCGGCGCGGCTGGCCACGCCGGTCAGGTCGCCCTGCGCCAGATCGGCGCCGAAGTTGTTCAACAGCAGCTGGCCCTGCTTTTGCTCCCCCTGCACCAACACCTTCGAGGCGGGAATGCCGTTCAGCGTCATCGAACCGGCGCTGAACTGAAACTGGTTGTTGTCCCCCAGCAGATGGCCGACCAGCGGGCGCCACGGCGTGATGCCGGCCGTGACCTGCTGCGCATTGAGCTGCCACTCGTTATCGTTGGACTGCAGCGCCATGTTGCTCAACTGCAGCACGTCGGCCTGTACAGGCAGCGCCGCCGCCTGCTGCTGCACGTTCAGCGTGCCGTCGCGTAGCGTGACGCTGTGGAAATAGCGCGGCTCGGTGATTTGGCGCAGGCTGAGGCCGAGATCGACGCGTTTGGCGACCAGCGCCTGCGGCTGGCCGTTGCGCGCCAGCTGCACGTCTTCCAGACCGATCTGGTCCGGTTGGTTCCACGAGTGGGTGATTTTTCCTATCGACAGGCGGTATTCGCTATTGTCGCTGATCCAGGCGCTCAGGCGGCCTGCCGCCCAGCGGGTTTGCCCGACCAGGTACAGCACCACCACAGCCAGCACGATCAGCAGCAGCAACGTCAGCAACAGCTTTCCGATAAATTTCATCGTCTACATCCGCATCGGTCAAAAAAGATACCCTGTTTATGCCGCAATTGGCCGGGCATCTCAAGGGCAATGGTCTGATAGACAATAAAAAACGGCCGCAAGCGGCCGCTTGAACATCAATGGAGGGGTTACTTTTTCTCGTGTTCCTGCGGGAACACCAGGTTCAGCACGATGGCGGTAATGCCGCCGGCGGCGATGCCGGAAGAGAGCAGGGTTTTCAGCCAGTCCGGCGCGAACTGCAGGATCAGCGGCTGCTGGGACACGCCCATGCCGACGGCCAGCGACAGCGCCATGATCATGATGGCGCGGCGGTTCAGGCGCTCGCGTGACACGATGCGCACGCCGGAGGCGGCGATGGTGCCGAACATCACGATGGTCGCACCGCCCAGTACCGGCTCGGGGATGTGCTGCACGAAGCCGGCTACCGCCGGGAACAGCCCCAGCGCGATCAGCATCAGCGCCACCACAAAGCCGACATAGCGGCTGGCGACGCCGGTCAGCTGGATCACGCCGTTGTTCTGGCCGAAGCAGGAGTTGGGGAAGGTATTGAACACCGCCGACAGCATCGAGTTCAGGCCGTTGGCCAGTACGCCCCCTTTTAGACGCTTCATGTACAGCGGCCCGCTGACCGGCTGTTCGGAGACGTCAGAGGTGGCGGTGATGTCGCCGATGGTTTCCAGCGAGGTGACCATAAAGATCAGCATCAGCGGCAGCAGCAAGTTCCAGTCGAAGCCCAGGCCGTAATAGAGCGGCGTGGGAATAGTGATCGCCGCCGTGGGTGCCGCCGGAGCGTCGGCGGGCAGCATGTCCATCGCCCAGGCCAACAGATAGCCGACCGCCATGGCGATCACCAATGAAGCGACGCGCAGGTAAGGGTTGCGCTGGCGGTTCAGCAGGATGATGACCGCCAACACTGCGCCGGCCAGCAGGAGGTTTTTCGGCGAGCCGAAGCTATGATCGTTCATCGCGGCGTAGCCGCCGCCGATAGAGGTCAGACCGACCTGAATCAGCGACAGGCCGATGATCATCACCACAATGCCGGAAACCAGCGGGGTGATGATGCGGCGCGCCAGATGCAGCACGCGCGACAGCAAAATTTCGGTGCAGGAGGCGACCATCAGGGTGCCGAACAGCGCGGCCATCATGGTCGGCACGTCGGCGCCGCCGTTTTTCAGTGCCAGGCCGCCCATGATCAGCGGCGAAACGAAGTTGAAGCTGGTGCCCTGAATCGACAGCAGCCCGGAACCCACCGGCCCCCAGGTTTTGATTTGCAGAATGGAAGCCAGACCGGAAGCGAACAGCGACATGCTGATGATGTGCTGGGTATCCTGTGCCGGCAGGCCCAGCGCCTGGCAGATCAGCAGCGCCGGTGTGATCACCGCGACGAACATCGCCAGGAGATGCTGGCCGGCGGCAAACAGCGTTTGCGGCAGCGGCGGGCGATCTTCCAGACGATAAATCAGTTCACTGGCGCGGGGTTCAGAGGCGGCTTGACGCGCGGCATCAAGCTCTGAGGATGACATGCTCATGGTGTGGCGTTTCCAGATACGGCAAAGCAGGCATTTTAATGCCCCGCCCCGCAAAAGCAAACGGTTGCGCATAAATATTATGTTGCCGACTTTCTCGTTTATGTCGCATTTTCATTCATTTTTTCTTGTCATCGCAGCGTTTTTTACTTCTAATCCTGCACTCATCAAGTTTAAAAACTCAGTGGTTTTCTATAACTTATTATTTTTATTTGGATCTTTTCCCTTACATGGAGTACCTGGATGTTTCATCTTGATACTTATGGCACGTTAGTCGCCGCGACGCTGGTTTTGCTCCTCGGGGGCAAGTGCGTCAGAAGCATTCCTCTGCTGCGAAAATATACCATTCCTGCCCCCGTCGCCGGCGGTTTGCTGGTGGCCCTCCTGTTGTTAGCCCTGAAAAAGTTCGCCAACTGGGAAATCAGCTTCGACATGTCGCTGAAGGATCCGCTGATGCTGGCCTTCTTCGCCACCATCGGCCTGAACGCCAACCTGGCGCGGTTGCGCGCCGGCGGCAAGGCACTGATGGTATTCCTGTTCGTGGTGCTGGGGCTGCTGCTGGTGCAGAACGCTATCGGCATTGGCATGGCGAAAATGTTGGGGTTGGATCCGTTGATGGGCCTGATCGCCGGGTCGATCACTCTGTCTGGCGGCCACGGTACCGGGGCCGCCTGGAGCAAGCTGTTCATCGAGCGCTACGGCTTTGAAAACGCGACGGAAGTCGCCATGGCCTGCGCCACCTTCGGCCTGGTGCTGGGCGGCCTGATCGGCGGCCCGGTGGCACGCTATCTGGTCAAACACTCCTCTACGCCGGAAGGCACGCCGGAAGACAGCGTGCAGCCGAGCGGCTTCGAGAAGCCGGAAAGCGGCCGCCTGATCACCTCGCTGGTGATGATCGAAACCATCGCCATGATCGCCATCTGTCTGAGCCTGGGGCAGCTGATTGCCGGCCTGCTGAACGGGACGGTGTTTGAGCTGCCAAACTTCGTTTGCGTGCTGTTCGTCGGGGTGATCCTCAGCAATACGTTGGCCTTCACCGGTTTCTATACCGTGTTCGAGCGGGCGGTATCGGTGCTGGGTAACGTCAGCCTGTCGCTGTTCCTGGCGATGGCGTTGATGAGCCTGCGCCTGTGGGAGCTGGCTTCGCTGGCGTTGCCGATGCTGGCGATCCTGGCGGTGCAGACGCTGGTGATGGCGCTGTACGCGATCTTCGTCACCTACCGGGTGATGGGCAAGAACTACGACGCGGCGGTGCTGGCCGCCGGCCACTGCGGCTTCGGCATGGGCGCCACGCCGACGGCGATCGCCAACATGCAGGCGATCACCGATCGCTTCGGCCCGTCGCACCTGGCGTTTCTGGTGGTGCCGATGGTGGGGGCGTTCTTTATCGATATCGCCAACGCCATCGTCATTAAGCTGTATTTGCTGCTGCCGGTGTTCCCGGCGGTGGGGTGATATCGCGAGTCATGACGAAAAGGGCGCCGCAGGCGCCCTTTTTTATGCGTTGGAGTAGCGCGCCTTCTCCGGCAGCCAGCGTTCAATCAGCGCCAGGGCGTGTTCCGGATAGTGCTGATGGAGATGGCGAGCGACGCGTTGCACTTCGGGGATCATCGCCTGATCGCGCAGCAGATCCGCCACCTTGAATTCGGCGCTGCCGGTCTGGCGGGTGCCGAGCAGCTCGCCCGGGCCGCGGATCTCCAGATCGCGCTGCGCGATAACGAAGCCGTCGTTGCTGTCGCGCAGCACCTGCAGGCGCGTTTGTGCGGTTTTGCTCAGCGGCGTTTTGTACAGCAGCACGCAGTGTGAGGCCACGGCACCGCGTCCTACGCGGCCGCGCAGCTGGTGCAGCTGTGCCAGGCCCAGCCGCTCCGGGTTTTCGATGATCATCAGGCTGGCGTTCGGCACGTCGACACCGACTTCGATCACCGTCGTGGCGACCAACAGCTGCAGCTCGCCCTGTTTAAACGCCTGCATCACAGCCTGCTTTTCCTGCGCTTTCATGCGACCGTGCACCAGCGCCACCTTCAGCTCCGGCAGCGCGGTTTTCAATTCTTCCCAGGTGGCTTCCGCCGCCTGCGCTTCCAGCAGTTCGGACTCTTCGATCAGCGTGCACACCCAGTAAGCCTGTCGCCCCTCTTCCAGACAGGCGCTTTTCACCCGTTGAATGATGTCGGCGCGGCGGGTATCGGGAATGGCCACGGTGGTCACCGGCGTACGGCCCGGCGGTAGCTCGTCGATGACTGAGGTATCGAGATCGGCGTAGGCGGTCATTGCCAGCGTGCGCGGGATCGGCGTGGCGGTCATGATCAGCTGATGGGCGTGGAAGCCTTGCTCTTCGCCTTTCTCCCACAGCGCCAGCCGCTGATGCACCCCGAAGCGGTGCTGCTCATCGATAATCACCAATGCCAGGCCGTTGAACTGCACCTGCTCCTGGAAGATGGCGTGGGTGCCGACCACCATCGATACCTGGCCGCTGGCGATGGCTTCCTGCTGCGCGATGCGCGCCTTGCCTTTCTGTTTGCCCGCCAGCCAGCCGACCTCCAGCCCCAGCGGTTCGAACCACTGGCGGAAGTTGTTGGCATGCTGCTCGGCCAGCAGCTCGGTCGGCGCCATCAGCGCCACCTGCTTGCCGTGCGCGATGGCGCGCAGCGCCGCCAGCGCCGCCACCAGCGTTTTGCCGGAACCGACGTCGCCCTGCACCAGCCGCATCATCGGGAAGTCTTTTTGCATGTCGGCTTCGATGTCGGCCACCACGCGCGTCTGCGCGCCGGTCGGCGAGAACGGCAGCTGCGCGAGAAAACGGTTTTTCAGCCGATCGTCCGGCAGCAGCGGCTGAGCCTGGTAACTCTGGGCGCCGGCGCGCACCGCCAGCATGCTGAGGTTATGCGCCAGCAGCTCTTCGAGGATCAGGCGTTTTTGCGCCGGGTGTTTGCCCAGCTCCAGATCCGCCAGCTGAATGTCCGGCGGCGGGCGGTGCAGGGTGTGCAGCGCCTGCGGCAGGCTCATCAGGCCGCCGCTCAACTCCGGCGGCAGCAGTTCGGCGATGGCGCAGGTATCCAGCAGCGCCAGCGCCTGATCGGTCAGCTTGCGCAGCGTGGCTTGCCGCACCCCTTCGGTGGTGGGGTAGACCGGCGTCAGCGACTCCTGCAGCTCGACCTCGCTGGCTTCGCCCTGAATACGGTATTCCGGATGAATGATCTCCGCGCCGTGGTTGCCGCGTTTGATCTCGCCGTAGGCGGTCACGCGGCGGCCGGTGGCCAGGCTGTTCTTCATTGCGGCGTTGAAATTGAAGAACCGCATGGTGAGGATGCCGGTGCCGTCGCTGATCTGGCAGGTCAGCATGCGACGGCGGCCGAAGCTGATGTCGCTGCGCAGCACTTCCCCTTCTACCGTGGCGTAGATGCCCGGCAGCAGATCGTTGATCGGGTAGAGGCGGGTGCGGTCTTCGTAGCGCAGCGGCAGGTGCAGCAGCAGATCCTGAATGGTCTCGAGGCCAAGCTTGGCCAGTTTGCCCGCCTGGCTGGCGCCAACCCCGGAAAGCGTGGTGAGTGGGACAGCATCCAGCAGGCGGCCTTTCATTTGCGCACCGTCGCCTGCATGGCCGCCCACCATTCGGCGCTGGCGACCACCTGGCCCTGCTCGTCAATCTGCGGGCGTGGCAGCCCTTTGCGCTTGGCCACGTTGGCCAGCACCGGGTAGCCGCCTTCGAACAGCAGACGCTGCTGCTCTTCTTCATCCAACATGCTGTTGTCGCGGCGATACAGGCCGGCATTCTGCCGCTGGCGCTGCGCTTCATACAGGATCAGCGCCGAAGCCACGGAGACGTTGAGCGATTGCACCATGCCGATCATCGGAATGACGATGTCCTGGTCGGCGAGCGCCAGCGCTTCTTCGGTGATGCCGGTTTTTTCCTGGCCGAGCAGCACGCAGGTTGGCCGGGTGTAGTCCACCTCGCGGAAATCGACCGCGCGCGCAGACAGGTTGGTGGCCAGAATTTGCATGCCCTGCGCTTTCAGGTGACCGACCGCGTCGCCGATGGTGGGATGGGTTTTAACGCTGACCCAGCTGTTGCTGCCGGCGGCGGAGGAAACCAGGGTGCGCATGCGGGTGGTGGGCCACACGGCGTGGACCTGATGCACGCCGACGGCGTCGGCGGTGCGGATAATGGCGGAGACGTTATGCGGCTTGTGCACTTGCTCCAGGCAGACCGTCAAATCCGGCTGCCGGGTCGCGAGCATTTCACAAATCCGCGCATAGCGTTCAGGACTCATAAGCGCTAGTTTCGGTTGCGGTTAACTTTGATCACATCCGGCATGATACGGATTTTACGCATAATGTTTGCCAAATGGATGCGATCGCGGGTGGTCAAGCGGATAAAGGCGCTATAAACCCGACCGTCTTTCTCTTCGGTGTTCAGGCTCTGAATATTGGACTCGGCCGCGTTGATCGCTGCCGTCAGGTTGGCCAGCGCGCCCTGGTGGTTAAACATATCCACCTTGATCTCGGCGATGAACTCCTGCTCGGTCTCTTTATCCCACTCGACCGCCATGAACTTCTCAGGCTCTTTCTGATAGCCGCGAATATTGCGGCAAGATTCATGGTGGATCACCAGCCCTTTGCCCGGGCTGACGTGAGCGATAATCGGGTCGCCCGGAATCGGACGGCAGCACTTGGCGAAGGTGATCAACACGCCGTCGGCGCCCTTGATGGCCAGGTTACGCACGCCGGAGGTGGTGCCCAGGCTGGACTGATCGCCCTGCAGATTCTTCGCCACCACCACGCTCATGGCGTTGCCGAGGCCGATTTCCGCCAGCAGATCGTCCAGCGTCGCCAGCTTCATGCGGTCCAGCTCGTGCTGAATGTTTTCCTGCGGGATTTCGGCCAGCTTGCGGCTACCGCCCAACGCATGGTTGAGCAGTCGGCGGCCGAGGCCGACGGAGTCGTCGCGCTTGAGGTTCTTCAACATCTGGCGAATTTTGGCACGTGCTTTCGAGCTGACCACGAAGTTCAGCCAGGCGGCGTTGGGCCGCGCGCCCGGTGCGGTGATGATCTCGACGGTCTGGCCGCTGGTCAGCGACTGCGACAGCGGGTATGGCTGACGATCGACGCGCGCGCCGACGCAGGCATGGCCGATATCGGTATGCACCGCATAGGCGAAGTCGACCGGCGTGGCGCCGGCGGGCAGCTCGACGATGCGGCCTTCCGGGGTGAAAACGTAAATCTCATCCGGGAACAGATCGGATTTGACGCTCTCGATAAATTCAAACGAACTGCCGGCGCTTTGCTGCAGCTCCAGCAGGCTTTGCATCCAGCGCTGGGCGCGGATCTGCGCCGTAGTACCGGTTTCGCCCTGTTCTCTTTCCTTGTAAGCCCAGTGCGCGGCCACCCCCATCTCAGCCATCTGATCCATGTCTTCGGTGCGGATCTGCACTTCGACCGGCACGCCGTGTGGGCCGATCAGCGAGGTATGCAGCGATTGATAGCCGTTGGCCTTGGGAATGGCGATGTAATCTTTCACCCGCCCCGGGCGCGGTTTGTACAGGCTGTGCACCTGGCCGAGTACGCGGTAGCAGGTATCGACCTCTTTCACGATCACCCGGAACGCGTAGATATCCATGATGGAATGGAAACGCTGTTCTTTCAGGTGCATCTTGAGGTAGATGGAGTAGAGGTGTTTTTCCCTTCCGCTGACGCGGCAGGCGATGCCGGCCTCGGTCAGCCGCCCTTCGATCTCGGAGAGGATTTTTTGAATCATCTCTTTGCGGTTGCCGCGCGCGGCTTTCACCACTTCCTTGATCACGCGATAACGGTTTGGGTACAGCGCCTCGAAGCCCAGCTCTTCCAGCTCGGTTTTCAGGTGATGAATACCCAGACGGTGGGCGAGGGGGCTGTAGATTTCCAGGGTTTCACGCGCGATGCGCCGGCGTTTGTCGGGGCGCAGCGAACCGAGGGTGCGCATGTTGTGCGTACGGTCGGCCAGCTTGATCAGCACGACGCGGATATCCTGCACCATCGCCATGATCATCTTGCGGAAGTTTTCCGCCTGCGCTTCTTTCTTGTCCTGGAACTTCAGCTTGTCGAGCTTGGAGACGCCCTCAACCAGTTCGGCGACGCTCTTGCCGAACAGCTGTTCCATATCTTGATAGGTGGCTGGGGTGTCTTCGATGACGTCGTGCAGCAATGCCGCCATCAGCGTCTCGTGATCGAGACGCATTTCCGCCAGGATGCAGGCCACGGCGACCGGGTGAGTAATGTAAGGCTCACCGCTGGAGCGTGTCTGGCCCTCGTGCGCGTCGCGCGCGACGAGGTATGCCTGTTTGAGGCGCTTAATCTGCTCCTCGGGCAGGTAACGTTGAATCAGCAGATTCAGGCTTTCAAACAGGTACAAGGCGGACTCGCAGTCTAATTAACGACGACCTTCAGCAATCGCGGTAACCGCTTGAATCTCTGCGGCTTCCTGCTCTTGCTGTTCCTGGCGCTCACGCACGTCGAGGATCTGGCTGGTGATCAGGCCTTCTTCGATTTCGCGCAGGGCAATAACGGTGTACTTGTCGTTCTCTTCCGGAACCAGTGCATCTTTGCCGCCGGTCTGGATCTGACGCGCCCGACGAGCAGCGACCAACACCAGGTCAAAACGGTTACCAATTTTCTCTACAGCGTCTTGAACAGTTACGCGTGCCATATTTGTGCTACTCCACAGGTGACGAAAAGACTGGGCATGATACTGAAACTGCCTTCAGTCTGCCAATAGTTTGCTGATTAAAGCGTCATGCCGCAGCAACTGGCGGCCCAAACGCAGGCGTTCGGCGCGAATGATGGTCTTCAGATCGGACAGCGCCAGATCGAAATCATCGTTCACGATCAGGTAATCGTACTCCGCGTAATGCGTCATTTCCGCCACGGCCTGAGCCATGCGCTTGGCGATCACCTCGTCGGAATCCTGACCGCGCCCGCGCAGGCGGCGGCCCAGTTCTTCCTTCGACGGCGGCAGAATGAAGATGCTGCGCGCCTGCGGCATTTTGGCGCGGATTTGCTGCGCACCCTGCCAGTCGATATCCAGAAACACGTCAACGCCGGTCGCCAACACTTGTTCGATGGCGGCGCGCGAGGTGCCGTAATAGTTGCCGAACACTTCGGCGTGCTCAAGAAACGCGTCCTGCTCGATCATCCGGCGGAATTCGTCTTTCGAGACGAAGAAATAATGCTCGCCGTGATTTTCACCCGGGCGACTGTCGCGCGTGGTGTGCGAAACCGAAACCTGCGTGTCGTACAGCGGTTGCGTCTTTAACAAAGCCTGAATCAGACTTGATTTACCTGCGCCACTGGGAGCAGAGACAATATAAAGCGTGCCTTGAGCCATGATGATGTTCGTTGATAACGGTTGATATGCCAATAACAGCGGATGTGTATTTTCTCCGCACAGTATACACGGCTAACGCGCCGGGTGCAGCGTTAGCTCGCATTTTGCCCGCCGCTTTGCGCGGAAAAAGCGGCGAATGAGCGAATTTGCGCGTCGAAGGGCAACATTTCTGCAGTTTTGGCCTCGGCGGCGGCGCGTTGCCGCCCCGAGATCAGTGATCCGGATGCTGGTAGTTGAACACCGGCAGGCCGAGGCGGAAGCGCAGGGCGATCAGACGCGCGCTCAGGCCGGCGACCAACGTGAGGATCACCACCAGATTATGCGGCAGGCTGAGGTGCTGCAGGCCGATATACAGCCAGGCGGCGCTGAAGGAGATGCCGGCATAGATCTCTTTCTGGAAAACCAGCGGGATGCGGTTGCAGAACATGTCGCGCAGCACCCCGCCGAAGACGCCGGTGATCACCGCGGCGATGGCGGCGATAATGGCGCTGTGCCCCATATCCAGCGCCACCTGTGCGCCGATGATGGAGAAGACGATCAGGCCGACGGCGTCGAGCACCAGGAACAGGCGGCGCAGATGGCGCATCAGAGGAGCCACCCAGGTGGTGACGATCGCCGCTATCGCGACGATGACGATGTATTCCGGGTGTTTGACCCAGCCCAACGGAAAATGCCCGAGCAACATATCGCGCACCGACCCGCCGCCGATTGCGGTGACAGAGGCGATGATGATCACGCCGAACATGTCCATTTGACGGCGGCCGGCGGCCAGCGCGCCGGTCATGGCTTCGGCGGTGATGCCGATGATATAAAGGATGCTCAGTAACATAAGGGGTTCACAGCGTACTTGCCTCAGAATGATGGCCGGCAGGGTAATCGCCGCCGAGGACGCGCGCCACTGAGTTTTTTTCACTGATGGCGTTTCGGATTAATTTAGCTAATCCAAACTCCGTTTTTATTGCCGATAACCAGCCTTTTTTAACATCTTGCTGTTAATAAAAGCATTAGAAATTTCGCGCTGGTTTCCATCGCTGACTATGCTTTTTGCAGCTAATCCTTCAACCGAGAAACCGAGACTGCAGATGAAAAACCCCCCGAAACTGGCCGCCGGCGCCGTGGTGGCCGCCCTGTTGCTGAGCGGCTGCGTGGCGCCAGGCCACCAGGCTGTGTCACCCATCCCGGCTTGCCGTACCGGCGATCCGATGATGCAAACAACGCTCTACTTCGGCCTGAACCGCCCTGCGGGGCCGGCGATCACTGCCGCCGAGTGGCAAACCTTCGTTGATAGCCAGGTGACGCCGCGTTTTAAAGACGGGCTGACGGTCTTTGATGCCAAAGGACAGTGGCTGGGTCACGACGGCAAGCTGGCGCGCGAGAACAGCAAGGCGCTGCTGCTGATTCATGCGCAGGGCAAAGAGAGCGAGGCGAATATCGAGGCGCTGCGCAGCGGCTATAAGCAGCAGTTCGCGCAGGATTCGGTAATGCGGGTGGATGCGCCGGTGTGCGTGGCGTTTTAAAACGAACTCCCGGCCATGCGGCCGGGAGTGGGGATTACAGCACCAGGCCGGCGATGGCCGCCGACAACAGGCTCACCAGCGTCGAGCCGTAAACCAGCTTCAGGCCAAAACGGGAAACCACGTTGCCTTGCTGCTCGTTCAGCCCTTTGATGGCGCCGGCGACGATGCCGATGGAGGCGAAGTTGGCGAACGACACCAGGAACACCGACAGAATGCCCAGCCCGCGCGGCGACAGCTCCGCCGCGATCTTCTTCAGTTCAATCATCGCCACGAATTCGTTGGCTACCAGTTTGGTCGCCATGATGCTGCCCGCCTTCAGGGCCTCTTCCGCCGGGATGCCGATCAGCCAGGCCAGCGGATAGAACACGTAGCCGAGGATCTGCTGGAAGCTGATGCCGAGCACCGCAGAGAACAGCGCATTGACGGCGGAGATCAGCGCGATAAAGCCGATCAGCATCGCCGCGATGATCATCGCAATCTTGAAGCCGGCCAGAATGTACTCGCCCAACATTTCGAAGAAGCTCTGATCTTCATGCAGTTTGTTCAGCTTCAGCTCCGGCTCGTCTTCAACCTGATATGGATTGATGATCGACAGGATGATGAAGGTGCTGAACATATTAAGGATCAACGCCGCCACCACGTACTGCGCGTCGATCATCGACATGTAGGCGCCGACGATGGAGAGCGAAACCGTCGACATGGCGGTCGCGGCCATGGTGTACATGCGGCGCGGCGAGATATCGCCGATGATGCCTTTATAGGCGATAAAGTTCTCCGACTGCCCCAGCACCAGCGTGCTGACGGCGTTGAACGATTCCAGCTTGCCCATGCCGTTGACCTTGGACAGCAGGGTGCCGACCAGGCGGATGATCAGCGGCAGGATGCGGAAATGCTGCAAAATGCCGATCAGGGCGGAAATAAAGATGATAGGGCACAAAACGCCGAGGAAGATGAACGCCAGACCATCCTTGCTCATGCCGCCGAACACGAACTCCGATCCTTGGGCAGCGTAGGCGAGCAGGGTGTCGAAGAAGCCGGCGACGTGTTTGATCACGCTGAGCCCGCTGGCGGAGTGCAGGAAGAAATAGGCTAGCGCGCCTTCGATCACCAACAGCTGGATGATATAGCGCAGGCGGATTTTCTTGCGATTATTGCTGACCAGCAGCGCCAGGGCGATGATCACCACCAGGGCCATAATAAATTGCAGAATTTGTGGCATAAACGGTCCGTACGGTTCACGGGCAGGAAAAAAACACATTTAGCCACAGCATCGCCATCCTTTCATTACCTTGCGTGATAATTAGAACAAAATACTTATGGCATGCGGGATATCTTGCCGATTGTCATCCGCACGCGCTGCTCGGCAGTTTTTCATAAGCCCCCGGTGAGCCGTCTCCCCAGAGGCCTGCCGGCTCGCAACTTGATGCAATCACCGTTACTTATGTGCAAACGCCTGGAATTTGGTTCGCAATCGGCGATTTTTCCCGACGTAAAGCGTGGTTTTCTTGGCTGAGGAAGAGAAACATGTTTGGAACAGGCGCCGTGACCGGCGCGCATTTTCTCGGACAAGGAGGCGAACGATGAATATTGGCACTTTGCTCAGGGCGCTGGCCAACGGCGTTAATCCCGACACCGGCGAGCTGTTGAAACCGGCTTCAGCGGCCTGCGCACCGGAGGCTATCCGGCTGCTGTTCGCGTTAGCCAACGAGTTTGGAGGTGAGGCCGAACTGCAGAAAAAAGCCCGGTTGACGCCGGAGGAGAAACGGCAGAAGAATCTGGTCGAGGGCCGACCTGCCAATGCCTACTTCCCCTGGCCGAAAGAGGAAAAACTGCGGCTGCGCGAGAGCCATGCGGCCGGGGCGACGCTGGAAGCGCTGAGCGATGAGTTCGAGCGCTCAACCTGGAGCATTGCGGTGCAGCTGCAGAAAATGGGGTTGATCGGTGAGGAGCAGGTGGCCGCCTATCGCTGATTTGCAGCCATAAAAAAGCCCGCGTGGCGCGGGCTTGATGACATTAGGGGCAGGATCACTCGATATTCTGGATCTGCTCGCGCATTTGCTCGATCAGCACTTTCAGCTCGATGGCCGAAGCAGTGACGTCGGCATTGATCGACTTGGAGGCCAGGGTGTTCGATTCGCGGTTGAACTCCTGCATCATAAAGTCGAGGCGGCGGCCGACGGCTTCTTTCTTTTTCAGGATGTTGTGCGTCTCTTTCACGTGCGCTTCCAGACGGTCCAGCTCTTCGGCGACGTCGATACGCTGCGCCATCAGCACCAGCTCTTGCTCCAGGCGGGTGTTTTCCAGCTGTACCTGCGCCTCTTCCAGCTTGCTGACCAGGCGCTCGCGCTGCCATTGCAGGATGTTCGGCATCTGGGCGCGCACTTTGACCACTTCGGCGCTGACGCCGTCGAGGCGTTGTTCGATCAGCGTCTTCAGCGCGGCGCCTTCGCTCTCGCGTGCGACGATAAAGTCATCCAGCGCGCCGTCCAGCGCCTGCATCAGCTCGACGCTGATGGCGTCCAGATCCTGCTCCTGCGCGGACATCACGCCTGGCCAGCGCAGCACGTCGATCGGGTTGATTTCCCCTTCGTCGCTCTGCATTTTCACCCAGTTGGCGGCTTCGACCAGCTGTTTGGCCAGTTTTTCGTTCAGGATCAGCGAGCTTTGCGCGCTTGGATCCAGTTCGAAACGCAGGTTGCATTCGACTTTGCCGCGGGTCAGGCGGCCACGGATACGTTCACGGATCACCGGCTCCAGGCTGCGGAATTGCTCCGGCAGACGGATGTAGGTTTCTAAGTAGCGCTGGTTAACGGAACGCAGCTCCCAGGCTGCGCTGCCCCATTCACCCTTGATTTCACGCCGGGCGTAGGCGGTCATGCTGCGGATCATTGATGCGTACCCGTAATAGGAAAAGATGGGGCGATTATAGCGTCGCGACTGCGGGCAGGATAGGCATTACGTCACGAAGCCCGTATAATGCGCAGCCAATAGTTGATTTGAAGCCGGAGAGAGCCCATGCGTCCTGCAGGCAGAGCACCACAGCAAGTTCGCCCCCTGACACTGACCCGTCACTATACCAAACACGCTGAAGGTTCAGTGCTGGTTGAGTTTGGCGATACCAAAGTCTTGTGCACCGCCACGGTAGAAGAGGGCGTTCCGCGCTTCCTGAAAGGCCAGGGGCAAGGTTGGATCACCGCCGAGTACGGCATGCTGCCGCGCTCCACCCACAGCCGCAACGCACGTGAAGCCGCCAAAGGCAAACAAGGTGGCCGCACGCTGGAGATCCAGCGCCTGATCGCGCGCTCGCTGCGCGCCGCGGTGGATCTGAAAAAGCTCGGTGAATTCACCATCACCCTCGACTGCGACGTACTGCAGGCCGACGGCGGTACCCGCACCGCCTCCATCTCCGGCGCCTGCGTGGCGCTGGCCGATGCGCTGAACACCCTGGTGGCCAACGGCAAGCTGAAAGCCAACCCGATGAAGGGCATGGTAGCGGCGGTTTCCGTCGGCATCGTCAACGGCGAAGCGCTGTGCGATCTGGAGTATGTGGAAGATTCCGCGGCGGAAACCGACATGAACGTGGTGATGATGGAAGACGGCCGCATGATTGAAGTGCAGGGCACCGCCGAAGGCGAGCCGTTCAGCCACGATGAGCTGTTGGCGCTATTGGCGCTGGCCCGAGGGGGCATCGAAACCATCTTCCAGGCGCAGAAAGCGGCGCTGGCGGACTGATTTTTTAAGGCGACTGAGAAGTCGCCTTTTTTATGCCCGACGATCGGGCGGCAGTAATGACAAGACCCAAGCAGATTCAGACGAGGAGAAGCAGTAATGAAAGCCTATCAGCGCCAGTTTATCGAGTTCGCGCTTAACAAGCAGGTATTGAAATTCGGCGAGTTCACCCTGAAATCCGGCCGCACCAGCCCGTATTTCTTCAACGCCGGCCTGTTTAATACCGGGCGCGATCTTGCGCTGTTGGGGCGCTTCTACGCCGAAGCCCTGATGGACTCCGGCATCGATTTCGATCTGCTGTTTGGCCCGGCCTATAAAGGCATTCCTATCGCCACCACCACGGCGGTTGCGCTGGCGGAACACCATGAGCGCGACGTGCCTTACTGCTTTAACCGCAAGGAAGCCAAGACCCACGGCGAGGGTGGTTCGCTGGTCGGCAGCCCGCTGCAGGGGCGTGTGATGCTGGTGGATGATGTGATCACCGCCGGCACCGCGATCCGCGAGTCGATGGAAATCATCGGCGCCAGCGGCGCTTCGCTGGCGGGGGTGCTGATCTCCCTCGACCGTCAGGAACGCGGCCGCGCGGATATCTCCGCCATTCAGGAAGTGGAACGCGACTATCACTGCAAGGTGATTTCGATCGTGACGCTGAAGGACCTGATCGCTTATCTGGAAGAGAAACCGGAAATGGCGGACCACCTGGCGGCGGTGCGCGCTTACCGCGAGCAGTTCGGGGTATAAATAAAAACGCCGGGCATGCCCGGCGTTTTCGTTATTGCAGCTGTGCCGCCAATAGCGGCCAGCGGGCGTCGAATTCCTGCGTTGGACGATAGCGGAATTCCGAACGCACATAGCGCGACAACATGCCTTCGCAGAAGGCCAGCAGTTGGCTGGCCAACAGCGTTTCATCGACGATGAAGCCTTTGCCTTCGCGCAATTTGCGCTCTTTCAGCACCTGACGCAGCTGCGCCTCGATGCGTTCGAACAGCTGGTTGATGCGGCCCTGCAGGCGATCCTGTTCAAACATCAGCGCGTGGCCGGTCATGATGCGCGTCAGCCCCGGGTTGCGTTCCGCAAAGCCCAGAATCAGCAGTAAAATCAGGCGCAGACGATTAAACGTCTCTTTCTCGTCCTGCAAGATCAGGTTGATGCGGGTGATCAGGCTGTCTTCGATAAACTCGATCAGACTGTCGAACATCCGTGTCTTGCTGGGGAAATGCCGGTACAGCGCAGCTTCAGAAACACCCACGTTCGCGGCGAGCTTGGCGGTGGTAATGCGCTGGCTGCCGTCGCTGGATTCCAGCATCTGGGCTAACGCCTGCAATATTTCCTCGCGCCGATTCCTTTTCGTATTTTCTTTTTCTGCCATGTCTGATTAGACCCTTGCTAAAACTTAACTGACGGAAACCCGGGCACCGGCCGCTGCAGAGCAGGCTCTGTGCGGCTTATGTGATAGCTTTTTTACGATGCTGGGGTCAGCGGCCTTAACGGCCTTTTTCCGCGCTGCCTGGTGTGCGCTGCAATTGTCGCGGTAAAACCTTGCCGCAGAGACATCCTTCTCCCCGGAAAGGCAAGGTTCAGGCGACGTTTCCCTGCCGGCCATCGTGCATTGGGTGGCGCTTAGTGGCGCCCCGAGTGGCCGAAGCCGCCTTCGCCGCGCTCGCTACTGTCGAACTCTTCCACCAGGTTGAATTCGGCCTGCACCACCGGCACGAAGACCATCTGCGCGATGCGTTCGCCCGGCTCGATGGTGAAGTGCTTCTGGCCGCGGTTCCAAACGGACACCATCAGCTGGCCCTGGTAATCGGAGTCGATCAGGCCGACCAGGTTACCCAGCACGACGCCGTGCTTATGGCCCAGGCCGGAGCGCGGCAGGATCACTGCCGCCAGGCCGGCGTCGGCGATGTGGATCGCGAGGCCGGTGGGCAGCAGCGTGGTTTCACCCGGCGCCAGCTCTACCGCGCTGTCCAGGCAGGCGCGCAGGTCGAGACCGGCGGAGCCCGGCGTGGCGTAGGTCGGTAGCGGGAAATCCTGACCGATACGCGGGTCGAGGATCTTAACGTCGATTTTTTTCATCATAACGGCTGACTATCTCGTCTATTAAACGTTGGCCAAGGAGTGCCTTGTCGCTCAGCGCCAGGCGCTTTTCTCCATCCTGCCAAAAAAGGTGCAGGGCATTGGTGTCGCTGTTGAACCCGTGCTCTGCAAGCGATACATCGTTAGCGCAAATCAAATCCAGCTTCTTACGCGCCAGTTTTTGCCGCGCGTATTCTTCCACATTCTGGGTTTCGGCGGCAAACCCCACGACAAACGGTCGATTTTTGGTCATCGCGGCCACGCCGGCGACGATATCGGGGTTTTTTACCATCTTGAGGACGATTTCATCACCCTGTTTTTTTATTTTTTCATCGGCGATCTGCTCGGGGCGGTAGTCGGCCACGGCGGCGCAGGAGATGAAAATCTGCTGCTGCGCCGCGCGCTGTTGCACCGCCTGCTCCATCTCCAGCGCGCTGGTGACGTCCACTCGGGTGACCGATGGCGGCGTCGGCAGGCTGACCGGCCCGGCGATCAGCGTCACCTGCGCGCCGCGGGCGGCGGCGGCGCGGGCGATGGCGAAGCCCATTTTGCCGGAGCTGTGATTGCTGATGAAACGTACCGGATCCAGCGCTTCACGCGTTGGGCCGGCGGTGATCATAACCTGCAAATGTTGCAGATCCTGCGGGGCGGAGAAATGCGCGTTCGCCAGGTCGACGATGTCCAGCGGATCCAGCATGCGGCCCGGGCCGACGTCGCCGCAGGCCTGGCTGCCGCTGTCCGGCCCCCAGAGCAGCATGCCGCGCGTCTGCAGCGTTTGCAGGTTGGCCTGCGTGGCGGCGGCGCGATACATCTGCTGGTTCATGGCGGGGGCGGCGGCGATAGGGGCGTCGGTCGCCAGGCAGACGGTAGTCAGCAGATCGTTGGCCATGCCGGCGGCGACGCGCGCCAGCAGATCGGCGGTCGCCGGCGCCAGAATCACCAGATCCGCCCACTTGCCCAGTTCGATGTGGCCCATGGCGGCTTCGGCGGCGGGATCCAACAGATCGTCGGACACCGGGTAGCCGGAAACGGCCTGCAGCGTCAGTGGCGTAATGAACGCCTTGGCGGCGTGGGTCATCACCACGCGCACTTCTGCACCCCTGTCGCGCAGGCGGCGCACCAGCTCTGGGCATTTGTAGGCGGCGATGCCGCCGCTGATGCCAAGCACAATATGTTTGCCGGAAAGTCCCGTCATCATCATTGTCCGATTGAAAGCCGAAAGATGCGCCATTTTAGCATATCCGCCGTTCAGGTGAGTGATTCCGCAATGGCTGCAGGGCGTTACATTGTGCTTTGCGAAACACTTCGCAATGTTATCAAACACCTGTCGAACGCGCCGGGCAGCACATGGCATGCTGTAGCCCTTTCAGGGAGGAACACGATGAGCAACCCGATTGTGGCGTGCTGGCCGGGCGCGCTGGCGCCGCGTGAAAAGCTGTTGATGCAGGGGGCGGCGGCGCTGTCCGACGCAGAGCTGTTGGCCATTTTCTTGCGCACCGGATTGCCCGGCGTGCACGTGATGCAGCTGGCGGAGCAACTGCTGCGCCGGTTCGGCTCGCTTTATCACCTGATGTCGGCCGATCATCAGGCTTTTTGTAGCCAAAAAGGCCTGGGGGATGCCAGCTATACGCAGCTGCAGGCGATTGCCGAGCTGGCGCTGCGCTTCTTTTCCAGCCATTTGTCGCAGGAAAACGCCATGCTCAATCCGCGCGTCACCCAGCATTATCTGCAAAGCCTGCTGGCCCATCGCGAGCGAGAGGTCTTTTTGGTATTGTTTTTAGACAATCAGCACCGGGTTATTCGCCATCAGGAGATGTTTGCTGGTACCATCAGCAGCGTCGTCGTCTACCCGAGAGAAATTGTGCGTGAAGCG
This sequence comes from Serratia sp. CY43202, assembly GCF_052168755.1. Taxonomy (NCBI): domain Bacteria; kingdom Pseudomonadati; phylum Pseudomonadota; class Gammaproteobacteria; order Enterobacterales; family Yersiniaceae; genus Serratia; species Serratia sp. CY43202. Next base: position 41,058 of record NZ_JBJNMB010000013.1, read on the forward strand.
TTGAAGGCTAATGCCGCCGCGCTGATTCTCGCGCATAATCACCCCTCGGGTAAGGCTGAACCCAGTCATGCCGACCGTTTGATAACGGAACAGGTGGTGAAAGCCTGTCAGTTATTGGAGATCCGAGTGCTCGATCATTTGGTGATCGGTCGGGGTGAATGCGTCTCTTTTGCCGAGCGCGGATGGCTTTAAGCGATTTTTTCGCGATCCTTGTGGGATCTTTAGCTGTTCGGGACTTGAGCACTTACGCTTCAGAGCGTATACTACGCCACCTTTGAGAATCTTGGGTTTGGCGCAAGAGCCTATCTCAGCAGGTTTCTGGCCTGATGTGTGGTTTCTACCTGATGACGAGAGTCTCCTCAGTATGAAGTTTGCTGAGATGGGCTCTAAAAGCCTGACGAGGCGGCCATACCCTATACGAAGCTCGAGCTGATTTGATTTTTGGAGAATAGACATGTCCCGAGTCTGCCAAGTTACTGGCAAGCGCCCGGTGAGCGGTAACAACCGTTCCCACGCAATGAACGCGACCAAACGCCGTTTTCTGCCTAACCTGCACTCACACCGTTTTTGGGTTGAGGCTGAGAAGCGCTTTGTAACTCTGCGTGTATCTGCTAAAGGTATGCGTGTTATCGATAAGAAGGGTATTGAGACGGTTCTGGCCGATCTGCGTGCCCGTGGTGAGAAGTATTAAGGAACTGAATCATGGCTAAAGGTGTTCGCGAGAAGATCAAGCTGGTTTCTTCTGCTGGTACTGGTCACTTCTATACCACCACGAAGAACAAGCGTACTAAGCCGGAAAAATTGGAACTGAAGAAATTCGATCCAGTTGTCCGTCAGCACGTAGTATACAAAGAAGCTAAAATTAAATAATTTTAGTGGATTAATGAAAAACCCGGCCTTGGCCGGGTTTTTTGTTTTATAAAGGGTAGAAAACGTCGGAGGGGAAGCCAGATGCCTGAATTACCGGAAGTTGAGACGAGCAGACGCGGTATAGAGCCTTATCTTGTCGGCCACAGCATTCAGTATGCGGTGGTGCGCAACGCGCGCCTGCGCTGGCCGGTTTCCGAGCAGATCCTGACGCTGAGCGATAGGCCGGTGCTCAGCGTGCAGCGCCGAGCCAAATACCTGCTGATCGAGCTGGAGAACGGTTGGATTATCGTGCACCTGGGCATGTCGGGCAGCCTGCGCATGCTGCGCGAGGAGAACGAAGATGAAGCGGGCAAACACGACCACGTCGATTTGGTGATCAGCAACGGCATGATCCTGCGCTATACCGATCCGCGCCGTTTCGGCGCCTGGCTGTGGTGCGAAGACCTGGCGACCAGCAGCGTGTTGGCGCATCTGGGGCCGGAACCGCTGAGTGAAGCGTTCAACGGCGACTACCTGTATGAAAAATCACGCAATAAGCGCACGCTGATCAAACCGTGGCTGATGGATAACAAGCTGGTGGTCGGCGTCGGTAACATTTACGCCAGTGAATCGCTGTTCAGCGCCGGGATCCTGCCCGATCGTCCGGCGGGATCGTTGAGCAAAGCCGAAGCGGAACGGCTGGTGAAGACCATCAAGGCGGTGTTGCAGCGCTCCATCGAGCAGGGCGGTACGACATTGCGCGACTTTTTGCAGTCGGACGGCAAACCGGGGTATTTCGCGCAGGAGTTGCAGGTTTACGGGCGGGCGGGAGAACCTTGCCGCGCGTGCGGCACGCCGATCGAATCCGCCAAGCACGGGCAGCGCAGCACCTTCTTTTGCCGGCGCTGCCAGCGCTGAGCATCACTCGGCGGCGAGCTTCGCCATCAGCGCCTGCGTAACCACGTCAGGCAGGAAAGGCGCGATATCGCCGCCGTGACGCGCGACCTCTTTCACCAGTGAAGAGGAGATGAACGACCACTCTTCGGAAGGCATCAGGAACACGCTTTCCAGCGTCGGCATCAAATGGCGGTTCATGTTCGCCAGCTGCAATTCGTACTCAAAGTCAGACACCGCCCGCAGGCCGCGCACCAGGATATTGGCATTCTGGTGAGCGGCAAAGTGCGCCATCAGCTCGCTGAAACCCAGCACTTCCACATTGCCCAGATGCGAGGTGACCTGCGTCGCCAGCGCCACGCGCTCATCCAGGCTGAACAGCGGCTTTTTGCTCGGGCTGGCGGCGATGGCCAGAATCACGTGATCGAACATCAGCGACGCGCGCGTCACTAAATCCAGGTGGCCGTTGGTCATGGGATCGAAGGTCCCGGGATAGATGGCTTTGCTGGTCATGATTCACTTCTCTGAGTAGTTGCGGCCCAATGCCCATAATGCGGCATATTTATTGAAGGTATATTGCGCGTTGACCACCGCTAACAGCAACCCCTGTTTACCGTCAAGGAAACCGGCCCGCAGCAGCCAGGTTTTGACGAAGGCACCGAGCGTGTGGGTCAGGATGGACAGATAGCCGCAACGCTTGCCGGCCCGGTGGCGTTGCGTGGCCCACTCTTCGGCATAGCGCAGCTGTTTGCGCTGGAAGGCGAAGAAGTCGCGGCAGGTCAGGTGCAGCATATCGCCGCTGAGGGGGATCACTTTGGCGTCGCCGATGTTCAGCGATTCGTGCACCAGATCGTCGTTATAGCGATAGCGTTGGTTGGCGTACAGGCGGTTGACGCGGTCGGGATACCAGCCGCTGTGGCGCATGAAACGGCCAAGGAACAGGTTGCGCCGCGCACAGCTGTAGACGGCGCCGTCGTCCGGTGCGTTCAACACCCGCTCGATGGATTGCCGCAGCTCGGGGGTGACGCGTTCGTCGGCGTCGATCATCAAAACGTAGTCATGACTGGCGTAGCTTTGCGCCAGCTGACGCTGCTTGCCGAATCCTTGCCAGTCGGTGTGCGTGAAGACTTTGGCGCCCAGACTTTCGGCGACGGCGACGCTGTCGTCCTCGCTGCCGGAGTCCAGCACGATGATTTCATCGGCCCAGGCGACAGAGCGCAGGCAGTCCGGCAACAGCCCGGCTTCGTTTTTGGCGATCATCACCACCGACAGGCTTTTGCGGCTGCTCATTCAGTGGCTCCGGGGCGGCAGATGCGGTTCAAGCAGCTGCAGCAGGCGCTGCAACGCTCCCTGATTCTGATACAGCACTTCCACCGCATGGCGGCCGTAGTAGCGACGGTAATCTTCGTCGGTCAACAGGGTTTCCACTTCCTTCACCAGCGAATCCACGTCGGTCACGGTGATCAGGCCTTCGGCCTGCGAGAGCTTGGCGCAGATGTCTTTAAAGTTGAAGGTATGTGGGCCCATCAGCACCGGGATGGCGTGCGCGGCGGCTTCCAGCGGGTTGTGCCCGCCGCGTTCCACCAGGCTGCCGCCGACAAAGGCCAGATCGGCGATGCCGTACAGCAGCATCAGTTCGCCCATGGTATCGCCGATCACCACCTGGGTGCTGCCGGACGGGATTTCGCCGCTGCTGCGCAGGGTGTAGCTGAAGCCGGCCTTCTGCACCAGCTCTTTGGCGGTCGGGAAGCGCTCCGGGTGACGCGGCACCAGGATCAGCAGCAGGTCGGGGTGTTTTTCCAGCAGTTTGCGGTGCGCTTCAAGCAGGATGGTTTCTTCACCGTCATGGGTGCTGGTGGCGATCCACACCGGGCGGCGCGGCGCCCATTGGCGGCGCAATGTAACGGCGCGGGCGGCCAGCTCCGGGGTGACGGAGATATCGAATTTCAGGCTGCCGGTTACGGCCAGCTGCGAGCGTTTCAGGCCCAGTTCGATAAACCGATCGCCGTCTTCCTGGTTCTGTGCGGCGATTAGCGTAATGCGGCGCAGCATATCGCGCATGAATCCGCCAATTTTCTTGTAGCCGGCGGCGGAACGAGCCGACAGGCGCGCATTGGCGATCACCAGGGGGATTTGCCGCTGATGCAGTGCGTTGATCAGGTTAGGCCATAGCTCGGTTTCCATGATGATCACCAGCTTGGGATTCACCTGGTCGAGGAAGCGGTTCATGGAACCGGGCAGATCGTAGGGCAGATAGACATGATGCACGTCTTTGCCGAAAGCGGACTGGACGCGTTCTGAACCTGTCGGGGTCATTGTGGTCACAGTTATCGGCAAAGCGGGGTAACGATGGCGCAGCGCCCGCACCAGCGGGATGGCCGCCAGCGTTTCGCCGACGGAGACGGAATGCAGCATAATGCCGCCCGGCACGACTTTCCCGGCGCAGAAGCCATAGCGTTCCGCCCAGCGTTTACGGTAGGCTGGAGCTTTGCGGCTGCGCAGCAGTAAGCGGAGCCAGATCAGGGGTTGGATGAGGTAGAGTAGTACCTGATATAAACGCAGCAACATTCTATCAATTTCATTTATATGGGTTATTCGGAATAGTACCATAACTGGAAGGGAAAGGCGCTAATTTGGTAACCTTGGGTGTCAGTTTCAGACAACCGGCGAGCGATTTCGCCGATAGGCTCGGAATGAAGAATATTTTAATTATTCGCCGCGACAACATCGGCGATCTTGTTTGCACTACGCCCTTGATTGAAGGGGTGAAAATTGCCTATCCAGACGCAAAAGTTTATCTGCTGATCAATAAAGTCAGCCAGGACGTTGTTAAAAACAACCCTCATCTCGAGAAAGTCTTTGTCTATAAAAAGGCCAAGCACAAGGCGAAAAATGAAACGACGTTGGGCGTTTATTTCGAACGTCTGATGATCTTCCTGAAGCTGCGCAAAATAAAGTTCGATGCGGTCATTCTGGCCAACCCGGTGCCTTGCAAATACAGCCTGCGTTTAGCAAAAATGGCCGGCGCCACCCATATCATCGGTGCCGATCTGGGCACGAAAGAGATTCAGCGCCCGTTCCGCAAGGACGATTTCCGCGGCCTCCATCAGGTTGAACACACCTACAGCTATTTATCGGCGATCACCGATCAAGCCATTCCGATCCCGCCGGTGCGGGTATTCCTGACGCCGGAAGAGCGGCAATTGGCGGTGCAGCGGCTGCAGGAACGTCTGCCGTCGGTCGAACGGGTATGCGCCGTGCATATCAGCAGCCGCAGCCCGAAAAGACGCTGGCCGGTTGAACGCTATGCCGAAATCATCAACCGTCTGACCGCCGATCCCCACACCGGCGTGCTGATCTTCTGGTCGCCGCAGGGCACGCTGGCGCCGGACGACATCGGCGATCGGCAGCGCGCCGAACAGCTGCTGGCGCTGTGCCAAAACGAACGCGTCGCACTTTATCCGACGGCGTCGGTGCGCGAGCTGTTGGGCGGGTTTGATTTATGCGGCCGGGTGCTGTGCAGCGACGGCGGGCAGATGCATCTTGCCGCCGCGTTGAATAAGGACATGGTGGTGTTCTTTGGCGATACCGATAAAACGTCCTGGCATCCATGGACTGGCCGCCATCATATTTTGCAGAGTGAATCGGGGCACTGTGAAGATGTTTCTGTCGATGAGGTTTGGCAGAAAATGCAGGCACTCAGCTAACGAAGAAAATAAGGCAGGTATCACCTGCCTTATTTATTTTTTTATTATTTTTCTTTCAGCTCAATATATTGACGGCAAATAGGGTCCAGCCCATAGCTCAGCAATTGCTGTTGATTTATCTGTGGCGGATTGGCGTAAATTTCCGCCATTTTTTCTGCCAGCGACGCTTCGTTTAATTCCGCCAACGCGTTAGCCATGCCGGCTTTTTCCAGAATTTCCGCAGGGCCGCCCGGACAGCGGGTGCTGACCACCGGCGTGCCGCACAACAGCGATTCTACCAGCACGTTGCCAAACCCTTCACTGTCGGAGCTGAGCACCAGCAGCGAGGCATGGCGAATAAATGGGTAGGGATTGGCCTGGAAACCGAGGAATAGCACGCGCTCTGCGATGCCCAAGTCTGCCGCCAGACGTTTGACCTCGGCGACGCGGGCGTCATCCCCGGTGCCGATCAAAGCCAGCGGCGCCTGAATGCCGGAGAGCGCATAGGCTTTCAGCAGGCGGTCATGCCGCTTGGTGGCGTGAAAGCGGCCGACGTGCACCAGATACTCCTGGCCGGCCAGTTCGCAAGGCGCCGCCGCCTGTTGATGAATGGCGTCGATATCGAACGGATTGTTGATGACCGCCAGGCGGCGCGGGCGGATCGGCAACTTCTGCTGCAGATCGTCGCCGACCGCCTGTGAAACGGCGACGATATTTCTCCCCTGGTAAACGTTGGCGATTTTACGTTGCTTGAGCCAGCGATCCAGGCCTTTGCGGTGGCCGAGGTAGGAAGTGGAGAGAATGCCGTGAATGCAGAACCACAGGCGATCCGCGGCCAACCGCTTGCTGCGGCTGACGATGCGATCGGTTTTATGCAGATTCGAGAACACCAGATCGAACGCGCCGTGTTGGCGCTCGTGTTCGGCTATTGCCCGATCCAGCGCGGCGGCGCGGCGTGAGAGCTCGGTCAGCTTGCGCCAGGGGGCACGGCTGCGATCGGCCACCACCTGATAATCAATGCCCGGCGGGATAGGGTAATTGCAGACGTCGCGCAGCGAGATCAGACTAACTTTATGCCCCTGTTGCTGCATGCCCTGGCACAGGGTCAACACCACTTTTTCCGCGCCGCCTCCCGGCAGGCCATCGATGATCATCAGAATACGCATAGCTAATCCAGTAACCGGTTATAGAGGGAAATGAGCTGTTCGGACAGATGCGCCGGCGTGGCCGTCATAATGCGCAATCTCGCCGCTTCGCCCATGGATGATCCCAGCGCCTGGCGCGGCAGCGCCCGAATGGCCTCCGTGATGGCCGGTACGTCGAGCGCGTCCGTCACAAAGCCGTTCTGGCCAGGGGTGATAAACTCGGCGCCGCCGCAGGTGGTGCTGGTGACAACCGGCAGGCCGCAGGACATGGCTTCCAGAATCACATTCGGGAACGGATCGTACAGCGTCGGCAGCAGCAGCGCATCCGCGGCCTGATAGAACGGCAAGGTCTGTTTCTGCACGCCCATAAAGTGAATGCGATCGCCGCAGCCTAGCGACTGCGCCAGCGCCCGGTAGCGTTTTTCGGCCTTGTCTTTGCCGACCACCAGGAGGTGGCTGTCGGTCACCGCCACGGCGCGGATGGCGGCGGCCAGCCCTTTGCGCTCGAAACCGGAGCCGACGAAGACCAGGCAGTGCGCCTGTTGCGGGATCTGATATTGCTCGCGCAGACGCCGGCGCTGGGCCTCGTCGGCGGGCGGGAACTTTTGGTTGTCGATGGCGTTATAGATCACCGTGATTTTGTCGGCGGGCACGCCAAAGTCGGCGATGATTTCCTGCTTGATCATCTCGGCGTTGCAGATGACGGCTTTCAGCTCCGGCGCGGCGTACATGGCGCGTTCGGCGCACATCACATAGCGGTGATAGCGGTTGGAGAACAGCCACTTGCGGCGCCACTCCGGCAGCAGACGCGCGCGTTGCAGCAGCCAGCGGCGGTGTACGCCGTCGCCGGCGCGGTAGATGTCGCAGCCGGGAATGCGTTCGTGGCTTTGCACCAGATCGAAGCGCTCTTTCTGCCACAGCGCCCTGGCCGCCACGGCGAAGCCCCGTTCGCGGCTGATGCGGCCGAGCTTTAACGGATTGCACAGGTGAATGTGCCAGTTGGGATTGGCGTCACCTTGCCATTCGCGGGTGATGACGTTCAGATCGAGATCCTGTTGTTCCAGCGCTTCCAGGGCGCGGGAAACGAAACGTTCGGCTCCGCCGTCCGGGCGGTATTTTTGGCGAACGATCGCCAAACGAAATGCTTTCATGCCAGCGTGCTCCGCGCGGCTGCAATCACCGCGTCTGTAGGAATAAGGTCGAGATACCGTTCGTCGGTGCCGGTATCAATGGCGTCCGGATCGGGCAGTTCGCCGAAGTCGCCGGCCCAGATCACGGCGCCGGTAGCCTGCCACGGCCGCCAGAAAGTCAGCTTGGAAGGGCCGAACAGCGCCACGCACGGCGTTTGCAGCGCGGCGGCCATGTGCATCGGCACTGAATCCACGCCGATAAACAGCTTGGCGTGATCAATCAGGGCGGCCAGTTGGCGCAGCGTCAGCTGGCCGGCCAACGAGATTACGCCCTGCGGCGGGCAGAGCGCCAAAATGCGCTCTACCATGGCTTGTTCTCTGGCGTCGGGGCCGGAGGTGATCACCAACTGGTGTCCGTCGGCCTGCAAGGCGGTGAGGGTGGCGGCCATTTTCTCTTCGCTCCAGCATTTGAAGAACCAGCGCGAGGTGGGCTGCACCACAATATAACTGCCGGCGACGCCCTGTTTCTGCAACCGTTGCTCACAGGTCTGCCAATCCTGCGGATCGTAACTCATGGTGACATGCTCATTGAGCGTGGGCAGGTTCAGCGGCGCCAGCAACGAGAGATTTTGTTCGACGGTATGCAGGTGGGCGTGATTGTCCACCGGCACCAGCTGCGTGTGACAGTGGCGCCACAGGAAGCCGCGGCGTTTGGGGAAATCGAAGCCCAAACGGATGCGCGCGCCGGTCAGGCGCGTGATGATGGCGCTGCGCCACTGATCGGCCAGATTGACCACCAGATCGTAGCGCTGCGCCTTCAGGCGGCGCAGCAGCGCCAGCTCGTGCCCCAGATGCGCGCGGACGCCCTGTTTCTTCCATTGGCGGTCGATGGCGAACAGCGTCGACAATTCCGGATTACTGGCCAGCATCTCCTGCGTTTCCTGATACAGCAGCACATCGATCTGCGCCTGCGGGTAGTTTTGCCGCAGGCTGCTGATGACCGGCGTGACCAGCAGCATATCGCCGTGATGGCGCAGTTTTATGATCAAAATACGCTGTACGGATGGGGCGGAAGTTAGTGCTGGCGCGTCGTTCATCATGAGTCGCTTTCTGGGAAACCAATCTTTGATTCTAAATGACCCGATCGCATGTGGCTACTGTTGCACGGTTTTCTTGCCGGGCCGCAAAAAAATCGCCGAGCCGGGGACGAATGCGCTTCAACGTTGTCCAAACCAGGCAGCAAAGTCGTTTGCCCTGGCGAAACGGCCTGCGTAACATAGTGCATTCTGTTGATATCAGGCTCGATATTCATGACTAAACCGGCGTTTCTCATCACCATTGATACCGAAGGCGATAATCTGTGGCAAAACCACGATCGCATCGCGACCGAAAACACACGTTTCTTGCCGCGCTTTCAGGCGCTGTGCGAGAAATACGCCTTCAAGCCGGTTTATCTCACCAACTATGAAATGGCGATGGACCCGGCCTACGTCGAGTTCGCGCGCGACGTGATCGCCCGCGACGCCGGCGAGGTCGGCATGCACCTGCACGCCTGGAACAGCCCGCCGTTGACGCCGCTGACCGACGATGACTGGCGCCACAAGCCTTATTTGATCGAGTATCCCGCCGATCAGATCCGCGCCAAGGTCGATCACATGACCAAGCTGCTGGAAGATGCCTTCCAGACCAAAATGCTTAGCCATCGCGCCGGCCGTTGGGCGTTCAACGAATACTATGCCTCACTGCTGCTGGAATACGGCTATCAGGTGGACTGTTCTGTGACGCCGCGGGTCAACTGGCAGTTTTCGCCGGGTAACCCGCAGGGCAACGGCGGTACCGATTACAGCCGGTTCCCGTCGCAGGCCTATTTCATCGATCCGCAGAACATCGCCAAGCCGGGCGCTTCGGCGCTGCTGGAAGTGCCGATGAGCATCCAGTACAAGCATTCGGCGCTGATGAATGCGTTCAAGCAGGGCTATGATCGGCTGCGCGGCAAGCGCCGTTCGCCGTCCGTCAACTGGCTGCGGCCGAGTGGCGGCAACGTGGCCAAGATGATCAGCGTGGCCGAGACGTCGCTGGCGCAGGGGCATGACTACGTCGAGTTTATGCTGCACTCCTCCGAGTTTATGCCGGGCGGCAGCCCGACGTTCAAAACTGAACAGGATATCGAAGTGCTGTACCGCGATCTGGAGCAGCTGTTTGACTGGCTGCAGCAGCGCACGGTGGGCATGACGCTGGCCGAGTATTATCAACTTAAAGCGAACTAAGCACGCACATGTCGAAGAAATGGAAAATCAAGGTTGCCGACTGGTTCTTGCGGCGCTATACGGCGAAGTACGGCCGTTTTCAGGACAAGGCGACGTTCGACGGCGCCCAGCAGTTTGACAATATCGTCATCTATTCCACCACGGCGTTGGGCGACTTCATGTTCAACACGCCGGCATTGAGGGCGATGCGGGAACGCTACCCCAACGCGCACATCACGCTGGTGGTGCACAAGAAAAACCGCGAGCTGGTGGAAAACGGCCGCTATTACGATCGCGTGGTGTATTGGGACAGCAAGATCAAGACGATACGCCCGTTGCTGAAATCGCTGCGCGAACATCAGCCGGATTTGGCGCTGATCCTGCACTCCCATCTGCCTTATGACATCATCAGCGCCGTACTGGCCGGGGCGAAGTACATTATCCGCGATAACTACAGCTCGGGCATTTGCGGGCTGGAGCCTTGGCTGACCAACTATGTCTTCCATTATTACGGCCACTTCGTGCACCGCAAGCTGGAGCTGATTTCCATTTTAGGTTGCCGCAGCGACGATCCGACGATGGAAATTCCCGTGGATTATCAGCGCGGCGTCAAAAGCAGCGACCACCCCACCATCGGGTTTCAATTGGGGGCATCTACGGAGTCGCGTTGCTGGCCGGTTTCACACTATGCGCGGCTGGCCGATGAGCTGGTGGCGAAGCACCCCAATGTACGCATCGTGCTGATTGGTGCGCCTTTTGACGACGGCAAGGCCAAACAGTTTATGAGCTTAATCGGCCCGCAAACGCAGGCCTGCGTGGATAACCAGATCGGCAAAACGGGGCTGCAAGGCTTGCTGACGTTGCTCGACAGTTTCCATGTTCTTGTCACCGGCGACACCGGGCCGCTGCATCTGGCGGTGGCGTTGAAGGTGAAAACCATCAGCCTGTTCGTGACCGCCGATTCACGCTCCACCGGGCCGATTCAGGATCCTGAACTGCACCGCATCATTCAGGTGTCGCGTACCGGCTATACGATGCCGCTGGAGGCGGAAAGCCCGATGGGGGTTATTCAACCGCAGCGGATTTATGACGAACTGGTCGCGCACGTGCCTTTAGCGCGCTAAAGGTGCGGCGACGCATCGGCCGCGAGGCCGATGCGGTTAGCGCGGCCTGCGCCCGCGCAGCTTCGAAAGAAAGGTATCCACTCGCGCATAGCGCATCTGACGGACTTTTTTGCCTGGCACGTCGCTGTTGCGGCAGATATCGGCGGCGCGGCGCAGGATATGCAGCGTTGCCGGCGCGTAATGGTAATAGCCGTACACCGCCTTCGACATGCTTTTCACCTCGGAAAAGCAGTTGGCCAGCATCAGGGCGGCCAACCGGCGCAGCGGCTCATCCCCAGAATGCTGCGCCACAAAGCGCAGCATTTTCTCCATAGCGAACAACAGATCGTCAATATCTTTGGGTTTGATATTGCGAGTGATGCCCTGGCTGTTGTCCCGATAGAAGTAGAGTTCGCACTCAAGATGGGCGATGCGGCGAGTTTTGAAATACTGAAAAGGCGTGAAAATCACGTCTTCATAGCGCCTGCCGTCTTCGAACGCTTCCCCTGCCAGCAGCGTGCGTTTATATACCCGGCTCCAGAGATGCCACATTGAGCGCGCGAACAGCGGTTGCAGGCAGCTCAGCCCCAACTGTGAAAAGTCGTAGGCTACGGGCTGCGTCGCGCGGTTCTCGGATTTCGGCGGTTGTTCGGTGAACTTCTGATAATTAAAATCGATCAGGTCATACTCACCGGCGATCAGCAGGGGATGCAGGATCGCCAGATAGTCGTCGCTTAGCAGATCGTCGCCGTCGAGAAAGGTGACGTAGCGCCCGGTGGCTTGCTGCAGGCCGACATTGCGGGCGTGTGCAATACCGCCGTTGGCCTGAGAAATAAAAGCCACCTGCGGATGCTGCCGCTGCGCCAGATACCGGCTGACCAGCGCCCCCGACGCATCGGTAGAGCCATCGTCGATGATCACCACCTCAATATCATCAGAAATCTGCGTAAATAACGAATCCAGCGCAGCGATGATGAACGCTTCGTTATTATAAAACGGCACGATAACGCTGAGCAGCGGTGGCTGAATGTTCACGCGGCCTGCTCCTGTGTGGAAGTCTGTCTCGCCACGGAGAGCACTCCGGCGATCAGCGCCAGACAGAACATGGCGGTGCCTTCCGTGCTGAAGAAGATGACGTCGCTCAGCCCGTAAACGAACAGGCTGGCGCTCACGCTCAGCAACAGCGCGTTGCGCTGCGGCCGGAACGAAGAGAAGAACAGGCAGACATAGAGTGCCAGCAGCAGCAATACGCCCCAGACGCCCTTGAGCGAATAGGTTTCCAGCAGCTCGTTGTGCAGGTGGACGTTGATATAGGGCATAACGCCAGACAGGCGAGGTTGCTGTGCGACCATCGCACGGATCTCTTCGCCGCGCTGTTCGGCGGATTGGCCCCAGGGGGCTTGTGAGCCGGTACGCCATGCCAGCGTTTGCATCGACAGCCGTGAAATGATCGAGTTTTCAGTCTGTGGCTGATCCATCAGACGCATATCGGTCTCAAAGGCCTGAATGCGTTCTTCTATCTGCGGTTTAAACACCAGGCCGCAGGCTACGAGCAGCAGCGGTACCGAGGCCATCAACGCGAGCTTGTGTTTTCTGGAAACCAGTTGCTTGGTGGCCAGCAGCGACAGACAAATCGCCACCGGGTAGACCAGCATCGCCGCGCGGGTGCCGGTGAGCACCAGCGCAGAGAAGGACAGCAGGAATGCCGCAATGTATAACACCAGACGGTAGCGGGTGCGCAGCATCAGGATGGCTTGCATCATGACCAGATCGATGGCGGTCATCAGGTAGGCGGCGACCGTGGCGCGATCGAAGTTGAGCTCTACGCGCGGGATATCCAGACGCAGCCCTTGATAGAGGGAATAACCGTTGATCGCCAGACCGGTGACGAGAGCCACAACGATCAACAGGCGCTGCACGCACAACCGCTCATTGAGCGCAATCAGCAAGATGAAAGCGGTCGCGAGCTGCAGTTTGCCGGTCGACATATAAGAGCGATAGATATTGATGTAGTCACCCGGCTGTTTGAAGTGATGCATCCAGAGGATGGTTCCCATACCTACGCTGAACATCAACGCGGGCAGCAGCAGATTTCTAACGTTGCTGAAGTAGTAGCGCGGATACAGGCAAACGGCGATAAAGGCGATGTAGCTGGAAACGTAAAACAGATTGCGTCCGGTCGCGGAACCGAAAGGGATGGTGCAAAAAGCGATGGCGCACCCCAGATAGATCAGATAGCTGAAGGCAGGGTGCGGCGTTCTGTATTTTAGCATCGGGCGTGTTTTCCGGCTCACGTTTCAATTAAGCGATAAAGGATCGCAGCGTGTCGTCGAATTCAACTTTGAACTGAGCATAGTTGAAATGCTCCGCAGGATAGCGCTGCGCATTTCGGCTCAGAGTCTGGTAGGTTTCTCGCTCCAGCAATTTCTCAACGGCATCCGCACAGTCGATATGCGACAGCAGCTTGGGCGCTACCAGGCTGTCGGTCAACGGATCGTAGACCTCATGCGGGAAGTCGACCTCGATATCGGTGAGCTGCCGGTGCTGTTCGATGGTGACCGACGGCGTCAGGCCAATGCCGCAGACCCCGTCTTTCACCGCTTCCGGCTGGCCGTCGACCTGCGGGAAGATGACCGGCACGCCGAAATAGAGCGATTCCATGCAGGACAAGCCGAACGGCTCGGTAATCGGCGTGCTCATGTAGATGTGCGTGCGATTGAAGAAACCGGCGACGTCATCCTGATAACCGCTGAAAGTGATGCGGTCGCCGAGCTGAAGCCGATCCGCCAGCGCCTCGAACGCCGCGCGATCCGGCCCTTTGCCGGCCACTTCCAGCGTGACGTCATGCCCGCGCCGCAGCAGCTCCTGCATCATCAATAAGGAAACGCTGATGCCTTTCAGGCTGACCAGGCGTGAGGCCGTGCCGATCCGGACCGGCTGCGACAGCGTTTTCGGCGCAGCGTCGATCCCTGCCGGCGTCTTGATGCGGTTGATCACCACGTGATTGGGGCAAGGCAGATTAAAGCGCAGCTCCATCACTCGCTTCGACGCGTGTGAGGCAGAAATGACGCCGTCCAGCATGGCGAAGAAACGCAGCGTCTTTTTATTCTTGGGGTAACGCCAGGAGCAGCCGTGATCGTAGTAAACCAGCTTGCCGCGCTTGGGTTTGGCCGCCAGCCCCGGCACCAGGTCCCAGACGATCACCACGTCGGCGTTGGCCCGCTCGATTTTCCACTTCAGCAAAAATTTGCGCAGGAACTGCGGGCAGCGCAGCGGCAGCGCATTGATCAGGCGGTTGGCGAAGGTGACGGGCTGATGCGCAGGCAACTGGCGGCGGATCTCTTCGCCAATGTCGCCGCTGATGCACAGGACCTGGTTGCTGCCGTCGGTGGTATCGTTGATGTACTGCAGGAACAGGCGCTCGACGCCGCCCATTTTACCCAGGTTGATAATGTGCAGTTTTTTCATGCTATAACCTTTTGCAACGCCTGCCATGCCGTATCGGCGTCAATTGTCGCCATGCTTTTTTCCGGCGAAATCAGCGAGTGCTGATTTTGCCCGTAGCCGCCGATCAGGCCGGGATCGGTTGGCCCGAACAGCGTGATATTCGGTTTGTCGAGCGCGGCGGTCAGATGACTGAGTCCGGTGTCGACCGAGACCACGCCCTTGGCGCCGGCCAGCACGTCGGCCACCTGCTGCAGGCTGAGCTTCGGCAGCACTTCGACATGTGGAAAACCTTCCGCCAAGCGTAGCGCGCGCTGATGTTCATGCTCTGCGCCCCACGGCAGTTTGATCTTCAGCCCGCTGTCGGCCGTCAGCGCGATCAGCTCGCGCCAGTTCTGCTCCGGCCAATGCTTATCGTCACGGGTTGTCGCGTGCAGAAACACCAGATATTGACCGGCATCGACCGGCGGCTGGCTGAGAAAACGCGCGGCGATGGCGTAATCGCCGTAGCTGCCCGGTTTATCGTAGCCGAGGCTTTTGGCGAACAGCTCGCGCGTGCGTTCCACCGCGTGCTGCTGTTTGTCTATCTCATGACGCACGTTGTAGAACCAGCTGGCGAACGGCTCGCGCGCGCTCTTGCAGTCCGGGCCATGTTTGTTGCCTTTGGCGACGCGGGTGATCAGCGCGGCGCTTTTGATCAGGCCCTGCGCGTCGATCACCACGTCGTAATGGCGTTCTTGCAGCGCGCGCTTGAAGTCGCAGCGCTGCTGTCGGGTGTCGCTGCCGAACCAATTTTTACGCCAGCGGCGAATGGCCACCGGGATCACGCGATCCACTGCCGGATGCCAGGTGGGGATTTGGCTGAAACCTTCTTCCACCACCCAGTCGAAGCGGATATCGGGAATGGCCTGCAGCGCGTCGGTCAGGGCGGGCAGCGTATGCAGCACATCGCCCATCGAGGACGTTTTTACGATTAACACCTGCATGACTATTCCTCGCTGGCGACAAGTAACGGCGTCAGCGCATCCAACACTTGCTGCGGCTGAATATCGATCAAACTTTGGTGGTATCCCTGCTCGGCATCGCCTTTACGCACCTTGTGATAACCGCTGATCAAGCGGATAACCCGCGCCTTGTCGGAGAGCGGCGGCGTGAAGTCGGGGCTGCTTGGGCCGTACAAGGCTATCAGCGGTTTGTTCAACGCTGCGGCAACGTGCATTAAACCGGAGTCGTTGCTGACCACCGCCCGGCAGGCCGCGATCAGGATCACCGCCTGCTCCAGCTGGGTTTTTCCGGCCAGGTTAAGGCAGAAATCGCGCGCGTCTTCCTGCAACGCGGCGCGGATCTGTTCGCCGGCCTCATGGTCTTTTGCCGAACCGAACAGCGCGATTTGATAGCCGCTCTCGATCAGCCGTTGAGCCAGCGCTGCGTAGTGATAGTGCGGCCAGCGCTTGGCGGGGCCGAACTCCGCGCCTGGGCAGAAGCCGACGATCGGGCGGCTGTCGGTCAGGTTGAAGGCCGAAGTAGTTTCGGCGATCTCTTCGTCGCTCACCCGCAGCTGCGGCCACAGCAGCGGCTGCGGCAGATCGCCGGCGCGCTGAACGCGGCCTTTGTCATAGGCCAGCGCCACATAGCGCTGCACCATCAGCGGGAAAGCGGCCTTGTCGAGCACGCGGACGTCGTTCAGCAGGCCGTAGCGCATTTCGCCCCGCCAGCCGGTGCGCTGCGGGATATCGGCGAAGAAAGGCACCAGCGCGGATTTGAACGAGTTGGGCAGAACGTAAGCGCGATCGTAACGGTTGGCGCGCAGGGCGCGCCCCAGGCGGCGGCGTTCGCCGAGCCCCAGCGCGCCGTGGCCCAGCGGCATCGCCAGCGCCTGATTGACTTCCGGCATGCGCGCCAGCAGCGGACGGCACCAGGCCGGTGCCATCACATCGATCTCCGCCGACGGGTATTCGGCCTTCAGGGTGCGATAGAGACTTTGCGACATCATCATGTCGCCAACCCAAGAAGGGCCGATAACCAGTATTTTCATACCCAGCGTTAATTCCTTCAGCTTATGCGGTGCGGTTCAACCAGGTCATATACTCTTTCACGCCTTCGGCGACCGTTTTGAACGGTGCGTCGTAGCCGGCGGCGCGCAGCTTGGTCAGATCGGCCTGGGTGTACGCCTGATAGCGGCCCTTCAGCTTTTCCGGGAACTCGATGTATTCCACCGCGCCTTTCTGATGGAAGTCCACCACCGCGTCGGCCACCGCCTGGAAGGTTTCCGCCCGGCCGGTGCCGCAGTTGAAGATGCCGGATTTGCCGGTTTCCCAGAACCACAGGTTAACCGCCGCCACGTCGCCGACGTAGATGAAGTCACGCTTGAAGTTTTCGCTGCCGGCGAACAGTTTCGGGTTTTCGCCGCGGTTGATCTGGGTGTTCAGGTGGAAGGCGACGCTGGCCATACTGCCTTTGTGGCCTTCGCGCGGGCCGTAAACGTTGAAGTAGCGGAAGCCGCAGATCTGCGAGTCCGCTTCCGGCAGGATCTCACGCACGTACTGATCGAACAGGAATTTGGAGTAGCCGTACACGTTGAGCGGCGCTTCATACTGACGCTCTTCGATAAACTCTTCGCGGCCGCCGTAAGTGGCGGCGGAGGAGGCGTAGAGGAACGGGATTTCGCGATCCAGGCAGTAGTGCAGCAGATCTTTGGAGTACTGATAGTTGTTGTCCATCATGTACTTGCCGTCCCACTCGGTGGTCGCGGAGCAGGCGCCTTCGTGGAACACCGCTTCGATTTCGCCCAGATCGTCGCCGGCCACGATGCTGGCGATAAAGTCTTCTTTATCGATATAGTCGGCGATGTCCAGATCGACCAGGTTGACGAATTTGGTGCCGTCTTTCAGGTTATCCACCACCAGGATATCGCGATATCCCTTGTCGTTCAGTGCCTTAATGATGTTGCTGCCGATCATGCCGGCGCCGCCTGTGACGATAATCATTGGGTTACCCCTGCTAAGCTGCTGGCGGGGCACAATGCCCCACGCTCAATGGCGGTTATCATAGCATTTCATGCCGCGGCAAACAGCGGAAGGGCTCCGAATATCCCGCATTGCCATTGAAGTCCGCTTTTTGCCGTGATATCTGCTGCAATTTTAATATTCTCTCCCGCGCATTCTCGTCAGTTTGGTTACAAATCAGTAAAATATGCCGTAAATAGCCCAATCCTGGAGATAACCGAATGTCAGCGTCTTTTTATCAGCAGTTGGAACAACAGCTTGCCGCCACTCGCAGTGAAGGGCTGTTCAAGGAAGAACGCATCATCACCTCCGCGCAGCAGGCGGATATCGCCGTTGCCGACGGCAGCCATGTGATCAACTTCTGCGCCAATAACTACCTGGGCCTGGCCAACCATCCGGCGCTCATCGCCGCCGCCAAGTCGGGGATGGACAGCCACGGTTTCGGCATGGCGTCGGTGCGCTTCATCTGCGGCACCCAGGACAGCCACAAGCAGCTGGAACAGAAACTGGCGGCCTTTTTGGGCATGGAAGACGCGATCCTGTACTCCTCTTGCTTCGACGCCAACGGCGGGCTGTTCGAAACCCTGCTCGGCCCGGAAGACGCGATTATCTCCGATGCGCTGAACCACGCGTCGATCATCGACGGCGTGCGCCTGTGTAAGGCCAAGCGCTATCGCTACGCCAATAACGACATGACCGAGCTGGCCGCGCAGCTGAAACAGGCCAAAGCCGACGGCGCGCGGCACATTCTGATCGCCACCGACGGCGTATTCTCGATGGACGGCGTAATCGCCAACCTGAAAGGGGTTTGCGATCTGGCGGACGAGTATCAGGCGCTGGTGATGGTGGATGACTCCCATGCGGTGGGCTTTGTCGGCGCCAACGGGCGCGGCACCCATGAATACTGCGAAGTGATGGGCCGCGTCGATATCATTACCGGTACGTTAGGCAAAGCGCTGGGCGGCGCGTCCGGCGGCTACACCGCCGCCAAGAAAGAAGTGGTGGAGTGGCTGCGCCAGCGCTCGCGTCCGTACCTGTTCTCCAACTCGCTGGCGCCGGCGATCGTCGCCGCGTCGATCAAAGTGCTGGAACTGCTGGAAGAGGGCGACGCCCTGCGCGATCGCCTGTGGGCCAACGCGCGTCTGTTCCGCGAAAAAATGACCGCCGCCGGCTTCACCCTGGCCGGCGCCGATCACGCCATCATCCCGGTCATGCTGGGTGAGGCGAAGCTGGCGCAGGAATTCGCCAATGCGTTGCTCAAGGAAGGCATCTATGTGACCGGTTTCTTCTATCCGGTGGTGCCGAAAGGCCAGGCGCGCATCCGTACCCAGATGTCCGCCGACCACACCCCGGAGCAAATCGAACGCGCAGTGGCGGCGTTTACACGTATCGGTAAGGATCTTGGCGTTATTGCATAAGGTAAAACCATGAAAGCACTGTCAAAACTGAAAGCGGAAGAAGGGATTTGGATGACCGACGAGCCTCAGCCGGAGCTGGGCCACAACGACATCATGATCAAAATCCGCAAAACCGCGATCTGCGGCACCGATGTGCATATCTACAACTGGGACGAATGGTCGCAAAAAACCATTCCGGTTCCGATGGTGGTCGGCCATGAATACGTGGGCGAAGTGGTGGCGATCGGTCAGGAAGTCAAAGGCTTCAGCATCGGCGATCGCGTGTCCGGTGAAGGTCACATCACCTGCGGCCACTGCCGCAACTGCCGCGGCGGCCGCACGCACCTGTGCCGCAACACCGTCGGCGTGGGCGTGAACCGTCCGGGCAGCTTCGCGGAATACCTGGTGATCCCGGCGTTCAACGCCTTCAAGATCCCGGATAACATCTCCGACGAACTGGCTTCGATCTTCGATCCGTTCGGTAACGCGGTACACACTGCGCTGTCGTTCGATCTGGTCGGGGAAGACGTGCTGGTGTCCGGCGCCGGCCCGATCGGCATCATGGCGGCGGCGGTGTGCAAACACGTCGGCGCCCGCCATGTGGTGATCACCGACGTTAACGAATACCGTCTGGAACTGGCGCGCAAGATGGGCGTGACCCGCGCGGTGAACGTCAGTAAGGAAAACCTCAACGACGTGATGGCCGAGCTGGGTATGACCGAAGGATTCGACGTCGGTCTGGAAATGTCCGGCGCGCCGCCGGCGTTCCGCACGCTGCTCAATGCCATGAACCACGGCGGACGCATCGCCATGCTGGGCATTCCGCCTTCGGATATGTCGATCGACTGGAACCAGGTCATCTTCAAGGGGCTGTTTATCAAAGGGATTTACGGCCGCGAAATGTTCGAAACCTGGTACAAGATGGCGGCGCTGATCCAGTCCGGCCTGGATTTGACCCCGATCATCACCCACCGTTTCTCGATCGACGAGTTCCAGCAGGGCTTCGACGCCATGCGCTCCGGCAAGTCGGGTAAAGTGGTGCTGAGCTGGGATTAATCTCGGCAGACGTGAAAAAGGCCGGAATTCCGGCCTTTTTTTATGCTTGCGGTTTGGCTTGCGTCCAGTGTTGCCAATGACGCTTGATGAAGGTCACCGGCGGCGAGGTGGCTATGCTGTCGGCGATGACGCCCAGCGCGGTGCCGGCGTTGGCTTTTTCCTTCGGCGGTTTGACCTTGCACTGTTTGATGCCACCGCTGAACGGATTTTTCGGCTGCGGTTTTTGCGGTTTGACCGGCGGTGGAACGTAGCTGCCGCCGCCGTTGCCCTGCGGTTCGTTCAGCAGCGCGCTCGGTTTGACCAGCACGATATCGGCGGGCAGCGACGGCAGCATCTGCTGCAGCACTTTCACCGTCGCCGGACGTGGATGCCCGATGGCGATGGCGGAACCGTTGCGCCGCGCCAATTCAACCGCGCGATTGAACTGGCGGCGGATGTCGGCTTCGTTCGCGGTATCGTCGAGGAACACCTTGCGTTTGATCACTTTCACGCCGGTGCCGGCCGCGGCGCGGGTCGCCTGGCTGTTGCCGATGGTCATGCTGTCGAGGAAGTACAGGCGGTAGCTTTCGAGCGCCTGCATCACTTTCTGCATGCCCGGCAGGCTGGAGGTCATGGCGCTGCCCATGTGGTTGTTCATGCCGACCGCGTAAGGCACATTGTTCACCGCGTTACGGATGATGCGCTGGATCTCGTCGCTGCTCATGGCAGGCTGCAGGGTATCGCGCTCCAGCGGCTGCTTGCTGAGCGGCGCCATTGGCATGTGGATCAAGACTTCGCGGCCCTGGCTGTGGGCGCGAGTGGCCATCAGGCGGGCATGCGGCGCGTTGGGCAATACCGCAACCGAGATCGCCGTTGGCATTTGCAGCACTGCGTTTTCTTCGTGAGGGCGGTAGCCCACGTCATCGATGACGATGGAGAGTTTTCCTGCCTGCGCAGCGTAAACCTGCAGCAGACAGCCTATTAACAGAGCTGTACGGGTTTTGACATAGTGCAAATCTATCTTCCCAACCACGGCAGTGGGTTAACCGCCTGTCCCTGACGACGGATTTCGAAATAGAGCGACGGCGTTCCCTGGCCGCCGCTGGTGCCGACCAGCGCGATCGGCTGGCCGGCGCGCACCTGCGCCCCGACGTTGACCAACGCGCTTTGGTTGTAGCCGTACACGCTCATGTCGCCTTTACCGTGTTCGACCACCACCATCAGGCCATAGCCTTGCAGCCAGTCGGCCAGCAGCACGCGGCCATCGGCGACGGCTTTCACTTCGCTACCTTCGCGGGCCTCAATCACCATGCCTTTCCAGCGTAGTTCGCCCTGCTGCTGTTCGCCAAAGCCGTGCAGCGTGCGGCCGCGTACCGGCCACATCAGCTGGCCGGCCGGACGACCGAGACCGCCGGTGCGCGCCATCAGCGAGCGATCGGCTTCGCTAGGTTTGTAGGTGGTGCCGGTTTTCTTCGCCTGCTGTTCCTTGATGCGCACCTGTTCGCGCACTTTGGCCGCTTCACGCGCTTCGCGTTCGGCGCGCGCACGGGCTTCGCGCTCCGCCCGGGCGATCTTGTCGCGCATGCGGACTTCGTTTTGGCGCAGTTCCACCAGGCGTTGTTGGTCTTTTTCTAGCGAGGCTTCCAGCGCGGTCAGCGTTTTCTTGCGGGCGCCGCGCGCCTGCTCCAGCTTCTGCTGCTGTGTTTGTTGTTCGCTCAGTAAGGATTTTTGCTGGCCCTGTTTGGCCACCAGCGTGGTTTTTTGCTTCGCCAGCTCGGCGCGGGTCTGTTTCAGCTCTTCGATGGTTTTCTGGCGCGCTTCGTTCAGATAGCCGAAATAGGCCAGAATACGTTCGCTGCGCTGGCTTTCTTCACCGCTGAGGATCAGCTGCACGCCGCTGTGCTGCCCTTGCCGGAAGGCGGCGTCGAGCTGTTTGGCGAGGAGGTTTTGTTGGGTCGATTGCTGCTTTTGCAGTTTGGCTATCGAGGCGTTCAGGCCGGAAATATCCTTGCTCAACTGGGTGAGCGTGCCCTGGGTGTCGCGCAACTGGCGGCTGGCCTGGGCGATGGTTTTTTCCTGCTGACGCAGCTGATCCTGCAGCGAGCTGCGCTGCTGCTGCTGCTGCTTCACCGCTTTTTCTTTCTCGGCGATGCTCTGCTGGATGTCTTTCAGCTGGGATTTATTGTCTTCCGCCGCCTGGCCGGCGAGCGGCAACAGCAAGACGCCAGCGCAAAATACGCTGGCGCACATGGCGGTGAACGTCCTTGGCGCGGTGCGTTCAGGCAGCGGCCGGCTGCCTGCGTTTGCGCTTCGGGTTACCCTTGATAGTGCAAAAAACGCCTTCTCCCTCATGGAGAAGGATTATTCCACGATGAACAGCGGCTTACCAGTCATCTCTTGCGGGATTTCCATTCCCATCAGCGTTAACAGGGTTGGCGCGATGTCCGAAAGCTTGCCGCCTTCGACCGCCCGTGCCGGTTTGCCGACGTAAATCAGCGGTACCGGCAGGCTGGTGTGGGCGGTATGCGCCTGGCCGGTGGCCGGATCGCGCATCTGCTCGGCGTTGCCGTGATCGGCGGTGATCAGCAGTTGGCCGTCGACGTCGCGCACCGCGTCAACCACCTGGGCGATGCAGGCATCCAGCGTCTCCACCGCTTTGACCGCTGCTTCATACACGCCGGTATGCCCCACCATGTCGCCGTTCGGGTAGTTGCAGATAATGGCGTCGTATTTGCCGCTGCGGATGGCGCTCAGCAGTTTGTCGGTCAGCTCGGCGGCGCTCATCTCCGGCTGCAGATCGTAGGTGGCGACCTTCGGCGAATTGACCAGCACGCGGTCTTCCCCTTTGAACGGCGCTTCCACGCCGCCGTTATAGAAGAAGGTGACGTGGGCGTATTTTTCGGTTTCCGAGATGCGCAGCTGGGTTTTGTCGTGCTTCATCAGCCATTCGCCGAAGGTGTTGGCCAGCGACGCCGGCGGATAGGCGCAGGCGGTCGCGATGTCGGCGGCGTACTCGGTCAGCATCACGAAATCGCCGAACTGCACCCGCTTGGCGCGCGGGAAACCGTCGAAATCCGCGTTCACGAAAGCGCGGGTGATCTGGCGCGCGCGGTCAGCGCGGAAGTTCATGAAGATCAACGCATCGCCGTCCTGCATCGCGGCATCGGCCTCACCGGCGGCGCGAATGACGGTCGGTTTGACGAACTCGTCGTTTTCACCGCGCTGGTAGGCGGCCTGCAGGCCGGCGATCGCATCGTCGGCCACGTAGTCGCCCTTGGCCGCGGTCAGCAGGTCATAGGCCAGCTGCACGCGATCCCAGCGGTTGTCGCGGTCCATCGCGTAGTAGCGGCCGATCAGCGAGGCGATGCGCCCGACGCCCAGCGCGGCGAAGGCGTCGCGGCAGCGTTGCAGCGGGGCTTCGGCGCTGCGCGGCGGCGTGTCGCGCCCGTCGAGGAAGGCATGCAGATAAACGGCTTTGGCGCCGCGTTGGGCGGCCAGCTTGATCATGGCCAGAATGTGCTCTTCGTGGCTGTGCACGCCGCCCGGCGACAGCAGGCCCATGATATGCACCGCCTTGCCGGCCGCTACGGCTTTATCGACCGCGGCGGTCAGCACCGGGTTGGCGAAGAAGTCGCCGTCGGCGATCGCTTTGTCCAGCCGGGTCAGATCCTGGTAGACGATGCGCCCGGCGCCCAGGTTGACGTGGCCGACTTCGGAGTTGCCCATTTGGCCGTCGGGCAGGCCGACATCCAGCCCGGAGGCGGCGATCAGCGTATGCGGCTGCTCCCGCCACAGACGGTCCATCACCGGGGTGCCGGCGTTCAGGATCGCGTTGTCCTGCCGCTCCTCACGGTGGCCGTAACCGTCCAGGATCACCAGTACCATCGGTTTTTTGTTGCTCGACATTGCATTGACCTCTTATGAACTTTTTAAGCTGCGAATAGCCATGCGCCCGCCGCAAGCATGGCTGTTCGCCCTCGAAAAACCGGCTGATTTTACATCGCCGCCGGCGAGAAATAGCCCAAAGAGATCAAGGTTGCGGCGAATCGCGCGGGCTTTTATGCTCTGACCTCGGGAATTTCTCAGCGCAGCCCGCAGTTTCTACAATCGCGCTTGCTTATTGGCTGTATTTGCCGCACTCGGCAGGTATACTCTGGAACCTTGACTTATTTATCCCTTAACTGACGGGAGTTGTTACACCCCATGCTGCAAGAAATTATGCCATTCGTAAGCAGACACCCGATTCTGAGCCTGGCTTGGATCGCTCTGCTGGTCGCCGTGATCGTCATGACCTTCAAAAGCCGTTTCTCCAAGGTCAAAGAGATCGCTCGCGGTGAAGCTATCCGCCTGATCAACAAAGAAGAAGCCGTGGTGGTCGACACCCGCAGCCGCGACGATTTCCGCCGTGGTCACCTGGCCAGCGCCATCAACCTGACCGCCAGCGAAATCAAAAGCGGCAGCCTGGGCGAGCTGGAAAAACACAAAGCGCAGCCGATCATCGTCGTGTGCGCCAACGGCACCGCCTCCCGCGAGCCGGCGGAGAACCTGAGCAAGGCCGGTTTTGAAAAGGTGACGATGCTGAAAGACGGCATCGCCGGCTGGAGCGGAGAAAACCTGCCGCTGGTGCGCGGTAAGTAACCGTTTAACCTATTTGAGGTGGCAATCCATGGCTAACATTGATATCTACACCAAAGCGACCTGTCCGTTCTGCCATCGCGCCAAGGCGCTGTTGAACAGCAAGGGCGCGGCGTTTAACGAGATCGCCATCGACGGCGATAGCGCCAAGCGCGAAGTGATGATCGAGCGCAGCGGGCGCACCACCGTGCCGCAGATTTTCATCGATGGCCGGCATATCGGCGGCTGTGATGATTTATATGAACTCGATGCTCGCGGCGGCCTGGATCCGCTGCTTTAAGCAGCTTGCCGGCTCACCGAGTGTCAATAAGGACGTTTAACCAAGGGTATTACTCACATGTCAGAACAAAACAGCACCGAAATGGCTTTCCAGATCCAACGTATCTATACCAAGGATATCTCCTTCGAAGCGCCGAACGCGCCGCAGGTTTTCCAGCAGGAATGGCAGCCGGAAGTTAAACTTGATCTGGATACCGCGTCCAGCCAGCTGGCTGACGAAGTGTATGAAGTGGTACTGCGCGTAACCGTGACGGCGAGCCTGGGCGAAGAGACCGCGTTCCTGTGCGAAGTGCAACAGGCGGGCATCTTCTCGGTAGCAGGTATCGAAGGCACGCAGCTGGCGCATTGCCTGGGTGCATACTGCCCGAACATCCTGTTCCCGTATGCGCGCGAGTGCATCACCAGCCTGGTTTCCCGCGGTACATTCCCGCAGCTGAACCTGGCACCGGTCAACTTTGACGCGCTGTTCATGAACTATCTGCAGCAGCAGGCGGAAGGCGAAGGTGCCGCACCACATCAGGATGCCTGATGAACACCGTCAATGCTTCAATGACTGTTATCGGTGCCGGCTCGTACGGCACCGCATTGGCCATTACGCTGGCGCGTAACGGCCATGCCGTGGTGCTGTGGGGGCATAACCCCGCGCAAATTCAAACGTTGCAGCAAGATCGCTGCAATCAGGCGTTTCTGCCCGACGTTCCTTTCCCCGATACCCTGCTGCTTGAGGCCGATTTGGCGCGTGCGCTGGCGGCCAGCCGCGACGTGCTGGTGGTGGTGCCAAGCCACGTGTTTGGCGACGTGCTGCGTCAGCTGAAGCCGCATCTGCGCCCGGACGCCCGCATCGTGTGGGCCACCAAGGGGTTGGAAGCGGAAACCGGGCGATTGCTGCAGGACGTGGCGCGTGAGGCGCTGGGCGAGACGATCCCGCTGGCGGTGCTCTCCGGGCCGACGTTCGCCAAAGAGCTGGCCGCCGGCTTGCCGACGGCGATCGCGCTGGCGGCGACCGATGCGCAGTTCGCCGACGATCTGCAACAGCTGTTGCACTGCGGCAAGAGCTTCCGCGTCTACAGCAATCCCGACTTTATCGGCGTGCAGCTTGGCGGCGCGGTGAAGAATGTGATCGCCATCGGCGCTGGCATGTCCGACGGCATCGGTTTCGGCGCCAACGCCCGCACCGCGTTGATTACGCGTGGGCTGGCGGAAATGAGCCGTCTGGGTTCTGCGCTGGGCGCCGATCCTTCGACGTTCATGGGCATGGCGGGGCTGGGGGATCTGGTGCTAACCTGCACGGACAACCAATCGCGCAACCGCCGCTTCGGCATTATGCTGGGGCAAGGTAAAGGCGTGCAGGAAGCGCAGGACAGCATCGGTCAGGTGGTCGAGGGCTATCGCAATACCAAAGAGGTGTTGGCGCTGGCGCAGCGGCACGGCGTGGAAATGCCGATCACCGAACAGATTTATCAGGTGCTTTACTGCCATAAAGACGCCCGCGAAGCGGCGCTGAGCCTGCTGGGGCGAGCCCGAAAGGACGAAAAACCCAGCGCGTGACATAAAACGATATGTCGGGGCAGCGGAATGCTGACCCCGCAAATGACCTGGGCCGCTCCGCGCTACCGTGTGAAGCGGCCCGTTTGGCAAGGCAAAGGGGTATGTGATGTCGTCAGAAGAGTTGGAACAGGTCTGGAACAGCATTAAATCAGAAGCGCGAGCACTGGCTGATTGTGAACCGATGCTGGCCAGCTTTTTCCATGCGACGTTGCTCAAGCACGAGAATCTGGGCAGCGCGCTCAGCTATATGCTGGCCAACAAGCTGGCGACGCCGATCATGCCCGCCATCGCGGTGCGCGAGGTGGTGGAAGAGGCCTACAAGTCCGACAATCAGATGATCGTTTCGGCGGCGCGCGATATCCTCGCGGTGCGGCTGCGCGACCCGGCGGTCGATAAATACTCCACGCCGCTGCTTTACCTCAAAGGGTTCCATGCGCTGCAGGCCTACCGCATCGGCCATTGGCTGTGGCAGCAAGGGCGGCAAGCGCTGGCTATCTACCTGCAAAATCAAATTTCCGTCGCCTTCGGCGTGGACATCCACCCGGCGGCGACCATCGGCTGCGGCATCATGCTTGACCACGCTACCGGCATCGTGATCGGTGAAACGGCGGTGGTGGAAAACAACGTTTCTATTCTGCAGTCGGTCACCCTGGGCGGTACCGGTAAAACCAGCGGCGACCGTCACCCGAAAATTCGCGAAGGGGTGATGATTGGCGCCGGCGCCAAAATTCTCGGCAATATCGAAGTGGGCAAGGGCGCCAAGATTGGCGCGGGCTCGGTGGTTTTGCAGGCGGTGCCGCCGCACACCACCGCCGCCGGCGTACCGGCGCGTATCGTCGGGCGCCCGGAGAGCGATACGCCGTCGATGGATATGGATCAATACTTCAACGGCACCAACCACGGATTCGAGTACGGCGACGGCATCTAAGCCGTGCCTGCGGGTCCATTCAGGCGGCGGTCAGCCCTGTTTCGGGAACTGGGTGATATCGGTAACGATGTCGTCGATCGCCGCCTTGACGTCATCCGCCGTGACCGGCGTGCTGTCGTTGTTGACGGTTTTACCGTAGGCCTTGCGTACCACTTCCATCACCGTTTTACCGGTATCCTGGTCGATCAACTCGCCTTCAATATACAGTGCGGTATTTTGCGTCCGGTGCCCGGTAGCCGCCATGGTGCTGGCAACCACTGCAGCGACCGGCACCACTTCATAGAACTTCATGTCTTCGTTTTCGGCCGAAACGGCGGTGATGGCGAGTTTGGCCACCAGAACGCGTGAGCCTGCCGGGCTTGGCAGAATGGTAAAGCGGTTCTGCAGCGCGGTTTTGATTCGCTGGGTCGCGTAGGCCTTAATCTTGTTCAGCGTGTCCTGGCTGACGCGCGCCGTGGGTTTCTCCGCCGGGAAATAGACCACCGGTTGGAAATAGATACCGCGATAGTTGGATTCCTTGTAGCTCGGATCTACCCAGCGCAGCGTTTTATGACCGCTTGGCGAGGTGGTTTCCTGCAGTTTGCTGTAATCGGACAAGAAGCCCGAATATTGCGACGTTTGGGTGACTTTGGACGAACAGCCCGCCAGCAACAGGCCCGCTGCCAGAACGGCCATGGCAACGCTCAAGCGTTGTTTTTTCATGTGGTTTCCTATGATGAGTGGTGATTACCCTTACAAAACATAGCGCATTATCTGCGCCTCATCGGGCATTTTCGGGGCCGGGCGTGCCCTGCTGCGGCCTTTTTTCAGGATCGTGATGCGCCGCCGGTTTTCGCCACCAGTGCGTGTGATAAGGCAACGAGCAAGACGTCCGCTCTGGCCAGCGCCTGGTGTTGCTCTGCTTGCCATCGGGGCAACAAGGGCCAGAGATCCGCCTGATGTTCTGCCTGCAGGCACCAGACCTCCCGGTCGTGCCAATCGCCGAGGGCGTTTTGCACCGCTTTCAGGCCCGCCATTGCGGCGGGAGAGAGGGGGAGGCGTTGCGGGTAGGCTTCGGCCGCGTAGCGCAGGCGTTTGACCAGCAGCCGCAGACGGTGGCGATCGTAGCTGGTATCAGCCAACGCCCGGCGCAATTGCCGCTGCTGGCGCTGCAGGCGTCGATTCACACGGTGTTTGGCGAGGCGCTGCGCGATGCGGCGAAAGCGGTGCGGCCAGGCGTGCAATAGCGAAGGGAAGCTGATGAGCAGCGGGTTGGCGAGCAGTTGGCGGCAGCGGGCCTGAAAATCGCTTTGGCGCACGTTGGCCTGCCAATCGAGGCGATGGTGCGCCAATTCGACGATCAGCACCTCGAGATCGCGCAGCGGCGTCGTGAGCTTGCCCAACTCGGCGGCGGCCCGATCGAGCCGCGTTGCGCCGGGGCAGCCGCGCAACGGACGCAGCAGGCTGCGAATGCGGCGCAGGCAGACGCGCAAGTCGTGTAGCGCCTCGGTGTCTTGCGCCTGTTGCAGCCGCAACAGCGCCTCGTTCAGCGCCGATTCGAGCCGGCGAAGCTGGGTAACAATATCTGCGATGAAAGCCATGTGCCGTATCTGGAGAGGTTAACCCTTCCAGTATGGCGCGTTGTCGCGGATTACGCTTTGATCAGCGCGCCGGCATAGTCCAACTGCCGCCAGGCTTCATACACCACCACCGATACGGCATTCGACAGGTTCATGCTGCGGCTTTGCGCCTGCATTGGGATGCGAATTTTTTGCTGCGCGGGCAGCGCATCGAGGATGTCGGCAGGCAATCCACGCGTTTCCGGACCGAACAGCAGGTAGTCGCCGGCCTGGTAGCTGACGGCGCTGTGCGCCGGCGTGCCCTTGGTGGTGAGGGCAAACAGCCGCTGCGGGTTTTCGGCGGCGAGAAAAGCGGCGTAGTCGGCATGACGGTGGACGCGGGTGAACTCATGGTAATCCAGCCCGGCGCGGCGCAGGCGTTTGTCGTCCCACGGAAAACCCAGCGGTTCGATCAGATGCAGATTAAAGCCGGTATTGGCGCACAGGCGGATGATATTGCCGGTATTGGGTGGAATTTCGGGTTCAAATAAAACGATGTTCAGCATGTTGCAGGCCCCTCGTGAACGAGGGGCGCAGGATAGCAAACTCTTACTGTTCTGTCTTAGACGATAGGCGTTGATGATGCAGCGGCAGCCACAGCACCAGCCGCAGGCCGCCAAGCGGGCTGTCTTCGGCCTTCACCCAGCCGCGATGCTGGTTGACCGCCGCCTCGACGATCGCCAGGCCGAGGCCGGTGCCGCCGGACTCACGGTCGCGCGCTTCATCGGTGCGGTAGAACGGACGGAAGATCTGCTCGCGGTCTTCGGCGCTGACGCCGGGGCCGTCGTCGTCAACCTGGATGGTCACGCCCTGATTGTCGGCGCTGAACGCCACGGCAATGCGGGTGTGCGAATAACGCAGGGCGTTGCGCACGATGTTTTCCAACGCGCTGTCCAGCGCGCTCGCGTTGCCGAACAGCGTCCACGGGCCGGGCGGCGCAGCGATCTCCAACTGCTTGCCCATCTGTTCCGCTTCGAAACGGGCGTTGTCCAGCACGTCGGCCCACAGGTCGTTGGCCTTCAGCTGCTCGCGGGCCAGCTCGCCCTTCTGCTGCCCACGCGACAGCGCCAGCAGATCGTTGATCATCGAATCCAGCCGCTGCGCTTCGGTTTCGATGCGCGCCAGTTCGTGCCCTTCGCCGTGGCGGCGGCGCATCAGCGCGGTGGCCAGCTGCAGGCGCGTCAGCGGCGTGCGCAGCTCGTGCGAGATGTCCGAGATCAGCCGTTGCTGAGCGTTCATCATGCGTTCCAGCGCGCTGACCATCTGGTTGAAGCTGGCGCCGGTGGCCAGGAACTCCTGCGGGCCGGCCTCCAGTTCCGGATGCTGCTTCAGGTTGCCGCGCGCCACGTCATCGGCGGCGTTCTTCAGCTTGCGTGCTGGTTTCGCCAGGCTCCAGGCCAGCCACAGCAGCAGCGGGGCGCTGATCAGCATGGTGACGATCAGCAGCAGCAGCGGCCGGTCGAACATCAGGTTGATGAAATCGGATTGCGGGCTGTTGGCGGGACGGATCAGGTACAGCTGGTAGTTGTCTTCGCCGTCGCGCACCGCGAACGGCCCGACCAGCTCGACGCGGCCGTACTTTTTCTTCTTGGGATGATCCGAATTATCGGATTGGCCGATGAAGTTGCGGACGATCTGCATTTCGTTGCGCTGCGCGCCGATCACCCGGCCTTCGCTGGTGACCAGCAACAGGCGTTGGCCCGGCGGCGCCCATTTGTCGATGGCGCGGAACAGGCGGCGCCACCACATCAGATCGTTGGCCGGATCGTTTTGCAACTCGGCCTCGACGTGCTGTTCCAGCATCAACCCCTGCCGCTGCTCGCTGTCGAGCAGCGAGGTCATTTGGCGGGAGTCGAGCTTGGGCACCATCAGCACCAGCATTAGCACCAGGGCTAACGTAAACCAGAAAATGGCGAAGATGCGTGCCGTCAAACTGTTGATCATGTTGCAGATACCATCAAATAACCACGCCCGCGCAGGGTTTTGAACCACGGATGCCCGTCTTTGCGATCCGGCAGCTTACGCCGCAGGTTGGAGATGTGCATGTCGATAGCGCGATCGAACGGAGTCAGGCGTTTGCCCAGCACTTCCTGGCTCAGCAGTTCGCGCGATACCACCTGCCCGAGGTGCTGCGCCAGCAGGTAAAGCAGGGTGAACTCGGTGCCGGTCAGATCCAGCACCTGGCCGTCGAAGCTGGCCTCCTGGCGGCCGGGATTCAGCTGCAGGCCATCGACATCCAGCGTCGGGGCGCCGCTGTCGACCTGCTGCTGCTGTTCGCTCCAGTTGGAACGGCGCAGAATGGCGCGAATGCGCGCGACTAGCTCGCGATCGTTGAAGGGTTTCGGCAGGTAATCATCGGCGCCCAGCTCCAGGCCCAGCACGCGGTCCAGTTCGCTGCCGCGCGCGGTCAGCATGATGACCGGTGTCTGGTGATGTTGGCGCAGTTCTTTCAGCGTATCGATGCCGTTTTTCTTCGGCATCATGATGTCGAGCAGCAGCAGATCGATGGAGCTGTCCAGCAGCGACAACGCCTGCTCGCCATCGTGCGCGACGACGATATTAAAACCTTCCATTTCAAGCAGTTCTTTTAACAGCGAGGTCAACTCGCGGTCGTCGTCAACTAACAGAATCTTGTTCATTATGATTTACCTCCAGACGCAAAATACGTCATCAACTGTTGCCATTCCATGACTTTACGTAGTTTTACATGCACTGACGCAGGTTTTCAGGTGTAGCGGTACACTGCTCCTCGTTGATTCGCAAAGTGAGAAAGCTTGAGGAGTTGAAATGCGTAAGGTGACCGCATTAGTTATGGCATCACTGCTGGCAATTGGTTCGACCGCTGCCTTCGCTGCCGACACTATACCGGACACAGCCCAACCTCCCGGCAACGACGCGATGACCCGAATACCCGGCCAGCACCATATGTTCGACGGTGTCAGCCTCAGCGAACAGCAGCGCCAGCAAATGCGCGATTTGATGCGCCAGGCCCGGCACGATCTGCCTGGTGTCAATGTAGCTGAAATGGAAGCCATGCATAAACTGGTGACCGCAGAGAAATTTGACGAAGCCGCCGTGTACGCCCAGGCGGAGAAGATGGCCCAACAGCAGGTCAAGCGCCAGGTCGAAATGGCCCGGGTGCGCAACCAAATGTATAACCTGCTGACGCCAGAGCAAAAAAGTGTTTTAGACCAGAAACATCAGCAGCGTATGCAGCAGATGGAGCAACAAATTTCTGGTTTGCAGCAAGCTTCTGCCCAGAAGTGAAGTACGACTGAGTAGTCCCCTGTTTTTCCTTGCCATAGACACCATCCCTGTCTTCCCCGCCATGATGGCGGGGTTTTTTTTATCCGACATTTCGCTATATTGAGCGCCACACCTTTTGACCGGGATCCCTTAATGGAACAGCGTTATGCTCGCCTGGTAAAGTCCGCTGCGTTGGCCGCAACTGCGTTGGCGTCGTCGCTGCTGTTGATCAAAATCGTCGCCTGGTACCACACCGGTTCGGTCAGCCTGTTGGCGGCGCTGGTGGATTCGTTGGTCGATATCGCCGCCTCGCTGACCAACCTTCTGGTGGTGCGCTATTCGCTGCAGCCGGCCGATGCTGAGCACGCCTTCGGCCACGGCAAAGCGGAGTCGCTGGCGGCGCTGGCGCAAAGCATGTTTATTTCCGGCTCCGCCCTGTTTCTGTTCCTCACCGGCTTCCAGCACCTGTATGCGCCGCAAACGCTGCGCGATCCTGGCGTGGGGGTCGTCGTGACGGTGATCGCGTTAATCAGCACCCTGATTCTGGTCACCTATCAACGTTGGGTGGTCAGAAAAACCCGTAGCCAGGCGGTGCGCGCAGATATGCTGCATTATCAGTCAGATGTCATGATGAATGGTGCTATTCTTATCGCTCTTGGGCTAAGCTGGTACGGCTTCCACCGGGCAGATGCGCTGTTCGCGCTGGGCATCGGCGTATACATCCTCTATAGCGCGCTGCGCATGGGCTACGAAGCGGTGCAGTCGCTACTGGATCGGGCGTTGCCGGATGACGAGCGCCAGGCGATTATCGAGGTGGTTTCCTCCTGGCCCGGGGTGAAAGGCGCGCACGATCTGCGCACGCGTCAGTCGGGGCCGACGCGTTTCATCCAGCTGCATCTGGAGATGGAAGACACGCTGCCGCTGCGTGAGGCGCATCGGTTGGCCGATCAGGTGGAACAGGCGTTGCGACACCGTTTTGCGGGGGCGGACGTCATCATTCACCTGGATCCGTGCTCCGTGGTGCCGCCGGGTAGGCAGGGGCATTGGGAGCTATAATCAGATAGAGGCATAGCGCGAAGTATTATCATGAATATCTGAGTTAGCTCAGCGTGCCATGCGGTGTTTTTACCGTTATATTGCGTGACTTGAATCAATTCAGCTGGGTGTTTTTGATATAATATCCAGCAATAAGCCGTAAAGCTGGTTTTCTGCAGCCGGAGAGGTTTCAAGACGATCGGCGGAGACAGAATTCTTAAGAAATTGCATCTACACAGTTCAGAGGTAGTCATGATCAAGAAAATCGGTGTACTGACGAGCGGCGGTGATTCGCCGGGTATGAACGCTGCAATCCGCGGCGTTGTGCGTTCTGCGCTTTCAGAAGGTCTGGAAGTTTTTGGTATTTACGATGGCTACCTTGGCTTGTACGAAGATCGCATGGAGCAGCTGGACCGCTATAGCGTGTCCGACATGATCAACCGCGGCGGCACCTTCCTCGGCTCGGCCCGCTTCCCGGAGTTCAGGGATGAAAACGTGCGCGCCAAGGCGATTGAAAACCTGAAGAATCGCGGCATCGACGCGCTGGTGGTGATCGGCGGCGACGGTTCCTACATGGGCGCCAAACGCCTGACGGAAGAAGGCTTCCCATGCATCGGTCTGCCGGGCACCATCGATAACGACGTTGCCGGTACCGACTACACCATTGGTTACTTCACCGCGCTGGAAACCGTGGTGGAAGCGATCGACCGCCTGCGCGATACCTCCTCGTCGCACCAGCGTATCTCCATCGTGGAAGTGATGGGCCGTTACTGCGGCGATCTGACGCTGGCGGCGGCGATTGCCGGCGGTTGCGAATTCATCGTGCTGCCTGAAATCGAATTCAATCGCGAAGATCTGGTGTGCGAAATCAAGGCCGGTATCGCCAAGGGTAAAAAACACGCCATCGTGGCGATCACCGAGCACATCTGCGACATCGATGAGCTGGCGCGCCACATCGAGCAGGAAACCAAGCGTGAAACCCGCGCCACCGTGCTGGGCCACATTCAACGCGGTGGTTCACCGGTCGCCTACGACCGCATCCTGGCCTCGCGCATGGGCGCCTACGCCATCGAACTGCTGCTGCAGGGTTACGGCGGCCGCTGCGTCGGTATCCAGAACGAAAAAATGGTGCATCACGACATCATCGACGCGATCGAAAACATGAAGCGTCCGTTCAAGGGCGACTGGCTGGAAACGGCGAAAAAGCTGTACTGATTCGCCGCTCTCCGCGCGCCGAAAGCCTCCGCTTGCGGGGGCTTTTTTATGCTTGTCGGCGACATATTCCAGAATCATCTATCCCAAAATTTTTTATTCTTTAATTGCCGGGAAAGTTTCTGGCAGGCTCTGATGCTAAATCAACCGATTGAGGTTGCGTTAATTTTCTGGGAGAGCCTGTCGATGCGTAAATGGAGTGTAGGTCTGACATTGGTGCTGTTGGCGTCCGGCGCCATGGCGAAGGATATTCAGTTGCTGAACGTGTCATACGATCCGACGCGTGAGTTCTATCAGGCTTACAACACGGCATTCAGCAAGCACTATCAGGCGGAAACCGGCGACAAGGTGACGGTACGACAGTCGCACGGCGGTTCCGGCAAACAGGCGACCTCGGTGATCAACGGCATCGAGGCCGACGTGGTGACGCTGGCGCTGGCCTATGACGTTGACGCCATCGCCGAACGCGGGCGCATTGAGAAAGACTGGATCAAACGCTTGCCGGACAACTCGGCGCCTTACACGTCGACCATCGTCTTCCTGGTGCGCAAAGGCAACCCGAAGCAAATTCATGACTGGCCTGACTTGATTAAGCCGGGCGTGTCGGTGATCACCCCGAATCCGAAAACCTCCGGTGGCGCCCGCTGGAACTACCTGGCCGCCTGGGGCTACGCGTTGCACCACAACAACAACGATAAGGCCAAGGCGCAGGACTTCGTCAAAAACCTGTACAAGAACGTCGAAGTGCTGGATTCCGGCGCGCGCGGCTCGACCAACACCTTCGTTGAGCGCGGCATCGGCGACGTGCTGATCGCTTGGGAAAACGAAGCGTTGCTGGCGGAGAAAGAGCTGGGCAAAGACAAGTTCGAGATTATTACGCCGAGCGAATCGATCCTGGCCGAACCGACGGTGTCGGTGGTGGATAAGGTCGTCGATAAACGTGGTACCCGCGACGTGGCGACCGCCTACCTGAAGTATCTGTATTCACCGGAAGGGCAGACTATTGCGGCGCAGAACTATTATCGCCCGCGTGATGCGGCGGTGGCGGCCAAGTTCGCCGGGCAGTTCCCGCAGCTGAAGTTGTTCACCGTGGATGACACTTTCGGCGGCTGGACCGAAGCGCAGAAGGTGCACTTCGCTACCGGCGGCGTGTTCGACGAAATAAGCAAACGCTGATGCCGTTTGAGCGGCAATAAAAAACCCCGGCAAGCCGGGGTTTTTTTATGGCAAGCCTAAGGTAATCAGGCTTTTTTCGCTGCGGCAGCGGCTTTGACGATCACGGCGAAAGCGTCGGCTTTCAGCGAGGCGCCGCCAACCAGCGCGCCGTCGATGTCCGGCTGAGAGAACAGCTCTGCGGCGTTCTTGTCGTTCACCGAACCGCCGTACTGGATGATGATTTCAGCGGCAACCGCGGCATCGTGTTTGGCGATGTGGTCACGGATAAATTTGTGCACGGCCTGCGCCTGCGCAGGGGTAGCGGACTTGCCGGTACCGATGGCCCAGACCGGCTCATAGGCGATCACGGTGCCTTTCATCGCCGGTGCGCCCAGCGTTTTCAGCACGGCGTCGATCTGGCGCGCGCACACTTCTTCAGTTTTGCCCGCGGCGTTTTCCGCTTCGGTTTCACCGATGCACAGCACCGGGATCAGGCCGGCTTCTTTCAGCACGGCGAATTTCTCGGCGATCACTTCGTCGCTTTCTTTGTGGTAGGTGCGACGTTCAGAGTGGCCGATGATGATGTACTGGGCGCCGACGTCTTTCAGCATGTTGGCGGAAACTTCACCGGTGAAGGCGCCGGACAGGTTAACGTCCACGTTCTGCGCGCCCAGCGCGATGCGGCTGCCGGCCAGCGCGTGCTTGGCCTGATCCAGATACATCACCGGCGGGGCGATGGCGACGCCACAGCCGTCAACGCTGCTCAGCTCATTGCGCAGACCGGCGATCAGTTCGTTGACCATGTGAGTGCTGCCGTTAAGCTTCCAGTTACCCATAACTAATGGATGACGCATGTTTTTTCCTCCAACTAGGGAACGCGAGAGTCGAAATGACAACTGCCGGACCGGCAGTTTACCTGCCCAACAGTATAGAGATCATTAAGCGCGAAGGCTTTGCTTTTCGTCATTAAATGCCGCGCCGTTACGGCTCGGAAAGCGCCAGCTTAATCGGTTCAACCGCGAAGGTTACGCCTTTATCGCCGTTGTCCGAAACGACATAGCGAATGGCGCCGACCTGCTGTTGGTAAAAGCGCGATCCTTTGCCTTTTTCCAGCAGGCTGTTCACCTTGTTCTGGCTCTGTTCCACCGTCAACGCCGGTTCGAACTGGCGCATCAGCGCCGCCATGTAGCTGATGGCGATGGCGCGCGCGGCTTTTTCTTCATTGGCCTGCTGCAGCGGCAGGTGAGTGATCTGCAACGTTTTGATTTTACCGGTGCCTTTCTCCAGCGCGGTGGAGGCATACAGGTTTTCGTTGAGTTTGCTGGCGGCGCGCGTCAGCAGCGGCGAATCGTCTTCGGTGGCGGGAATGGCGCGGAATTCGCCAATCGGCAGCTTCGGGTTGTCGCGATTGTATTTTTCGCGGAATTTGACCACCGTCAGATCGAACGTCGGCGCCCCGGCCAGCAGGTAAGGTGCGGCAGGCGTCGCATCGGCGGCCGGTGGATCGGCCCAGGCGCTGGCGGCCACCTGCAGCAGGCAGGCGATAACGAGGGTTTTTCTCAGCATGGCGTATGGCATCAAGGACAAAGATGGCTCCGATTAAAGCGATAACCCGCGGGGCTTGTCAAAGATCCCACGCCATTATCGGTTCGCTGACGAGAAAGCTGTGCGGCGCGCCGCGTTATGCGAGGCGGAAAACTCGGCCCGGCAGCGCCTATGTTACACTGCGGCGCAGAATATGGGCAGGCTTAGAGCGCAGGAATCGATGACGTTACAACAGTGGTGTTTTTCTTTTAAGGGCCGCATCGGGCGGCGCGACTTCTGGATCTGGATGGGGCTGTGGTTGGTGCTGATGGCGGCGGCGTTTACGCTGGCCAATTATCAGCTGATCGCCATCCAATCCATCGCCTTCTTTATCGTGGCGCTGCTGTGGCCGACGGCGGCGGTGCTGGTCAAACGCCTGCACGATCGCAACAAGGCCGGCTGGTGGGCGCTGCTGCTGATCCTGGCGTGGATGCTGGCGGCAGGGAACTGGCAGATGCTGGCGCCGATCTGGCAATGGGGCGTCGGACGTTTCATTCCGACGCTGATTATCGTGATGATGATGATCGATCTGGGTGCCTTCGTCGGCACGCCGGGGAGCAATCGGTTCGGCCCGGAAGCCGAACCGGTGAAGTTCCGCTGACCCTCGCCGGGTTACCAGTAGTGCTCGCTGGTGATGTGGCCCGGTTTGCGGCGCAGGTGTTTGCGCATTTGGCGGTGGTCTTTCAGCGTTTGCTGGGTGTCCCGCACCATTTGCGGGTTGCCGCACAGCATCACGTGGCTGGTTTCGGCGTCGATGGTCAAGCCGGTCGCCGCTTCCAGCCGGCCGTCCTCGATCAGCGCCGGCACGCGGCCGGTCAGTGAGCCGGGCGTTTCTTCGCGGCTGACGACGGTCTGGATGCGCAGCTTGCCGTTGTAGCGTTGTTGCAGTTGCTGCATCAGCGGCAGGTAGCTCAGGTCGCGCGCGAAACGCGCGGCGTGCACCAGCACCAGGTTGTTAAAGCGATCCAGTCCGATGCCCTGTTGCAGAATCGATAAATAGGGGCCGATGGCGGTGCCGGTCGCCAGCATCCACAGCGTGTCGCAGTCGGGCACCTCATCCAGCACGAAGAAGCCGGCCGCTTCTTTGGTCACCATCACGTCCGAGCCTGGCCGCAGCTGATTGAGGCGCGGGCTCAGTTTGCCTTCCGGCACGGTGACCAGATAGAACTCCAGGTTGGCGTCATCGGGAGCATTGACGTAGGAATAGGCGCGCTGCACCCGTTCGCCGTCGATCTCCAGCGCCAGTTTGGCGAATTGCCCGGCGGTGAAAGGATCGATAGGGGCATTGACCACCAGGCTGAATAGCCCGTCGGTCCATTGTTTTACCTGCGTAACCTTGCCGTTTACCCATTCAGCCATACTCTAAAGCTCCCGTGGTCGAATCAAATAAGCACAATGTCGTGAGCCGGAAATGGCGTGCGCGGTGCGCTCTACCCGGTAGTCGTTGCCGAACAGGCGGTGAAACAGCTGCAGCTCGGAATTGCACAGGCTGCTGCAGCTGGAGCCGGCCACACCGACCGGACAGTGGTTTTCCACCAGCAGCGTACCGTGTGGATGATCGAGCAATTCGGCCATGTAACCGTCGTGTTGCCGCAGGCGCACCAGGCGGGCTAACCGGTCCTGATGGCTGCGCTCGGCGGACAGCTCTTCGGCATAACGCAGATAAAGCTGATCTTCGCGCGCGCTGAGCAACGGTTCCACCCCGGCGCCGCCAAACAGCTGCAGCGCGGATTCCCGCAGTCGCGCCTGATCGTCGGCGGCATAGGCATGCCCCCGTTCGGTCAGCGACCAGTAGCGCGTCGGGCGGCCGACCTTGCTGCGCGCTTCTTCGTAACAAACCAACTCACGTTTTTCCAGGGATTGCAGATGTTGTCGGATGCCCATCGGCGTGATGTCCAGACGCTCCGCCAGCATTTTGGCCGAGTGCGGGCCGAGAGCCTTTAACTGCAATAAAATCAGCTCAGGTGTTTTCATGAACCAAATCCCTATGGTGTTATTTTATTTCAAGTTGATGAAAATAATTATCGATTAAATGCTAAAGCCCGGCTACTGCAAGGGCGCTATTTTTAACTCCAAAGCGTTATACGTACAGTTTAATTTACGAGCCTGGTCGGGTTTGCTGCCAGTGTGACCTGGATCAATATCTGCCTGAAACTCGCTAAAAAAATCAGATTTGATTAGTTTATGCCGCCATAGAGGGCTGCTCGCCGTTCTGGCTGCTGCAACGGCCATACCGGGACGCTGTGACGAGTTGAAACGTTAACGAAGATAATGAGAAAACTAGAGAACTTTCACCTGCTGGTGATGCTTATCCTGTTGGTCGCCGTCGGCCAGATGGCGCAAACCATTTATGTTCCCGTGATTGCTGATATCGCCCACGATCTGTCGGTTCGTACCGGCGCCGTGCAACGGGTGATGGCGGCGTATCTGCTGACCTACGGTTTCTCCCAGCTGATTTACGGGCCAATATCGGATCGTATTGGGCGTCGTCCGGTGATCCTGACGGGTATGATGATCTTCCTGGTTGGCGCGCTGGGCGCGTTGCTGTCCACCAACCTGACGATGCTGGTCGCCGCCAGCGCCATCCAGGGGATGGGCACCGGCGTGGCGGGCGTGATGGCGCGCACCATGCCGCGCGATCTGTATGCCGGCACCGCGCTGCGCTATGCCAACAGCCTGCTGAACATGGGGATTTTGGTCAGTCCGCTGCTGGCGCCGGTGATCGGCGGCGCGCTGGCAATGGTGTTCGGCTGGCGCGCCTGTTACGCCTTCCTGCTGGCGCTGTGCGCCTGCGTCGCCTTCGCGATGTTCCGATGGTTGCCGGAAACCCGCCCGGTGCAAACTGAAAAACGCCGCATGCTGGCCAGTTTCCGCCAGCTGCTGAGCGACAGCACCTTCAGTTGCTATCTGGTGATGCTGATCGGCGCGCTGGCGGGGATTGCGGTATTTGAAGCCAGCTGCGGCGTGTTGATGGGTGGCGTGTTGGGGCTGAGCGGCCTGACCGTCAGCATCCTGTTCATTCTGCCGATCCCGGCGGCGTTTTTCGGTGCCTGGTACGCCGGGCGCGACGGCAAAACCTTCCACACCCTGATGTGGCATTCGGTGCTGAGCTGTCTATTGGCGGGAGCGATGATGTGGATCCCGGGCTGGTTCGGCGTGATGAACATCTGGACGCTGATCGTGCCGGCCGCGCTGTTCTTCTTCGGCGCCGGTATGCTGTTCCCGCTGGCGACCACCGGGGCGATGGAGCCGTTCCCTTACCTGGCCGGCGCAGCGGGCGCGCTGGTGGGCGGCATGCAGAATATGGGATCGGGGCTCGCGACCTGGCTTTCCGCCATGCTGCCGCAAACCGGGCAGTTTAGCCTAGGATTGCTGATGTTCGCGATGGCGCTGCTGATCCTGCTGTGCTGGTGGCCGCTGTCCAACCGGATGCAACATCAGGGGCATACCGCATAACGCCCTTCCCGAGCCGGCGCTGACCTTAGTCCTGCAAGACGGCTAAGGTCATGCCGCCGGTTTTGACCCAGGTTATTACTGCGCTGTGGCGATCGGTATACACTTTACCGACAGTGTTTTTCCGGGTTATTCGCTATGTCATCACTGCAGTTCATTCAACGTGTTCCCGTCGGCTTCTTTGGGATGGTTCTGGGGGTTTTCGGCCTCGGCAGCGCCTGGCGATACGCCGCCACGCTCGGCTATGGCCCCGGCTGGCTGGGCGAGTCGCTCATCTTTCTCGGCAGCGCCATCTGGCTGACGCTGGCGCTGATCTATCTTTGCCGTTGCCTGATAGACTCACGCGCGGTGCGTGACGAGTTTCGCAGCAATACTCAGTTCAGCTTTATCAGCCTGCTTCCGGCGGGCGGTGTGCTGGTGTCCATCGGCCTGCATCCCTACAGCCTGCCGCTGGCGAATGGGCTGATGGTCGCGGGCTCCGTCGGCCAGCTCATCTTCTCGGCTTGGCGCTGCGCGCCATTGTGGCGCGGCGAGTTCGCGTCGGAGGCCACGACGCCGGGATTTTACTTGCCGACGGTGGCCGCTAACTTTATCTGCGCGATGGCGTTTGGCACCTCCGGCCACCCTGATATCGGCATGATGTTTCTTGGCGCCGGTTTGATTTCATGGCTGACCCTCGAACCCGCCATCATCCACCGTCTACGCACAAAGGCCGCGCTGCCGGCCGCCGGCCGCGGCGTTATCGGCATCCAGCTGGCTCCGGCCTTTGTCGCCTGCTACGCGTGGTTATGCGTCAATGGCAACGACTTCGATACGTTCGCCTTAATCCTGTTGGGCTACGGCCTGCTGCAGCTGTTTTTTATGTCCCGGTTGGTGCGTTGGTTTTTTGCCGGTGGCTTCAGCCCGGGCATGTGGGCTTTCTCGTTCGGCTTATCGGCGATGGCAAACGCGTCGCTGCGGTTGCTGCAGAGCCAGCGCGGGGAGGAGATGCAAGTGCTGGCCTGGGGGCTGTTCGCGTTGGCCAACCTGCTGCTCATCGGCCTGATGGCGAAGACGCTGTGGCTGTTGTTGCGCGGAAAACTGCTGCCCGCCAAAACGCCGGTGGCGGGATGAACCCGCCCTCAGCGGCGGCTGGGGGCGGTCTCTTACCGGCTTACAGCAAAAACTCGTGCAGCGCCGGGTCTTTGCGATCCAGATAGTGGGTTGAACGGATGCGGCGGATGGTGCGCGACTTGCCGCGGATCAGCAGGGTTTCGGTTGTGGCCATGTTGCCCTGGCGGCTGATGCCCTCCAGCAGATCGCCCTTGGTGATGCCGGTGGCGGAGAAGATCACGTTGTCGTTGCGCGCCATCTGATCCAGACGCAGCGCCTGACCGGCTTCGATACCCATTTCCCGGCAGCGCGCCAGCTCCTGTTCGCCGATGCGGCGGTTTTCGGCGCTGTCGCCTTTCACCTTATGGCGCGGCAGCAAACGCGCCTGCATGTCGCCGTCCAGCGCGCGGATCACTGCGGCTGAGATCACCCCTTCCGGCGCGCCGCCGATGCCGTACATCACATCGACCTCGCTTTCCGGCATGCAGGTGAGAATGGAGGCCGCCACGTCGCCGTCAGGAATGGCGAATACCCGCACGCCCAGCTGCTGCATCTGCGCGATGACGCCGTCGTGGCGCGGTTTGGCCAACACGATGACCGTCAGCTGTGACAGCGGTTTGCTCAGCCGCGCGGCGACGTTCCGCAGGTTCTCCGCCAGCGGCAAATTGAGATCGATGGCGCCGCGCGCCGCCGGGCCGACCACCAGCTTCTCCATGTACATGTCCGGCGCGTGCAGGAAGGTGCCGCGATCGCCCACCGCCAAGACCGCCAGCGCGTTGGATTGGCCCATGGCGGTCATGCGGGTGCCTTCGATCGGATCAACAGCGATGTCGACCGCGTCGCCCTGGCCGCTGCCGACCTGTTCGCCGATATACAGCATCGGCGCTTCGTCGATCTCGCCTTCGCCGATCACGATGCGCCCATCGATGTCCACTTTGTTGAGCATGATGCGCATGGCGTGGACCGCCGCACCGTCGGCGGCGTTCTTGTCGCCGCGTCCCAGCCATTTGTAGCCCGCCAGCGCAGCGGCTTCGGTAACGCGGGAAAATTCGATGGCTAATTCACGTTTCATGGCAAACCTGTCTGTGAGAAAGGGAAGAAAATATCGGCAAAGTCTATCACAGCGCGGCGCCGGCGGGGCGGGGCAAAAAAAAGCGCCGCCCGCAGGCAGCGCAATTTGGGGGGTAACGGCAAGGCTGGGTTTAGTCGTGATCTTCCCACGCCTGCGCGCGTGCCACCGCTTTTTTCCAGCCGCTGTAGCGGTAGTTGCGTTCGGTGGTTTCGATGCTTGGGCGGAATTCACGCTCAATCACCGCTTTGCTCTTCACCTCATCCAGATCGTTCCAGTAGCCGATGGCCAGGCCCGCCAGGAACGCGGCGCCCAACGCCGTCGATTCACGCACTTCAGGGCGCTCTACGCGGGTGCCGAGGATATCGGACTGGAACTGCATCAGGAAGTTGTTGGCGACCGCGCCGCCGTCCACGCGCAGCGATTGCAGGCGGGTGTTGGCGTCGGCCTGCATGGCGTCCAGCACGTCGCGAGTCTGGAAGGCGATGGATTCCAGCGTGGCGCGGATGATGTGGTTGCTGTTGGCGCCGCGGGTCAGGCCAAAGATGGCGCCGCGGGCATACGGATCCCAGTAGGGCGCGCCCAGGCCGGTGAAGGCCGGCACCACGTAGACGCCGTTGCTGTCTTTCACTTTGGTGGCGAAATATTCGGAGTCGGCGGCGTCGCTGATCAGTTTCAGCTCGTCGCGCAGCCACTGGATAGACGCACCGCCGATGAACACCGCGCCTTCCAGCGCATAGTTCACTTCGCCGCGTGGGCCGCAGGCGATGGTGGTCAGCAGGCCGTTTTTCGAACGCACCGCTTCTTTGCCGGTGTTCATCAGCAGGAAGCAGCCGGTGCCGTAGGTGTTCTTCGCCATGCCCGGTTGAACGCACAGCTGGCCGTACAATGCCGCTTGCTGGTCACCGGCGATACCGGCGATAGGAATACGCGTGCCGCCCTTACCGCCGATGTTGGTCTGGCCGTACACCTCGGAGGAAGGACGGACTTTCGGCAGCATGGCGCGCGGGATATCCAGCACTTCCAGCATGCGCTCGTCCCAGTCCAGCTCGTGGATGTTGAACATCATGGTACGTGAGGCGTTGGTGTAATCGGTGACGTGTACGCGCCCCTGGGTCATCTTCCACACCAGCCAGGTATCGACGGTGCCGAACAGCAGTTCGCCGCGTTTGGCGCGCTCGCGGGCGCCTTCGACGTTGTCCAGGATCCACTTCACCTTGGTGCCGGAGAAGTACGGGTCAACCACCAGGCCGGTGTTGTGACGGATGTACTCTTCCAGGCCGTCGCGTTTGAGCTTCTCACAGATGTCGGCGGTGCGGCGGCACTGCCAGACGATGGCGTTGTAGACCGGCTTGCCGGTCTCTTTTTCCCAGACGATGGTGGTTTCGCGCTGGTTGGTGAT
This sequence comes from Serratia sp. CY43202, assembly GCF_052168755.1. NCBI lineage: Bacteria > Pseudomonadati > Pseudomonadota > Gammaproteobacteria > Enterobacterales > Yersiniaceae > Serratia > Serratia sp. CY43202. The sequence continues at coordinate 85,228 of NZ_JBJNMB010000013.1, forward strand.
GCCGATGCCGGCGATCTGATCGGAATTGATGTCGGCTTTCGCCAGCACTTCTACCAGCGTCGAGCTTTGCGACGCCCAGATTTCCATCGGGTCGTGCTCAACCCAGCCGGCCTTTGGATAGATCTGCGGGAATTCGCGCTGCGATACCGCAACGATGTTGGCGTCGTGATCGAGCACGACGGCGCGTGAGCTGGTGGTCCCTTGGTCGAGTGCGACAATGTATTTTTTTTCTACAGTCATGGTAATTATCCTGCTGTTGTTAACCGTGTAAAACTGCACCCATCACGCTTTGCGCTGCTGGGTCTTGGCGTCGGGCTCTTCTTCCGTCACGCAGACGTCGCACGGCAGGTGGCGGCCAATCAGCGCGCGGTAACCGAAAGCGCCCAGGCCACAGCCGACGATAGGAGCGAAGATCGGCACCAGGAAGTATGGGATGTCGCGTGCGCCGGTGAAGGCGACTTTGCCCCAGCCGGCCAGGTAGGCGAACAGTTTCGGGCCGAAGTCACGCGCCGGGTTCAACGCAAAGCCGGTCAATGGTCCCATGGAGGCGCCGATCACGGCAATCAGAATACCGATCAGCAGCGGTGCCAGCGGGCCGCGCGGGATGCCGTTGCCGTCGTCGGTCAGCGCCAGGATCAGGCACATCAGGATTGCCGCGATCACCATTTCTACCAGGAAGGCCTGGCCGACGGAGATGTGCGCGTTAGGGTAAGTCGAGAAGATGCTGGCCAGTTCGAGGCTTTCGTTGCTGCCGCGCACCATGTGGTGAGCCGCTTCGAAGTCGAAGAACAGGTTGTAGTACAGCCCATAGACCAGGGCAGCGGCGCAGAAGGCGCCGGCGATCTGCGCAATGATGTAAGGCACCACTTTGCGCCCGTCGAAGCAGGCGAACAGCCACAGGGCGAGGGTGACCGCCGGGTTGAGATGCGCGCCGGAAATGGCGGCGGTCAGATAGATGGCCATGGCGACGCCGAGGCCCCAAATGATGCTGATTTCCCACTGGCCGAAGCTGGCGCCCGCCAGTTTCAGTGCGGCAACGCAGCCTACGCCAAAGAAGATCAGCAGCGCCGTGCCGAGGAACTCGGCGATGCACTGGCCTTTTAATGTCGGACTGGTGGTTTGGCTCATAATGTTGGTGTCCTGCAAAACGGCGGTTGTTGGTTTATAGGCTCAGTTGGGTAGAGATCCGGCCTATGGGCACAGTTTTTTTCATCTCGTCCAATTATTGAATGAGGACGTGATGTAAATTTATCGTTAACGAACATAAACGAGAAATAGCGAAATCAAAATGTGTGTGGCGCGTCATAAAATTGAGCGATTTCGCGTCGTTTAGTGTTCTTTCTGAGCCATAAAAGTGTGATCTGACCAGTGGTTTGGTGAGGGCTGTTAACAACTCGCGGCGATGATGGTGGGGATTTTCAGTTTTTACTGATGGTGAGGGCAGGAAAATTGCAACAGACTGCGCGATGATCCGGTATGTTGCTAGACAGGCGGAGACTGGCTACTTACAATCGTTTTTAACGAATCGAGACTGGCGCGCCTTCCGTAACGGCGCGCGTCACTGAGCGCGATGCAATATTCGCAGTAGCTGCAGCCGACGTTGCGGCCGCTACTTATAGATGTACGCCTTGCTATCATGAGGGGACTGAAGCATGTCATTTGAAGTATTTGAGAAACTGGAAGCAAAAGTACAGCAGGCGATTGATACCATCACCTTGTTGCAGATGGAAATTGAAGAGCTGAAAGACAAAAACAACTCTCTGTCGCAGGAAGTTCAGGCTGCCTCCGGCAACCACGAAGCGCTGGTGCGCGAAAACCAACAGCTGAAAGAAGAACAGCACGTATGGCAAGATCGCCTGCGCGCGCTGCTGGGCAAAATGGAAGAGGTCTGATTCCTCACGCCATGCAGCAACGAAAAGGGCGCCTCAGGCGCCCTTTTTCATGTCCGAAAATCACTCGATGTCGAGCGGGTCTTCGGAGAGGATGATGCCGGTGTTGTCGGCATACAGGTGATCGCCGGAGAAGAAGGTGACGCCACCGAAGTTGACGCGGATATCGCTTTCGCCCACGCCTTCGCTTACGGCACCCGCCGGGATCGCCGCCATCGCCTGAATGCCGATGTCGAGCTCTTCCAGATCGTCCACCTGGCGCACCGCGCCGTACACCACGATGCCTTCCCATTCGTTCTGGGCGGCCAGGCGCGCCAGTTCGGCGTTGATCAGCGCCCGGCGAACCGAACCGCCGCCGTCGACCAACAGCACGCGGCCGCGGCCGTTTTCTTCAAGCAGATCGAATAACAGGCCGTTATCCTCAAAGCATTTCACCGTGGTGATCTGCCCGCCAAATGAAGTACGCCCGCCAAAATTGGAGAACAGAGGTTCAACAACGTTCACCTCTTCATGATAGATGTCGCAAAGTTCGGAAGTATCGTATTTCATAGGATTTTACGTCTGTTTGCCGCAGGAATGTTCAGTATATCCCTTTATTCGCCCTGTTGGCAAAATCATCAGTTTTTAACTGAGCGCCACGCCGATGGCGAACAGCAGGTTGGCCAGCAACGCCGCCTTGACCATGTGCTCCAGCATCGGCCGCATGCCGACCGGCGTCGGATCGCGCAGCACGCGCAGGCCGTGGCGCACCAGCAGCGGGATCGCCAGCACGAACAGCCAACCCCACGGACTGTGGAGGTTGAACAGCGTGAACAGCGCGAAACACAGAACCGCGCCGCCGAGCAGCAGGGCATGGTAAATGCGCGCCTTGTGCGGGCCGAGACGCACCGCCAGCGTATTCTTGCCGTTTTCGCGATCGCTCTCGATATCGCGCAGATTGTTGATGTTGAGCACCGCCGTCGCCAGCAGGCCGCAGGCGGTGGCCGGCAGCATCACGACGCTGTCGAAGGTGTGCGTTTGCAAATAGTAGGTGCCGGCCACGCTCAGCCAGCCGAAGAACACCAGCACCGAGATGTCGCCCAGCCCCAAATACCCGTAGGGTTTGTTGCCGACGGTGTAAGTGATCGCCGCCACGATAGACAGCCCGCCCAGCACCAGGAAGCCCACCACGTCGCTGGGTTGCTCGCAGGCGACGGCGATCAGCGAACAGCCGGCGAGGGCGATCAGCACCACCGTCACCACCAGCGCCCGCTTCATCTGCGCCTGGGTGATCATGCCTTTTTGCATGCCGCGCAATGGCCCGATGCGATCTTCTTTGTCGCTGCCTTTGACCGCATCGCCGTAGTCGTTCGCCAGGTTGGAGAGGATCTGCAGCAGACCGGCGGTCAACAGCGCCAGCAGCGCCACTTCAGGTTTCAGGCTGCCGTGCCAGGCGGCGATCGCCGAGCCGACCACGATGGAGGCAAAGGCCAACGGCAGGGTGCGGGGGCGTAGACTTTCCAGCCAGGCGGAAATCGGGGTGGTGGAGGTTGATGAGCTCATGTTTCGCTTCTGTGTCCGTTAGAAATAATTGTGGGAGGCAATGCCTCCCACACAGATGACTGACAAGACAATGATTGAGCGATTATAGGATAAAACGACTCAAATCTTCATCCGCCACCAGTTCATCCAGATGACTGCGCACGTAATCCGCATCAATTGTAATGGATTGGCCATTAATTTCACTCGCATCGTAGGAAATATCTTCCATCAGACGCTCCAGCACGGTGTGCAGACGACGCGCGCCGATGTTCTCGGTGCTTTCGTTGACCTGCCACGCGGCTTCGGCGATGCGGCGGATGCCGTCGGCGGTGAACTCGATATTGACGCCTTCGGTGCCCATCAGCGCTTTGTACTGTTCGGTCAGCGATGCGCTCGGCTCGGTCAGGATGCGCTCGAAGTCTTCGGTAGTCAGCGCCTGCAGCTCAACGCGGATCGGCAGACGGCCCTGTAGTTCTGGGATCAGATCCGACGGGTTGGCGGTCTGGAACGCGCCGGAAGCGATGAACAGGATGTGGTCGGTCTTCACCATACCGTGCTTGGTGGACACGGTGCAGCCTTCCACCAGCGGCAGCAGATCGCGTTGCACGCCTTCGCGCGAGACGTCCGGGCCGGAGCTCTGGCCGCCGCGCTTACAGATTTTGTCGATCTCATCGATAAACACGATGCCGTGCTGTTCAACCGCTTCGATCGCCTGCTCTTTCAGCTCTTCCGGGTTCACCAGCTTGGCGGCTTCTTCTTCCACCAGCAGCTTGAAGGCTTCTTTGATCTTCACCTTGCGCGGTTTTTGCTTCTGTCCGCCGAGGTTCTGGAACATCGACTGCAGCTGGTTGGTCATCTCTTCCATGCCCGGAGGCGCCATGATTTCCACGCCCATCGGCGCCGCGGCCAGATCGATTTCGATCTCTTTGTCGTCCAGCTGGCCTTCGCGCAGCTTCTTGCGGAATGCCTGACGGGCGGCGGACGGCTCCTGATGCTCTTCCGGCTGGCCCCAGTTGTTCTTGGCCGGCGGGATCAGCACGTCGAGAATGCGCTCTTCGGCCAACTCTTCGGCACGGGTGCGGTTTTTCTCGATCGACTGCATGCGCACCATTTTGATGGCGGCATCGGTCAGATCGCGGATGATGGAATCCACTTCTTTGCCCACATAGCCCACTTCGGTGAACTTGGTGGCTTCAACCTTGATGAACGGCGCGTTGGCCAGCTTCGCCAGACGACGGGCGATTTCGGTTTTACCGACGCCGGTCGGGCCGATCATCAGAATGTTTTTCGGGGTCACTTCGTGACGCAGCATCTCGTTGAGCTGCATCCGGCGCCAGCGGTTGCGCAGGGCAATGGCGACAGCGCGTTTGGCCTTGTTTTGGCCAATGATATAGCTGTCCAGTTCGCTGACGATCTCGCGCGGGGTCATTTCAGACATGGTATTCGATCCTTACGCTTTGGAAGGCAATTCTTCAATGGTGTGGAAATGGTTGGTGTAAATACAGATGTCGCCGGCGATGTTGAGGGATTTCTCAACGATGTCGCGGGCGCTCAGCTCGGTATTTTCCAACATGGCGCGGGCTGCGGCCTGGGCGTACGGGCCGCCGGAGCCGATGGCGATCAGATCGTTTTCCGGCTGCACCACATCGCCGTTGCCGGTGATGATCAGCGAAGCGGTTTCATCGGCGACCGCCAGCAGCGCTTCGAGCTTGCGCAGCATGCGGTCGGTGCGCCAGTCTTTCGCCAGCTCCACGGCGGCTTTCACCAGGTGGCCCTGATGCATTTCCAGTTTGCGTTCAAACAGTTCAAACAGCGTGAAGGCGTCAGCGGTACCACCGGCGAAACCGGCGATCACTTTGTCGTTATACAGGCGACGCACTTTCTTGACGTTACCCTTCATCACCGTATTACCCAGGGTTGCCTGGCCATCACCACCGATGACGACCTGGCCGTTGCGGCGTACGCTTACAATTGTTGTCACGAGCAGACCCTCGTTAAAGACGGAAAGAAGTCCCCGCAGCGCCTGCTTTCGCAGACGCTACGAGGCATATTGAGAGTATAGATGGGGGGGGATTGACGCTTTTCAACCCCCAACGGAGAGGGGAATGCAACTCGACATGCCGACGCCCTTCAGGCGTGAAAGGGTTTTATCCGCTGCTGCGCGGCTGCTGTAGGGGCCGAGCACCACGCGATTCCAACCGCCACCGGCGGTGATGCGGCTCTCGATGCCTTCGAACGCCAGGCGCGCACGCACGGATTCAGCCTGATCGGTGGCGCGGAACGAACCGCATTGCACCATCCACTTCTGTTTCGATTCCGGCTTGGTTTCCTGCTTGGCCGTTTCCTGTTTCACTTCCGGTTTGGGCTCCGGCTTCGGTTGCGGCTTCGGCTCAGGCTGTTTCACCTGCACCGGCGGTGGGGTGACCGGCTTCGGCTGCTGGTGCTGCTGCACCGGCGCGGTGGTGGCCCCGTTGTTGAATGGGTTGCGCGGCGCCTGGGTAACCTGCTGCTGTTGCTGTACCGGCTGCTGTTGCATCTGCTGCTGCTGGCGGTTACTGCGCGCGTTGACCTGGCCCGGATCGTTATACGGCACTTCGTTCAGCTGCGTCGGGCGCTGCTGCATGTCGGCCTGCATCTGCTCCAGCAACTGCCGCTGTTCGGCGGTCAGCTGAGTTTTGGAATTGAGCTCGCCGCCGGCCGTCGGTTCGGTCGGTGTTTGCACGCCGATCTGCCGGTTTTCCAGCTCTTTGATGTAGCGCCAGCGCTCTTCCGGCTTCGGCGGCAGGCCGTTGCCGGGGCGCGTGGTGTGCGCAGGCAACAACGGCGCGTCTTCCGGCTTGTTGTGGGTAATGAAATAGAGGCCACCGACAAAGATAACCAGCAACGCGGCGGCTAACGCCAGCACGGTTTTGGAAACCTTCGGAGAACTGCGTTTTTTACGGCTGGGGGTTTTACGCTTAGCTCCTGCTGCGCGCCCACGGCTTACATAGTCTTTTTGTGCCACTATTATTCCGCTGTGTCCTGATGAGAGGATAAGTCCGTCATGTTACTGAACCCTAAAATATTTGACTAGCGTTTCGGGGCAGCGGTGCTGCCTCTGATAATCAATTCACTGTCCAACAGCCGGGAGCCGCTGGCCACCGTCTGGCCGTTCAACTGCTCCAACAGCAATAACATCGCCTGTTGGCCTATCTGGAAACGCGGCTGCGCCACCGTGGTCAGCGGCGGATCGCAATACTGCGCCAGCTTGAGGTCGTCAAAGCCGACGATCGACAGATCCTGCGGTACCCGCAGCCCCATTTTCTTCGCCTGGGACAGCACGCCGATCGCCATGACGTCGCTGTGGCAGAACACCGCCGTCGGCGGTTTCGGCTGAGCCATCAGCTGGGTCAGCGCTTGCGCGCCGGCTTCGTAGGTAAAATCACCCCGGGTAATATAGCTGCTTTCGACGGTAATGCCATTACGACGTAGCGCTTGAACGTAACCCTGTAGCCGATAATGGCTCAGCGGCATCTGTTCCGGCCCGGCGACGCAGGCGATCTGCCGGTGGCCCAGTTGATGCAAATAATGCACGGCTTCAAAGGCGGCGGTCAGGTTGTCGATATGCACCGTCGGCAGTTCCAGCTCGGGCGCGAACTCGTTGGCCATCACCATCGGCGGCAGGTTGCGCTGCTCTTCCTTGCTGGCGTCGAACGGCAGGTTAGAGCCCAGCAGCAGCATGCCGTCGATCTGTTTGGTGATGATCAGATTGACGAAGGTGCGTTCTTGCTGGTTTTGCTGCGCGCAGTCGCCGATCAGCACCAGATAGCCTTGTTGGGCGGCGGTCTGTTCGATCCCCTGGATCACATCGGCGAAAAACGGATCGCAGATGTCGGGCACGATCACCAGGATAGTGCGAGATTCGTTGCGTTTGATATTGCGTGACAGAGCATGAGGAGAATAACCCACGGCCAGCACGGCCTGTTCTACTTTCTGGCGCGTTGGCGTCGACACCTTTTCCGGGTTCATCAGCGCACGCGATACGGTAGCCGTTGAAACGCCCGCCATTTCGGCGACGTCTTTCATGGTCGCCATGGATAACTCTTTCTTGTGTTCCAACGCCTTTCTCCTTGCGTCAGCCCCATGCCGACGCCACTACTGCTGTTTGCTCACAATGTCCGGCATGCGGTGGCGGGATTGTTGTCATTGAGCGCCACTCGCGTTCGGGCACTCCGTCGCGCTGCGATGTGGCGACAAAATTTGCCCTCGCAGACATTCTAAACAGAATACGCCCCGCCTTTGTTACCTAATTTGCATAAAAAATGTGACCTGAGAAGGTTTTTTAGCGTTCGCTCGCAATTTCAAGGGTAAACGTTTGCACTGCCGCAGCTAAATCGGACTTTTCCGGGATCAGCTGTCGATCGGATCGACATCCAGCGTCCATTTCACCTTGCGCGTTTGCGGCAGGGTGCCGATCAGCGGCAGCGAGCTTTTCATCAGCTGTTGCAGGACGCGCCGCGTCGGGTGCTGCAGCAGCAGCTGCCAGCGGAAACGGCCGCCGCGTTTGGACTGCAGCGCCGGCACCGGGCCCATCACCCACAGCGAATCGTCCTTCAGCGGGCTGGCTTCCAGCAGGTTGCGCAGCTGCTGCAGGAACAGCGGGGCCTGCTGGTTGTCGTGATCTTCGGCGCGCACGATGATGTGGCTGGTGTAAGGCGGCAGAAACACGCTGTTGCGCTCCGCCAGCGTCTGTTTGGCGAAGGCGTCGTAACCCTGTTGCAGCAGCACCTGCAATAACGGGTGCTCCGGGTGGTGGGTTTGCAGCAGCACTTCACCCTGTTTGCCCGCGCGGCCCGCTCGCCCGGAGACCTGAGTATACAGCTGAGCGAAACGCTCGGCGGAACGGAAGTCGGCGGAGAACAGCGCGCCGTCCACGTCCAGCAACGCCACCAGCGTGACGTCGGGAAAATGGTGGCCTTTGGCCAGCATTTGCGTGCCGATCAGAATGCGTGCTTCGCCGCGATGAATATCCGCCAGATGCTGCTCCAGCGCGCCTTTGCGGCTGGTAGTATCGCGATCGATGCGGGTGATCGGCGTGTCGGGGAACAGCGGCGCCAGCTCATGTTCCAGCTGTTCGGTGCCGACGCCGACCGACACCAGGTGGGTGGAGCCGCACTGCGGGCACTGGTGCGGCACCGGCCGCTGGCTGTCGCAGTGGTGGCAGCGCAGCTGGCGCTGGTGCTGATGGAAGGTGTAGTAGTGATCGCAGCGTTGGCATTCGGCGATCCAGCCGCACTCGTGGCACAGCAGCGCCGGGGCGTAACCGCGGCGGTTGAGGAACAGCATCACCTGATTGCCGGCTTTTAAATGGTGCTGCATGCTTTTCAAAAGCGGTTGCGACAGGCCGACCTTCAGCGGCAGCCCCTTCAGATCGATCAGGTGCTGCGTCGCCGGTTTGGCGTTGCCCGCGCGCTGGGTGAGCTTCAGCTGGCGATATTTGCCCAGCTGCACGTTGTGCAGCGTTTCCAGTGCCGGCGTGGCGGAGCCCATCACCATCGGGATGTCCTCTTCCCGGGCGCGGAACACCGCCAGATCGCGGGCGTGGTAGCGCCAGCCTTCCTGCTGTTTATAAGAGCTGTCGTGCTCTTCGTCGATGATGATCACGCCCAACTGTCGGAATGGCGTGAACAGCGCCGAGCGGGTGCCGATGACGATAGCGGCTTCGCCGCTGCGCGCGCGCAGCCAAACCGCCAGCCGCTCGCTGTCGTTCAACCCGGAGTGCAGCACGTCTACCGGCGCGTTGAAGCGCTCGCGAAAGCGGGCGATGGTTTGCGGCGTCAGGCCGATTTCCGGTACCAGCACCAGCGCCTGTCGGCCTTTGGCCAGCACGTTTTCCAGCACGCTGAGGTACACCTCGGTCTTGCCTGAGCCGGTCACCCCGGCCAGCAGCCAGGCGGCGAACTGCTCATCCTCGCTTCTGATCGCCCCGACGGCGGTGGCCTGTTCGGTGTTCAGCCGCAGCCGTTCGCCGAGCACCGCGAAGTTGGGGCGCCAGTCGTGCGTATCCGCGACCTGAGCGCGCAGATCGATCAGCCCTTTGGCGCGCAGCGCCTGCAGGGCGCTTTCCGTCAGCTCCAGCTGGCTGACCTGATGGCGATAGACCGGGCGTTGCAGCAGCGCCGCCAGCGCCTGCTGCTGTTTCGGCGCGCGTTTCAGGCTTTCGGGTGGGGTGGCGCGCCCCTCTTCGGTGGCGAACCATTGCCACAGCGGCGCGGCTTCGGCCGGTTTGCCTTGCCGCAGCAGGATCGGCAGCGCGTGAAACAGCACTTCGCCGATGGGGTAGTGATAGTAATCGCTGGCCCAGCGCAGGATGCGCCACAGGCTGGGGGAGAACAGCGACTCGGCGTCTATCACGCTGTCGATCGGTTTGAGCTTGTCCAGCGGCAGTTCGCTGGTGTCGCTGCAGCCGGTGACGATGCCGATCGCATGCTGCCTGCCCCAGGGCACGCCCACGCGCGCGCCGGCCACCGGCTGCATGCCGGGCGGCAGCAGATAGTCGAAGGTGCGGGCGAGGGGGACCGGCAAGGCAACGTGTACGACGGGCATGATCTCATCCAAATTGAAAAAAAGTGGGCATCAGTTTACACGGCGCATCGGCAAATGTACGGTTCCGATTGCGCGCCTCGGCTAATGCTGTATAATTTGCCGCCTTTGGTATAATTCGATACCAAAATTCTATTATCAACCACGTGTGGTGTCTGGCGAAACAGGGCTGGATAGCGACACGGCCTTAACTGAGGTTTCCCATGAAACAAGGTATCCACCCAAAATACGAAGAAGTTACTGCTAACTGCTCTTGCGGTAACGTGATGAAGATCCGCTCCACCGTGGGCCACGATCTGAACCTGGACGTTTGTGGCGCATGCCACCCGTTCTACACTGGCAAGCAGCGTGACGTTGCTACCGGTGGCCGCGTTGACCGCTTCAACAAGCGTTTCAGCGTACCAGGCGCTAAGAAATAAGATTTCTTATCGTCCGATGAAAAAGGCGCCTTGGGCGCCTTTTTTCGTTTCTGCCGCCGGCGTTCGCCGGGCGGTTCTCAATATTCCCAGGTATCGGGATCGACACCCAGTTCGCGCATCAACACTTTTGCGGCTTCCGGGATTTCATCGCTGCGCTCTTTGCGCAGGTCTTCATCGTTCGGCAGCGGCTGGCCGGTAAAGGCATGCAGAAACGCTTCGCACAGCAGTTCGCTGTTGGTGGCGTGGCGCAGGTTGTTCACCTGGCGACGGGTCCGTTCGTCGGTGAGGATTTTCAGGACCTTCAGCGGAATGGATACCGTGATCTTTTTGACTTGCTCGCTTTTTTTACCGTGTTCAGCGTAAGGGCTGACATACTCGCCGTTCCACTCAGCCATGGGACACCTTAACTTTGTCAGAAAAATTACAAAATTCTAAAAACCGGCCAATTATGCCCGATCTTCACTGTTCTCACTAAATAAATGTCAATTTTACGCGACCAGGGTCACTGAATGCCCCGCTTCGGTCAGGCATTGCCGCTTAACATCTTATCGTCATGTCATATCGGCATAATTTTAGCGGGTATTGTGTCATTGCTCAATCTATACGCAAAGAAGTTTAGATGTCCAGATGTATTGACGTCTATCAATCCTGCGATTACTCTTTAGGCCTCATTCACCGAACCGAGAGCCGAGCGAGACCATGACGCGTAAACCAGCCACGATTGCCGTACGCAGCGGCCTGAACGATGACGAACAGTACGGCTGCGTCGTCCCGCCGATTCATCTGTCCAGCACCTATAACTTTACCGACTTCAACCAACCCCGAGCCCATGACTACTCGCGCCGCGGCAACCCGACGCGCGACGTGGTGCAACGTGCGTTGGCGGAGCTGGAAGGCGGTGCCGGCGCGGTGATGACCGGCAGCGGGATGTCGGCGATCCATCTGGTGACCACTGTGCTGCTGAAGCCCGGCGATCTGCTGGTGGCGCCGCACGACTGCTACGGCGGCAGCTATCGGTTGTTCGACAGCCTGAGCAAGCGCGGCGCCTATCGCGTGCTGTTCGTCGATCAGGGTAATGAAGCCGCCCTGCAGCAGGCGCTGGCGCAAAAGCCGAAGCTGGTGCTGATTGAAAGCCCCAGCAATCCGCTGCTGCGGGTGGTGGATATCGCGGCGATCTGCGCCGCCGCGCACGCGGCGGGCGCGTTGACGGTGGTGGACAACACCTTCCTCAGCCCGGCCCTGCAACAGCCGATCGAACTCGGTGCCGATCTGGTGGTCCATTCTTGCACCAAATACCTGAATGGGCATTCGGACGTGGTGGCCGGCGCGGTGATTGCCAAAGATCCCGAGCTGGCGGTCGAATTGGCTTGGTGGGCGAACAATATCGGTGTAACCGGCGGTGCGTTCGACAGCTATCTGCTGCTGCGCGGCATGCGCACGCTGTCGCCGCGCATCAAGGCGGCGCAGCAAAACGCCGAAGCGATTGTCGGTTATTTACAGCAGCAACCGCTGGTGAAAAAGCTGTATCATCCCTCCCTGCCGGAAAATCCGGGGCATGAGATCGCCCGCCGGCAGCAGCGTGGTTTCGGCGCGATGCTGAGTTTTGAACTGGACGGCGATGAAGCGGTGCTGCGCCGTTTTCTCTCTGCCCTTGAGCTGTTTACTCTGGCAGAATCGCTGGGCGGCGTAGAAAGCCTGATCTCGCATGCAGCGACCATGACCCACGCCGGCATGGCGGCGGAGGCGCGGGCAGCGGCCGGCATCTCCGAGAGCTTGCTGCGCATTTCCGTGGGTATTGAAGACAGTGAAGATTTGATTGCCGATCTGGAACGCGCTTTCCAGGCGGCGGCAACGAGGTAAGCATGAATGCAATTGCTGTAGCAGGGCCGGTGAGCGGGCGTCAACTGCACAAGTTTGGCGGCAGCAGTCTGGCGGATGTGAAGTGTTATCTGCGTGTGGCCGGGATTATGGCGGAATACAGCCAGCCGGGCGACATGATGGTGGTATCGGCCGCCGGCAGTACCACCAACCAGTTGATCAACTGGCTGAAGCTCAGCCAGAGCGATCGCCTGTCTGCGCACCAGGTGCAGCAGACGTTGCGTCGTTATCACAGCGATCTTATCAGCGGCCTGTTGCCGCCGGAAAGCGCCGAGCCGCTGATCGCCGAGTTCATTCAGGATCTGGAACGTCTGGCGGTGCTGCTGGACGGTAAAGCTGACGAGGTGTGCTATGCCGAAGTGGTCGGGCACGGCGAGATCTGGTCGGCGCGCCTGATGGCGGCGGTGCTCAACCACCTGGATATGCAGGCGGCCTGGCTGGATGCGCGTGATTTCCTGCGCGCCGAACGCGCCGCGCAGCCGCAGGTGGATGAAGGCCGTTCTTATCCGCTGCTGCAGCAATTGTTGGCTCAACATCCGGGCAAGCGCCTGGTGGTGACCGGCTTCATTTCGCGCAACGACGCCGGGGAAACCGTGCTGTTGGGGCGCAACGGCAGTGATTACTCTGCCACTCAGGTCGGCGCGTTGGCCGGCGCTGCGCGTGTCACCATCTGGAGCGACGTGGCCGGGGTATACAGCGCCGACCCGCGCAAGGTGAAAGACGCCTGCCTGCTGCCGCTGCTGCGCCTGGACGAAGCCAGCGAGCTGGCACGCCTGGCGGCACCGGTATTGCATACCCGCACCCTGCAGCCGGTCTCCGGCAGCGATATCGATCTTCAGCTGCGCTGCAGCTACCAGCCGGAGCAGGGCTCGACGCGCATCGAGCGCGTATTGGCGTCCGGCACCGGCGCCAAGATTGTCACCAGCCACGATGACGTGTGCCTGATTGAGCTGCACGTCGCCGCTCAGCATGACTTCAAACTGGCGCAGAAAGAGTTGGATCTGGTGCTCAAACGCGCGCAGATCAAACCGCTGGCGGTGGGCATCCATCCTGACCGCAATCGGGTGCAGCTGTGCTACACCTCCGAGGTGGTCAACAGCGCACTGGCGATCCTGCAGGCCTCGGCGCTGCCGGGTGAACTGCACCTGCGCGAAGGGTTGGCGCTGGTGGCGATGGTCGGCGCCGGGGTATGCAAGAACCCGCTGCACAGCCACCGTTTCTATCAGCAACTGAAAGATCAGCCGGTCGAATTTATCTGGCAGGCGGAAGATGGCATCAGCCTGGTGGCGGTATTGCGCCAGGGGCCGACCGCGCTGCTGATTCAGGGGCTGCACCAAAGCCTGTTCCGCGCCGAGAAGCGCATCGGTCTGGTGCTGTTCGGCAAGGGCAACATCGGGTCGCGCTGGCTGGAGCTGTTCGCCCGTGAGCAGACCAATATCTCCGCGCGCAGCGGTTTCGAATTTATCCTGGCGGGGGTGGTGGACAGCCGCCGCAGCCTGCTGAACTACGACGGGTTGGACGCCAGCCGTGCATTGGCGTTCTTTGAGGACGAGGCGCAGGAACTTGACGAAGAGTCGCTGTTCCTGTGGATGCGTGCGCACCCGTTCGACGATCTGGTGGTGCTTGACGTGACCGCCAGCGAAGAGCTGGCCGGGCAGTATCTGGATTTCGCCAGCCACGGTTTCCACGTGATCAGCGCCAACAAGCTGGCGGGCGCCTCGTGCAGCGATACCTATCGCCAAATTCGCGACGCCTTCGCCAAAACCGGCCGCCACTGGCTGTATAACGCCACCGTCGGCGCCGGGCTGCCGGTCAACCATACGGTGCGCGATCTGCGCGACAGCGGCGACAGCATTTTGGCGATCAGCGGCATCTTCTCCGGCACGCTTTCCTGGCTGTTCTTGCAGTATGACGGCACGGTGCCGTTCACCGAGCTGGTGGATCAGGCTTGGCAGCAGGGGCTGACCGAACCGGATCCGCGGGTCGATCTCTCCGGCCAGGACGTGATGCGCAAGCTGGTGATCCTGGCGCGCGAGGCGGGCTACGACATCGAACCGAACCAGGTGCGGGTCGAGTCGCTGGTGCCGGCGGGCTGCGAGCTGGGCTCCGTCGATCAGTTCTTCGAGAACGGTGAGGCGCTGAATCAGCAGATGCAGCAGCGCTTTGAGGCCGCCAGCGAAATGGGCCTGGTGCTGCGTCACGTGGCGCGTTTCGACGCCAACGGCAAGGCGCGGGTCGGTGTGGAGGCGGTGCGCCCTGAGCACCCGCTGGCCTCGCTGCTGCCGTGCGACAACGTGTTTGCCATCGAAAGCCGCTGGTATCGCGATAATCCGCTGGTGATCCGCGGGCCGGGCGCCGGCCGCGATGTGACCGCCGGCGCTATCCAGTCAGACCTTAACCGTTTGGCGCAGCTGCTTTAATCCTCTGCGGGCGCGGGCTCACCGCGCCCCTTTGCTTTTCCTGCCATACTTATCTTTGCCGCGATCATGAAATTCCCTCGTTGAGCGGGTGAGGATTAATCATCTTATTCCCCTCATTTTCCTGTTGACTCTTTAGCCAACATGCGGCATTTTCTATCTAGACGTCTAAACGTATAGACGCTCATCAAGATGAAATAAAAACAGTGATCGATAAAGAGGTGAGCAGGGTATGAGTTTTTTCCACGCAAACCAGCGGGAAGCGCTGAATCAGAGTCTGGCGGAGTTGAACGGCCAGATTAACGTATCATTCGAGTTCTTCCCGCCACGCACCAGCGAGATGGAAGAGACCCTGTGGCAGTCGATCGATCGTCTGAGCATCCTCAAACCTAAATTCGTTTCCGTCACCTACGGCGCCAATTCCGGCGAGCGCGATCGCACCCACAGCATCATCAAGGGGATCAAGGAGCGCACCGGCCTGGAGGCGGCGCCGCACCTGACCTGCATCGACGCCAGCCCGGCGCAGCTGCGCGACATTGCGACCGATTACTGGAACAGCGGCATCCGCCATATCGTGGCGCTGCGCGGCGATCTGCCGCCGGGCGGCGGCAAGCCGGACATGTACGCGACCGATCTGGTGGCGTTGCTGAAAGACGTGGGTGACTTCGACATTTCCGTCGCCGCCTACCCGGAAGTGCACCCGGAGGCGAAAAGCGCCCAGGCCGATTTGATTAACCTGAAACGCAAGATCGATGCCGGCGCCAGTCGCGCAATTACCCAGTTCTTCTTCGACGTTGAGAGCTATCTGCGCTTTCGCGACCGCTGCGTTGCCGCCGGTATCGATGTGGAAATCGTGCCGGGCATTCTGCCGGTGTCCAACTTCAAGCAGCTACAGCGCTTTGCCACCATGACCAACGTGCGGGTGCCAAGCTGGATGACCAGCATGTTCGAAGGGCTGGACGACGATGCGGAGACCCGCAAAATGGTCGGCGCCAACATCGCCATGGACATGGTGAAGATCCTGAGCCGCGAAGGGGTGAAAGATTTCCACTTCTATACGCTGAACCGTGCAGAGATGAGCTACGCGATCTGCCACACGCTGGGCGTGCGCCCGGTGGCCGCCGCCTGACAGGCTTGTTCCATTGAAAAAGGGCGTCGCTTTACCGCGGCGCCCTTTTTTTGTGGGGGAAAGGCATAAAAAAACGGCCCCGATAAACGGGGCCGCGATGAGGCTCACTAGCCGGTGTTGCGCATCCCGGCGGCGACGCCGGCGATGGTGACCATCAGCGCCTGCTCGACGCGGGCGTCCGGTTGCTCCTGCTGACGAGAACGGTGCAGCAGTTCAGCCTGCAAGACGTTCAGCGGGTCGGTGTAAACGTTGCGCAGCGCGATGGATTCAGCGATCCACGGCAGGTCTTCCATCAGGTGCGCATCGTTGGCGATGGTCAGCACCACCTTGATGTCGCTTTCCAGCTGATCGCGCAGCTGTTGACCCAGCGGCCACAGTGCTTTATCCACTAGGCGCTGATCGTAGTATTCCGCCAGCCACAGGTCGGCTTTGGCGAACACCATTTCCAGCATGGCGATACGGGTGGAGAAGAACGGCCAGTCGCGACACATCGCTTCCAGCTCCGCCTGTTTGCCGGCTTTCACCGCTTCCTGCAATCCGGCGCCGGCGCCGAGCCAGGCCGGCAGCATCAGGCGGTTCTGCGTCCAGGCGAAGATCCACGGAATGGCGCGCAGGCTCTCTACGCCGCCGTTCGGCTTGCGCTTGGCCGGGCGTGAACCCAGCGGCAGTTTGCCCAGCTCCAGCTCCGGCGTGGCCGCGCGGAAGTAAGGCACAAAGTCCGGGTTTTCACGCACGTAGCCGCGATACATCCGGCAGGAGGTCTCGGACAGGTCGTCCATCAGCGCCCGCCATTCTTTCTTCGGTTCCGGCGGCGGCAGCAGGTTGGCCTCGAGGATCGCGCCTGCATACAGCGCCAGGCTGCTGATGGTGACTTCCGGCAGGCCGAACTTGAAGCGGATCATCTCGCCCTGTTCGGTGACGCGCAGGCCGCCCTTCAAGCTGCCCGGCGGCTGAGACAGCAGCGCCGCATGCGCCGGTGCGCCGCCGCGGCCGATGGAGCCGCCGCGGCCGTGGAACAGCGTCAGCGCTACGCCGGCCTTTTCACAGGTTTTGATCAGCGCGTCCTGCGCGCGGTACTGCGCCCAGGAAGCGGCCATCACGCCGGCGTCTTTCGCCGAGTCGGAATAGCCGATCATCACCATCTGTTTGCCCTGGATGAAGCCGCGATACCAGTCGATGTTCAGCAACTGGGTCATCACGTCGTCGGCGTTGTTCAGGTCGTCGAGGGTTTCGAACAGCGGGGCGACCGGCAGCGCGAACGGGCAGCCGGCCTCCTTCAGCAGCAGGTGCACCGCCAACACGTCGGAAGGCGTGCGCGCCATCGAAATCACGTAGGCGGCGATCGAACCCTGCGGCGCTTCGGCGATCACCCGGCAGGTTTCCAGCACTTCCTGCGTATCGGCGCTCGGTTGCCATTTCAGCGGCACCAGCGGGCGTTTGGAGTTCAGTTCGCGGATCAGGAACGCCTGCTTATCGGCTTCCGACCAGCTTTCATAATCGCCCAGCCCCAGATAGCGGGTCAGCTCGGCGATGGCTTCGGTATGGCGGGTGCTTTCCTGGCGCACGTCGATACGCACCAGCGGCACGCCGAAGCAGCGCACGCGGCGCAGGGTATCCAGCAGTTGACCATTGGCGATGATGCCCATGCCGCAGGCCTGCAGCGACTGGTAGCAGGCATACAGCGGCTCCCACAGCTGCTCGTTGTTCACCAGCAGGTCGTGCGGTTTCAGCACGCGCTCGCCCTTCAGGCGACCTTCCAGATAGGCCTGGGAGCTCATCAGCTGGCTGCGCAGCTGCTTCATGATTTCGCGGTACGGTTCCTGCACTTCGTCACCGCCGGCGCGGGCGCGCAGCTCCGGGGTGCACTCGGTCATCGACAGCTCGGAGACCAGTACCTGAATATCGCGGGTAAACAGGTCGCAGGCTTTCCAGCGGCTGAGCAGCAGCACATGGCGGGTAATTTCGGCGGTGACGTTCGGGTTGCCGTCGCGATCGCCGCCCATCCAGGAAGTGAAGCGCACCGGCACCGCTTCTACCGGCAGGCTGTAATCGATGGAGTTTTCCAGCTGTTCGTTGAATTCGCGCAGGAACGCCGGCACGCCTTCCCACAGGCTGTTTTCCACGACGGCAAAACCCCATTTGGCTTCGTCGATCGGAGAAGGGCGGTGTTTGCGAATTTCATCGGTGTGCCACGACTGGGCTACCAGCTGACGCAGGCGGCGCATGATCTTGTTGCGCTCGTAGTCGGCCAGATCGTTGTGATCGAGCTGGCTGAGGCAGGTGTTGACCTCCACCAGCTTGTGGATCAGGGTGCGGCGGGTGATCTCCGTCGGGTGCGCCGTCAGCACCAGCTCGATGGAGAGTTGCGACACGGCGTGCTGCAGCTCTTTATCGCTGAGCTTTCTGTCTTTGAGGCGGCTGAACAATTGAGCCAGCGCTTCCGGATTGCTGGCGGCTTCGCCGTTGGGCGAAATGCTGTGGTACTGCTCGGCGACGTTGGTCAGGTTGAGGAACTGGCTGAAGGCGCGCGCCACCGGCAGCAGCTCGTCGTTGGACAGGTTCTGCAGGGTGGAGAGCAGCTCCTGGCGATGCGCTTCGTTGCCGGCGCGTGAGGATTTGGAAAGCTTACGGATGGTCTCAACGCGATCGAGAATATGCTCGCCCAGCGCTTCTTTGATGGTATCGCCGAGCAATTTGCCGAGCATACTGACATTACTGCGCATTGCCGAATATTGTTCGTTCATATAACCCCTGACCCAGTTCTGTATGATTTTTATCTTGTAAATAAATTTCACGCGTCAGGCGCAGACCGCCTGCCTGATCACATCGCGTTCCTGTCCAATCGTCAATTGACACTATTTTTAGCAAAAAAACATCAAAATCGGCGCATTTTCTGAAATTTAATTACGCCGCGTGGGTTATCAGCGTGGCTTATTTCGCTGCCTTCTACTTATTTTGAGTTAGGGGAAGCATAAAGCATTTCCCCTGCTAAATGTCGGGTTTATTGCTGGCAAAAGTGATTGATCAGCTGGCCCAACAGTTTGCGCGTCGGTTCGATAAACGCGGTGTCGATGTATTCGTCCGGCTGGTGGGCCTGATCGATGGAACCGGGGCCGAGCACCAACGTCGGGCAGACCTGCTGAACGAACGGCGCTTCGGTGCAGTAGTTGACCACCTGCGTGCGGGTGCCCAGCAGTTCCTCGATCACTGCCACCATGCGGTGGTCGGTCGGGCATTCGTAGCCCGGTACCGACGCGTGCAGCTCTTCGATGGTCAGGCGGCCCGGCCAGCGTTGGCTCACCGGCTCCAATGCCTGATGCATCAGTTCGTTGATGTTGTCGAGCGTCATGCCGGGCAGCGGGCGGATATCCAGGTGCAGTTCGCAACAGGCGCAGATGCGGTTGGCCGCGTCGCCGCCGCTGATATGGCCGAAGTTCATGGTGGGATAAGGCACGGCGAACGCCGGATTGTTGTAGCGCTCCTGCAGGGTCTTGCGCAGCTCCATCAGGCGGCCGATGGACTCGTGCATCAGATCGATGGCGTTGACGCCGCGCGCCGGATCGCTGGAGTGGCCGGACTGGCCGACGATGCGAATGGCGTTGGCCATGTGGCCCTTGTGCGCGCGCACCGGCTGCAGCGAGGTCGGCTCACCGATGATGGCGAAATCTGGACGAATGGCGGTAGAGGCGGCGAAGTAACGCGCGCCGGCCATCGTCGTTTCTTCATCTGCGGTGGCTAAAATGTACAGCGGCTTGGTCAATTTGCTCGCGTCGATATCGCGCACCGCATCCAGAATAAAGGCGAAGAAGCCTTTCATGTCGGCGGTGCCTAGCCCGTAGAGCTTGTTGTCGTGCTCGGTCAGGGTGAAGGGATCGCGCGTCCAGCGGCCTTCGTCGTAAGGCACCGTATCGGTGTGGCCGGCCAGCAGCAGGCCGCCGCTGCCTTCGCCGATGCTGGCCAGCAGGTTGAATTTGTGGCGCGACTCCGGCACCGGCTGTACGTCGACGCGAAAGCCCAGGTCGGCAAACCATCCGGCCAGCAAGTTGATTAACGCCTCATTGCTCTGATCGAGGCCGGCATCGGTGGCGCTGATTGACGGAGTGGCGATCAACGCCCGGTACAGCTCAATAAATGGAGGTAATTTCATCTTCACTGTTGACAGCCTTTGGTTAGGATAGTATCAATATTCATGCATTTATTTTGAATAAAAATACAGTAAGCCGACGCGTAAGGGAACCCGATACCCGGATGTTTATAAAAGCATCAACGCCTGGCTCCGTGGGTGAACGGCGCAACAACGCTGGCTAGCCCTGTTACCTGGGTCGCAAGCGACCGCACGTCAGTTTAGAAGGTGAAAGGCCACATGTTGAATACGCTGATCGTTGGTGCCAGCGGTTACGCCGGAGCGGAGCTCACGGCTTACCTGAATCGCCACCCACACATGAACATAACCGCTTTAGCGGTTTCAGCGCAAAGTGCAGATGCAGGAAAGTTGCTTTCCGATCTCCATCCCCAGTTGAAAGGCATCGTCGATCTGCCGCTGCAACCGTTGACCGACGTTGCCAAGGCGGCGCAGGGCATCGACGTGGTGTTCCTCGCCACCGCCCATGAAGTCAGCCACGATATCGCACCGGCCTTCCTGGCGGCGGGCTGCGTGGTGTTCGATCTGTCCGGCGCCTTCCGCGTGCAGGACGCCGGTTTTTATAGCCAGTACTACGGTTTCGAGCATCAGCATGGCGCCCTGCTGGAGCAGGCGGTGTACGGCCTGGCGGAGTGGCAGAGCGACAAGATCAAACAGGCGCAGCTGATCGCGGTGCCGGGCTGTTACCCGACGGCGGCGCAGCTGGCGCTGAAACCGCTGATCGAAAAACAGTTGCTGAATCTGGATCAGTGGCCGGTGATCAACGCCACCAGCGGCGTTAGCGGCGCCGGGCGCAAGGCCAGCATGACCACCAGCTTCTGCGAAGTGAGCCTGCAGCCGTACGGTATCTTCACTCACCGGCACCAGCCGGAGATCGCCGCGCACCTGGGCGTGCCGGTTATCTTTACGCCGCACCTGGGCAACTTCCCGCGCGGCATCCTTGAAACCATCACCTGCCGCCTGAAAGCCGGCGTGACCGCGCAGGACGTCGCGGCCGCCTATCATGCCGCCTATGACGACAAGCCGCTGGTGCGGTTGTACGACCAGGGCGTGCCGGCGCTGAAAGCGGTGGTGGGGTTGCCGTTCTGCGATATCGGTTTTGCGGTGCAGGGCGAGCATCTGATCGCCGTCGCGGTGGAAGACAACCTGCTGAAAGGCGCGGCGGCGCAGGCGGTGCAATGCCTGAATATCCGTTTCGGCTTCCCGGAAACCCAGTCACTCCTTTAAACCAGCGTGAGTAAACAGCAATGAACCCGTTAATTATCAAGTTAGGTGGCGTGTTATTAGACAGTGAAGAAGCGCTGGAGCGTCTGTTTACCGCGCTGGACAGCTACCGCCAGCAGCATCAGCGTCCGCTGGTGATCGTGCACGGCGGCGGCTGCGTGGTGGACGAACTGATGAAGCAGCTCGCTTTGCCGGTGGTGAAAAAGAACGGCCTGCGGGTCACGCCGGCCGATCAGATCGACATCATCACCGGCGCGCTGGCCGGCACCGCCAACAAAACGCTGCTGGCGTGGGCGATTAAACATCAAATCAACGCCGTCGGCCTGAGCCTGGCGGACGGCGGCAGCGCGGTCGTGACCCCGCTCGATCCGGCATTGGGCCACGTCGGCAACGCGCAGCCCGGTTCGCCCGCGCTGCTCAATACCCTGCTGGGCGCCGGCTACCTGCCGGTTATCAGCTCCATCGGCATCACCGCCGAAGGGCAGTTAATGAACGTGAACGCCGATCAGGCGGCGACGGCGCTGGCGGCGACGCTGGGGGCGGACCTGATCCTGCTGTCGGACGTCAGCGGCATCCTCGACGGCAAGGGGCAACGCATTGCGGAAATGACGGCGCAAAAAGCGGAACAACTGATCGCGCAAGGCATCATCACCGATGGTATGGTGGTGAAGGTGAATGCGGCGCTCGACGCCGCCCGCACCCTCGGCCGCCCGGTGGATATCGCCAGCTGGCGCCATGCCGATCAGCTTCCTGCTTTGTTTAACGGCGTGTCGATTGGCACCCGGATCCTCGCTTAATTTTAGAATTAGAAAGGAATAGATCATGCAAAACCAAGGCATCAAAAAAATCGTTCTGGCGTACTCCGGCGGCCTGGATACCTCGGCCATCATTCCATGGCTGAAAGAGAACTACGGCGGCTGTGAAGTGGTGGCGTTCGTGGCGGACATCGGCCAGGAGCGCAGCGATCTGGAAGGCGTGGAGCAAAAAGCCCTGCAGTCCGGTGCCTCTGAATGTCACGTGGTCGATCTGCGTGAAGAATTTATCCGCGATTACGTTTATCCGGTGCTACAGACCGGCGCCCTGTACGAGGGCAGCTACCTGCTGGGTACCTCGATGGCGCGGCCGATCATCGCCAAGGCGCAGGTCGAGCTGGCGTTGAAAGTGGGCGCCGATGCGCTGTGCCACGGCGCGACCGGCAAAGGCAACGACCAGGTGCGTTTCGAGACCACCTACACCGCGCTGGCGCCGCAGCTGAAAGTGGTGGCGCCGTGGCGCGAGTGGAACCTGCGTTCCCGTGAAGCGCTGCTGGATTACCTGAAAGAGCGCAACATCCCGACCACCGCGTCGCTGGAAAAAATCTATAGCCGCGATGAGAACGCCTGGCACATCTCCACCGAAGGCGGCGTGCTGGAAAGCCCGTGGAATGCGCCGAACAAAGATTGTTGGGTATGGACCGTCGATCCGCAGGAAGCGCCGGATCAGCCTGAGCAGGTGACCGTCACCGTTGAGAAAGGCCGCGTCGTGGCGGTTAACGGGAAAGCGCTGTCGCCGTACCAGTGCCTGGAAACCTTGAACGCGCTAGGCGCCAAACACGGCGTCGGCCGGATCGACATCGTGGAAAACCGCCTGGTGGGCATCAAATCCCGCGGCTGTTATGAAACCCCAGGGGGCACCATCATGGTGGCGGCGCTGCGCGCCGTCGAGCAGCTGGTGCTGGATCGCGACAGCTTCAAATGGCGCGAGCAGCTGGGCCTGGAGATGTCCTATGTGGTGTACGACGGCCGTTGGTTCGCGCCGCTGCGCCGCTCGCTGCAGGCCTCTGCCGAAGCATTGGCTGAAGAGGTGAACGGCGAAGTCGTGCTGCAGCTGTACAAAGGTCAGGTGACGGCGATTCAGAAGAAATCCGCCAACAGCCTGTACTCCGAAGAGTTCGCCACCTTCGGCGAAGACGAAGTTTACGATCACAGCCACGCGGGCGGCTTTATCCGCCTGTTCTCTCTGTCTTCACGCATCCGCGCGTTGAACGAGAAAAAGAATAAATAACCGATTGGCGTGACTCTGCAAGGGCGCAGCATGCTGCGCCCTTTCGCATAAAAATTCAGGAGTAAAGGTATGGCACTTTGGGGCGGACGGTTCACTCAGGCGGCGGATCAGCGGTTCAAGCAACTCAATGATTCGCTGCGGTTCGATTATCGCCTGGCGGAGCAGGATATCGTGGGCTCGGTGGCCTGGTCGAAGGCGCTGGTGACCGTTAACGTGTTGACGGCAACGGAGCAACAGCTGCTGGAGCAGGCGCTGAATGCACTACTGACGGAAGTCCAGGCCGATCCTTTGGCGATAGTCCAAAGCGATGCCGAAGACATCCACAGCTGGGTGGAGCAGAAGCTGATCGAGAAGGTCGGCGATTTGGGCAAGAAGCTGCACACTGGCCGCAGCCGCAACGATCAGGTCGCGACCGATCTGAAGCTGTGGTGCAAACAGCAGATCGGCGATCTGCATCAGGCGATCGTCCAGCTGCAGCAGGCGCTGGTGGAGACCGCCGAAGCCAATCAGGATGCGGTGATGCCGGGGTATACCCACCTGCAACGCGCGCAGCCGGTGACTTTCGCGCACTGGTGCCTGGCCTATGTCGAGATGCTGGCGCGCGATGAGAGCCGACTGCAGGATACCCTGAAACGGCTGGACGTCAGCCCGCTGGGCAGCGGCGCGCTGGCCGGCACTGCGTATCCTATCGATCGCGAGCAACTGGCCGGCTGGCTGGGCTTCGCCTCGGCGACCCGCAACAGCCTGGACAGCGTATCCGATCGCGATCACGTGCTGGAGTTGCTGTCCAACGCCGCCATCAGCATGGTGCACCTGTCTCGCTTCGCCGAAGATCTGATCTTCTTCAACAGCGGCGAAGCGGCGTTTGTCGAGCTGTCTGACCGCGTGACCTCCGGCTCTTCGCTGATGCCGCAGAAGAAAAACCCGGACGCGCTGGAGCTGATCCGCGGCAAGTGCGGCCGCGTACAGGGCGCGCTGACCGGCATGATGATGACGCTGAAAGGCCTGCCGCTGGCGTACAACAAAGACATGCAGGAAGACAAAGAAGGGCTGTTCGACGCGCTCGACACCTGGATGGACTGCCTGCAGATGGCGGCGCTGGTGCTGGACGGCATTCAGGTGAAGCGCCCGCGCTGTCAGGAAGCGGCGGAGCAGGGCTATGCCAACGCCACCGAGCTGGCGGATTACCTGGTCGCCAAGGGCGTGCCGTTCCGCGAAGCGCACCATATCGTCGGTGAGGCGGTGGTAGAGGCGATTCGCCAGGGCAAACCGCTGGAAGCGCTGCCGTTGGCGGATTTGCAGCAGTTCAGCGCGACGATTGGCGACGACGTCTATCCGATCCTGGCGTTGCAATCCTGCCTGGACAAACGTGCGGCCAAAGGCGGCGTCGCGCCGCAGCAGGTGGCCGCGGCAATCGCCGCAGCGAAACAGCGTTTAGCTTGAGGACGATAAGGGCGGCCTGGTGCCGCCCTTGCACCTCTACCCCGCGAGGCGTGCGCACAGATAACGGTTCAGGCTCACGCCTTCCTCCATCGCGCCGATCGCCAGCCGGCGATGCTGTTCCGGCGTCATGCGTAACACCAGTTTTCCGCTGAAGTTCTTTTCCGCCAGCGCCTGCGGCGGCGTTTCACCTTGCGCCAGCATGTCGGCGATCGTTTCGCTCACGACTTTTTCGATACCCTCCAGTGCGCCGGTACGCGTGGCGGCCAGCCAGGACAGCGAGGGGAATTCGGCGCACAGCCCGACATATTCACGATCTTCCGCTGACCAGGTGATGCGATAGGTATAGTGTTCATGCTTTTCCATGTTCTTCCTCCATTCTGGCCAGTGCGGCGATGACCTGCTTAACCTGATATGCCTTGGCCGCGCCGTTGTTGCCGCGTTGGATATTGATGCGCGGATCGCCTGGCCAGGGCATGCGATAAACGTGATGGCTGCTACCGTTTATGCGCGGCGGCCCAAACCATCGCACGCAGACTTTCGCTAACTCGGCGAATTTGATGCTGTTCTGCCGCTGTTGCAAATCAGCGATGTCATCCCTGATCTCGTTCATGCCGCCTCCATTTTAGTATCGTTATTGGTATCAATTCAATGCCAAAGCATAAAAAATGAGCGCGGGCGGGCCGTGAGGCAAGCGGAGGGAGGAAATTGTGGAAAGTGCTGCGCAAAAAAACCGGGCCTGAAGGCCCGGTGGATATAAACGGAGAATAAGAGGTTACTCACCCGGACAGCGCTGGCAGCGCTCGATTTCGGCCGTGCCGAGTTTGAGCTTCGCCTGCAGGTCGCGCAGCGCAGTGCGCAAGCCTTCTTCGATCACCGGATGATAGAACGGCATGTCCAGCATCTGATCGACGGTCATCTGCTGTTGGTGCGCCCAGGCTAACAGGTGCGCAATGTGTTCGGCGTCGGGGCCGATCATTTCCGCGCCGAGGAAACGGCCGGTACCTTGCTCGCCGTAGACGTGCAAAATGCCCTTATTGCGCAGCATCACCCGCGAGCGGCCCTGATTCTCAAACGAGACTTTGCCCACTTCAAAGCAGCCGCAGGCGCTGAACTTCTCGCTCAGCTCGCGGAAAGTCGAGCCGACCATGGCGATCTGCGGATCGGAGAACACCACCGAAATCGCGCTGCGGCGCAGACCTGGATTGATCTCAGGGAAGCTGCCGGCGTTGGCGCCGGCGATGCGCGCCTGATCGCTGGCCTCGTGCAACAGCGGCAGCTGGTTGCTGGCGTCGCCGGCGATAAAGATATGCGGCACGCTGGTTTGCATCGTCAGGCGGTCGGCCAGCGGCACGCCTCGAGCGTCGAGCTGCAGGTCGGTGTTTTCGAGACCCAGCCGATCGACGTTGGGGCGGCGGCCGGTGGCGGCCAGCACGTAGTCCACCAGGATCTCCTGCGACTGGCCCTGCAGATCCTGATAGCGGATAAATACGCGGTCGCCTTCGCGCTGCATCATCTCCACTTTCACGTCGGCGTCGAGGTAGAACTCTTCTCCCAACGCCTTCGCAGCGTAATCGCGCACGGCGCTGTCGGTCAGCGGCCCGACGGCGCCGCCGATGCCGAAGACCTTGGTGTCGACGCCGAGGCGGTGCAGCGCTTGCCCCAGCTCCAGCCCGATGACGCCGGGGCCGAATACCGCCACGGACTGCGGCAAGTCATCCCAGTTGAACAGATCGTCGTTGACGATCAGGCGATCGCCCAGTTCGTTCCACGGCGCCGGCCAGCTGGGGCGAGAGCCGGTGGCGATCACGATGCGCTGCGCCACGATGCGCGTATGGTCATCGACCTGCAGCGTGTTGTCGTCGATAAAGCGGGCATAGCCCTGAATTTTGTCGGCGGCCGGGATCTCGTCCACGCCTTCCAGCACGAAGCCGACGAAACGATCGCGTTCGCGTTTGACGCGCGCCATCACCTCGCGTCCGTCGATACGCGTTTTGCCGGTTGGGTGCACGCCAAAGCCCGGCGCGCGTTCGATTTGATGCACCGCTTCGGCGGCGGCGATCAATAATTTGGATGGCATGCAGCCAACGCGCGCACAGGTGGTGCCGTAAGGCCCGCCTTCAATCATCACCACGCTGGGGGTAGACAGTTTGGCCGCGCGATAGGCGCCGAGCCCTGCGGTGCCGCCGCCGATGACCGCAACATCAACGTTCAACAGTTTCATATCCGCTCCTGAAAGGTAAAAAAAGGGCGGGCCGTAGCCCGCCAAAGTTCACGTTGGCTTTGTTATTACTTATTAAGCTGACAGGAAAGTTTCCAGATCGTCGCTGCCGCCAATGTGACGGCCGCCGATGAACACCTGCGGCACCGTGGCGCGGCCGCTGACGGCGCGCAGGCTGACGGTGGTGGCGTCTTTGCCCAGGACGATCTCTTCATACTGAATGCCGCGCTCTTGCAGCATCTGTTTGGCTTTGGCGCAGAATGGGCAACCCGGTTTGGTGAACAGGGAGACCGATTCCTGCACTTTGAATTCCGGCGCCAGGTATTTCAGCATGGTGTCGGCGTCGGACACTTCAAACGGGTCGCCCGGCTTGTTCGGCTCGACGAACATTTTCTCGACCACGCCGTTGCGCACCAGCATCGAGTAGCGCCATGAACGAGGGCCAAAGCCCAGGTCCGCTTTCTCGACCAGCATGTTCATGCCTTTGGTGAATTCACCGTTGCCGTCCGGCACGAAGGTGATGTTTTCCGCATGTTGGTCGGCTTTCCAGGCGTTCATCACGAAGGTGTCGTTCACGGAGACGCAAAGAATGCTGTCGACGCCGTGCTGCTTGAATACGCTGGACAGTTCGTTGTAGCGCGGCAGGTGGCTCGAAGAACAGGTCGGCGTGAACGCGCCCGGCAGCGAGAAAACAATGACGGTTTTGTTTTTGAATAGGTCATCAGTGGTCACATCAATCCATTGGTCGCCCTGACGGGTGTGGAAAGTAACCTGAGGAACTTTCTTGCCTTCTTGACTGGTAAACATTGATTAACCCCTTAATTAGGAAAAGTAATTTTTAGCATTTAGCGCGATATCGCTTCGTTGGGACACATTATTGTCGCTGGGGCTTGATAGATCTAATCGCTCATTGCTATCTTATCTATCGCCATGAGCTATCATGGAATGGAGGGAAACAATGAATATTCGTGATTTAGAGTATCTGGTCGCCTTGGCCGAGCACCGGCACTTCCGCCGCGCGGCCGATTCATGCCATGTAAGCCAACCCACGCTGAGCGGGCAGATCCGCAAGCTGGAAGACGAGTTGGGCGTCATGCTGCTCGAACGCACCAGCCGCAAGGTACTGTTCACCCAGGCGGGCCTGTTGCTGGTGGAGCAGGCGCGTACCGTGCTGCGCGAAGTGAAAGTGTTGAAGGAGATGGCCAGCCAGCAGGGCGAGGCCATGTCCGGGCCGCTGCACATCGGTCTGATCCCGACCGTGGGGCCTTATCTGCTGCCGCAGATCATCCCGACGCTGCACAAAACCTTCCCGAAACTGGAAATGTACCTGCACGAAGCGCAAACCCACCAACTGCTGGCGCAACTCGACAGCGGCAAGCTGGACTGCGCCATTCTGGCGCTGGTGAAGGAAACCGAGGCGTTTATCGAAGTGCCTCTGTTCGATGAACCGATGAAGCTAGCGGTGTATTCCGATCACCCGTGGGCGCAGCGCGAGCGCGTGGCGATGCCGGATTTGGCGGGAGAGAAGCTGCTGATGCTGGAAGATGGCCACTGCCTGCGCGATCAGGCGATGGGCTTCTGCTTCCAGGCGGGCGCGGACGAGGATACCCACTTCCGCGCCACCAGTCTGGAAACGCTGCGCAATATGGTCGCGGCCGGCAGCGGCATTACCCTGCTGCCGTCCCTGGCGGTGCCGCCGCAGCGCGAGCGCGATGGCGTCTGCTATCTGGATTGCTACAAGCCGGAGCCGAAGCGCACCATCGCGTTGGTGTATCGCCCCGGTTCCCCACTGCGCAGCCGTTATGAGCAGTTGGCCGAAGCGATCCGCGAGCACATGCAGGGCTACATCGACAACGCGTTAAAACAGGCGGTTTAAGCCGTTAAGCGCTGCCACCCGGTAGGCTTCGGCCATGGTCGGATAGTTGAAGGTCGTATTAACGAAATACTCGATAGTATTGCCTTCACCTTTCTGTTCCATGATCGCCTGACCGATGTGGATGATCTCCGCCGCACGTTCGCCGAAGCAGTGGATCCCGAGGATCTGCAGGGTGTCGCGATGGAACAGGATCTTCAGGCTGCCGACGTTCATCCCGGCGATCTGCGCACGCGCCAGATGTTTGAACTGGGCGCGGCCCACTTCATACGGCACCTTCATCGCCGTCAGTTCCTGCTCGGTTTTGCCGACGGAGCTGATTTCCGGAATGGTGTAGATGCCGGTCGGGATATCTTCGATTAAGTGACCGCTGGCTTCACCGGAGGCGATCGCCTGCGCGGCGATGCGGCCCTGATCGTAGGCGGCGGAAGCCAGACTCGGATAGCCGATGACGTCACCGACCGCATAAATGTGCGACAGCGCGGTTTGATACATGCTGTTCACTTTCAGCAGCCCGCGGCTGTCCGACTCCAGGCCGACGTTCTCCAACCCTAACGAATCGGTATTACCGGTACGGCCGTTGGCGTACAGCAGGCAGTCCGCTTTCACCTTCTTGCCGGACTTCAGGTGCACGATCACGCCGTCTTCGGTGCCTTCGATCTTCTCGAACTCTTCGTTGTGGCGGATCACCACCCCGTTGTTCCAGAAGTGGTAAGAGAGCGAATCCGACATCTCCTGATCGAGGAACGCCAGCAGGCGGTCGCGGGTGTTGATCAGATCGACCTTGACGTTCAGGCCGCGGAAGATGGACGCATACTCGCAGCCGATCACCCCGGCGCCGTAAATGATCACGTGGCGTGGCTCATGGCTCAGCTCGAGAATGGAATCGCTGTCGTAGATGCGCGGATGGTTGAAATCGACGCTGGCCGGATGGTAAGGGCGCGAGCCGCAGGCGATCACGATGTGATCGGCGCGGATGGTGTCCTGGGTGCCGTCCATGTAGCTGACGCTGACGGTGTTGGCGTCGATGAAGCGCGCGTCGCCGGCGAACAGTTTGCACTGGTTCCGCTCATAGAACCCTTGGCGCATGCGGGTCTGCTGGCTGATGACGTTATCGGCGTGGCGTAAAATGTCAGGGAAGGTCGCGCTGAGCGTGCGCGAGTTGTTGTAAAGCGGGTTCTGGTTGAATTCGATAATGCGGCTGACGGCGTGGCGGAGGGCTTTGGAAGGGATGGTGCCCCAGTGGGTACATCCGCCGCCTACGTTGTTGTACCGCTCGATAACGGCCACGCGGGCGCCCTGTTTCACCAGCCCCATGGCGGCACCTTCACCACCAGGGCCCGAGCCAATCACAATGGCATCAAATTGATAGTGCTGTTGCATGTAGGAGAGACCTGTTTTTTTATACAAGATTACAACGGTATCTTAACATCATAGCGCTGCTCACCCAATCACCATTAGGCTTTTTGAGTCAAAGCACAATCGGCTCAGGGCGGAAGTGTGATAGAGCGCGTTAGTATAAATGCTGTTGCAATAAAATTTGCTATATTGCCGAGTCTAGGGCGTTAGACTGAGAAAATGGAACCTATCCGGATATGCATATGGGCGTCAGAGCACAACAAAAAGAACGGACTCGTCGTTCCCTGATCGAAGCCGCTTTCAGCCAGCTGAGCGCCGAACGCAGCTTCGCCAGCCTGAGCCTGCGGGAAGTTTCACGCGAGGCGGGCATTGCGCCCACGTCGTTTTATCGCCATTTCCGCGATGTGGACGAGTTGGGGCTGACCATGGTGGACGAAAGCGGCCTGATGTTGCGTCAGTTGATGCGCCAGGCGCGCCAACGCATCGCCAAAGGTGGCAGCGTGATCCGCACCTCGGTATCCACCTTTATGGAATTTATCGGCAACAACCCGAACGCCTTCCGCCTGCTGCTGCGTGAGCGCTCTGGCACGTCGGCGGCATTCCGTGCGGCAGTGGCGCGCGAGATCCAGCATTTCATCGCTGAACTGGCGGACTACCTCGAATTGGAAAACCACATGCCGCGCAGTTTTACCGAAGCGCAGGCGGAAGCGATGGTCACCATCGTGTTCAGCGCCGGCGCGGAAGCGCTGGATATCGACGTCGAGCAGCGGCAGCAGCTGGAAGAACGGCTGGTGCTGCAGCTACGGATGATCTCCAAAGGGGCGTATTACTGGTATCGTCGCGAACAAGAAAAAGCTTCTGTGTCCCACGTATAAAAAAGGTAAAAAATGATGGAAAAACCAGGCCGTGAAAATGGCACCTTACTGCTGGCGTTAATTGCCGGCCTTTCGATCAACGGTTCCTTTGCTGCGCTGTTCAGCTCGGTGGTGCCGTTTTCGATCTTCCCGCTGATCGCGTTGGTGCTGGCGGTGTACTGCCTGCATCAGCGTTACCTGAACCGCGCCATGCCGGACGGCATGCCGAAGCTGGCGGCGGCCTGTTTCCTGCTGGGGCTGTTGCTGTACAGCGCCATCGTGCGCGCCGAGTATCCGCAGATCGGCTCCAACTTCCTGCCGTCGGTGATCTGCGTGGCGCTGGTGCTGTGGATCGGCATGAAACTGAAGGCGCGTAAGGCGCCGGATGCGCCGACTCAAGAATCGTAATGAAACGGGGCGCCATCATGGCGCCCCTGTCATATCAGCGGTGCTTTTCCAGCAACACGCCGCATTCCATGTGATGGGTATAAGGGAACTGATCGAACAGCGCCAGACGGCTGACCCGGTGGGTGGCCTGCAGCGTTTCCAGGTTGGCGCACAGCGTTTCCGGATTGCATGAAATATACAGAATGCGCGGGTAAGCCTGCACCATCTTCACCGTTTCATCGTCCAGCCCGCTGCGCGGCGGATCGACGAAAATCGTCTCGCAGTTGTAGCCGCTCAGATCGATGCCTTTCAACCGGTTGAATTCGCGTACTCCATTCATCGCCTGAGTGAAGTCTTCCGCCGCCATGCGGATGATCTGCACGTTGTCGATATGGTTGGCGGCGATGTTGTACTGCGCCGCCGCCACCGACGGTTTGGCGATCTCGGTCGCCAGCACGCGCTCGAAATTGCGCGCCAGCGCCAGCGAGAAGTTGCCATTGCCGCAGTACAGCTCCAGCAAATCGCCTTTGGAACCGGCGGTAACCGCCAACGCCCACTCCAGCATCTGCACGTTCATGGCCGCGTTGGGCTGCGTGAAGCTGTTTTCCACCTGACGATAGATCATGTCGCGGCCGGCGACCGGCAGCACTTCGTCAACATAATCCTGGTCGAGCATGATCTTGGTCTTCGACGCCCGGCCGATCAGCTGCAGGTCGAAACCCTGAGCGCGCAGCTCGTCGCGCAGCTGCTCGGCTCGCTGTTGCCAAACGTCATCCAGCTTGCGGTGATACAGCAGCGAAGCGATGATTTTGCCGCTTCGCGTCGACAGATAATCGATCTGGAACAGCTTGTGGCGCAGGATCGGCTCCGGTTTCAGCGCGGCGATCAGGGCGGTCATCAGGCGGTTGATCAGCTCGCTGGCCGCCGGGAACTGGTCGACGCGAATACGCTGCTTGGTCTGTTGATCGAACATGATGTGATACATGTCATCCGCGTCGTGCCAGATGCGGAATTCGGCGCGCATGCGGTAATGGTCGACTGGCGAGCGGAACACTTCCGGCTCGGGCGCCGCGAACGGTGACATCAACGTCTTCAGGCGGGCGACTTTCTCCGCCAGTTGGTCATCGTAACGTTCAATAGGCAAATTCTCGGGCGTCATGTGTGTCTTCTCGTCAGGCAAATTTGATCAGCGGGGATTGTAGGGAATCAGCCCGTGAAGTCCAGTTTTGTCGCGTTTATTATTTGTAACATTAGTAGCAGTCTAGACATCTATTTTCATTGATCGTAGCATTGCCGTCCGGCCTCAAGCAGCGAGTGAAAAGGGAATCCGGTGTGAATCCGGAGCTGACGCGCAGCGGTAAGGGGAAGTCACGGCGATAGCGTTTCGACGCAGACACTGTCCACTGCAGGATGGGAAGTCATCGCCCGTTGCTGGTCGCGCCCCGCGGCCCGCAAATCCCAAGCCCGAAGACCTGCCGGTGTTACGTCGCAATGTCCGTGGCCGTCGCGAACTACCGGCCATGATCCTGCGGCATCCGCCAATTAAGTTTGGATGCTTTTCTCATGACAATTACAAAAAATACGCTGCTGGCGGTGGTCTCCTCCGTCACGGCTTTTTCTGGATGGGCGCAAGACAACACCACAGCCAAGAATGGCGATAACCTGGTGGTGACCGCCAACCGTTTCCCGCAGCCGGTTTCTTCTGTGCTGGCACCGACTTCCATCGTCACCCGTAACGATATCGATCGCTGGCAGGCCAAGAGCCTGACCGACGTGATGCGCCGCTTGCCAGGCGTGGACGTTGGCCAAAACGGTGGATTGGGACAAAAGAGCTCGCTGTTTATTCGCGGCACCAACTCCAGCCATGTGCTGGTGCTAATTGACGGCATTCGCCTTAATCAGGCGGGCGTCAGTGGTTCTTCCGATCTCAGCCAAATCCCGATTTCGCTGGTGCAGAAAGTCGAATACATTCGCGGCCCGCGCTCGGCGGTGTACGGCTCCGATGCCATCGGCGGCGTGGTCAACATTATTACCACCCGCGAAAAGAACGGCACGACGCTCTCAGCCGGCGTCGGCTCCAACGGCTATCAATCCTATGACGCGTCGACCCAACAACAACTGGGTGACAGCACCGTGGCGACGGTGGCGGGGAATTACACCTATACCAAAGGGTATGACGTGGTGGCTGAAGGTAATACCAGTATTCCTCAGCCCGATCGCGACGGCTTTATGAGCAAATTGCTCTACGGCGCATTGCAGCACCAATTTAACGAGCAAATCAGCGGTTTTGTGCGTGGTTATGGTTACGATAATCGTACAGGCTACGATGGATTCTATTCTTACGATAAAGACTTCAATATTACCGGCCTGCCCGATACCCGTAAGCTGTACAGCCAAACATGGGACACGGGGTTGCGCTATCAGGAAGGGATTTACGCCACGCAGCTCGTGGGGAGTTACAGCCACAGCAAAGACTACAATTACGATCCGCGCAAAGGCCAGTATGCGATCTCCTCCAGTTTGGATGATTCGGAACAGTACAATCTGCAGTGGGGCAACACGTTCAAGGTTGCCCAAGGCACCATTAGTGCGGGCGCAGATTGGCAGGATCAACAAATCAAACCGGGTACCGCGTCCGTCAGCAGCGAGAGAAGCCAGCGCAATACTGGCATCTATCTGACTGGGCAACAGTTGGTGGGACCGGTGACGCTGGAGGCTGCTGCGCGTGGCGACGACAACTCGGAGTTCGGTTGGCACGGCACCTGGCAAACCAGTGCAGCCTGGGAATTCATCGAGGGGTATCGTTTCATTGCCTCTTACGGTACCGCGTTCAAAGCGCCAAACATGAACCAGTTGTTTAGTACCACTTACGGCAACAATAATTTGAAACCGGAAGAAAGCAAGCAATGGGAAGGCGGTTTTGAAGGCTTGACCGGGCCTGTGACCTGGCGTATTTCCGGTTATCGCAATGACATTGATAATCTTATCGACAGCGATCCGGTGAGTTACCGCTATTATAATATCGGTAAGGCGACCATTAAAGGTGTAGAGGCCACGGCTTCTTTTGAAACCGGCCCGCTGACGCATC
Source organism: Serratia sp. CY43202 (assembly GCF_052168755.1). Lineage (NCBI taxonomy): Bacteria > Pseudomonadati > Pseudomonadota > Gammaproteobacteria > Enterobacterales > Yersiniaceae > Serratia > Serratia sp. CY43202. The sequence continues at coordinate 119,693 of NZ_JBJNMB010000013.1, forward strand.
AGATTGGTTACGATTATGTCGACCCACGCAATGCTAAAACCAACGAAGTGCTGCTGCGCCGCGCTAAACAGCAGGTGAAATACGAGCTGGATTGGCAACTGTACGACTTTGATTGGGCAGTGACCTATCAATACCTGGGTGAGCGCTACGACAAGGATTATGGCGTTTATCCTAGCCCGACGGTTAAACTCGGCGGCGTGAGCCTGTGGGATCTCGCAGTTTCGTATCCGGTCACATCTCATCTGACAGTTCGTGGTAGAATTGCCAACCTGTTTGATAAAGATTATGAGACGGCCTATGGCTACGCTACTCCAGGAAGAGAATACTACCTCACTGGAAGCTATACCTTCTAACAGCACCGCCACACCTCGCCCGACGGTGCTGGTTTTTGATTCCGGCGTCGGCGGGTTGTCGGTGTATCAGGAGGTTCGGCAGTTGCTGCCGGATCTCCACTATATATACGCTTTCGACAACGTGGCGTTCCCCTACGGCGAGAAGTCCGAAGAGTTTATCGTTGAGCGCGTGCTGGAAATTGTCGGCGCGGTACAGCAACGTCATCCTCTGGCGATTGTCGTCATTGCCTGCAACACCGCCAGCACCGTTTCCTTGCCGGCCTTGCGCGAGCGTTTCAGTTTCCCTGTCGTGGGCGTGGTGCCCGCCATCAAACCGGCGGCCCGCCTTACCGTTAACGGCATTGTCGGCCTGTTGGCGACCCGCGGCACCGTACAGCGCAGCTACACCCACGAACTGATTTCCCGTTTCGCCACCGACTGCAAGATTGAACTGCTGGGCTCTTCAGAGCTGGTGGAGCTGGCGGAGGCCAAGCTCCATGGCGAAGCCGTGCCGCTGCCGGTGCTGAAGAAGATCCTGCATCCGTGGCTGAGCATGCGCGAGCCGCCGGATACCGTCGTGCTGGGCTGCACCCATTTCCCTCTATTAGCTGAAGAGTTGATGCAGGTGTTGCCGGAAGGCACCCGGCTGGTGGATTCCGGCGCGGCGATTGCCCGCCGCACCGCCTGGCTCATCTCAACGCAGGAAAATCTGGTCTCGAGCCAGGAAGAGAATCTGGCGTATTGCATGGCGTTAAATGAAGATACTGACGCTTTATTGCCCGTTTTGCAGGGTTATGGCTTTAAATCGTTGAAAAAACTGCCGCTTTAACGGTGTTTTGGTTAAACATTCAACGGTCGGAAAAAATATTGAAAATAGGGGTTGCGGCCTGCCGAGAACTCCCTATAATGCGCCTCCACTGACCGGGAACAACGACTGACAAGCCGCCGGGTCAGCGAGAAGAAAGCGAAATAAACGCTTGACTCTCAGGGTGAAAAGCGTAATATACGCAGCCCGCGCCGATGAGTTTCTCGGCACTGCTCTTTAACAATTTATCAGACAATCTGTGTGGGCACTCCACAAGACGATATCCAGCATCTTCGGATGCAAAA
>NZ_JBJNMB010000014.1:0-81589 GCF_052168755.1 Serratia sp. CY43202
GACAATCGGCCGATCCGGATCGCCATTAATAAAGTCCACCACCACTTCATCACCGACGCGCGGTATCTGTACGCCGGAAGCCAAGCTGGCGCTGATCCGTCAGTACCAGGCGGAAGGCCGCCTGGTGGCGATGACCGGCGACGGCACCAACGATGCCCCGGCGCTGGCGCAGGCCGATGTGGCGGTGGCGATGAACTCCGGCACCCAGGCCGCCAAAGAGGCGGGCAACATGGTCGATTTGGATTCCAACCCGACCAAGCTGATCGAAGTGGTACACATCGGCAAACAGATGCTGATGACGCGCGGCTCGCTGACCACCTTCAGCATCGCCAACGACGTGGCCAAATACTTCGCCATTATTCCGGCGGCGTTCGCGGCCACCTATCCGCAGTTGAACGCGCTGAACGTGATGCACCTGCACTCCCCGGCCTCCGCCATCATGTCGGCGGTGATCTTCAACGCCCTGGTGATCGTGTTCCTGATCCCGCTGGCGTTGAAAGGGGTGAGTTACAAACCGATGAGCGCCGCGGCCCTGCTGCGCCGCAACCTGTGGCTGTACGGGGTCGGCGGTCTGCTGGTGCCGTTCGTCGGCATCAAACTGATCGACCTGATCCTGGTCGCGCTGCACGTTGCCGGTTAACCATTGAGGGAAATGAACATGACGTATTTACGACCTGCGCTGGTGATGCTGATCCTGCTGACGCTGATCACCGGCATCGCCTATCCGCTGCTGACCACCGGGCTGGCGCAGCTGCTGTTTTCGGGCGCGGCCAACGGTTCGCTGCTGTACCAGGGCGACAAGGCGGTCGGCTCCGCACTGATCGGCCAGAACTTCACGCGCGCCGACTATTTCTGGGGCCGCCCATCGGCCACCGGCGATTCGGCCTATAATTCGCTGGCCTCCGCCGGCAGCAACCTGGCGGCCACCAACCCGGCGCTGGATAAGGCTATCGCCGAGCGCGCAGCGCAGCTGCGCCAGGCCAATCCTGCGATGAGCGGCCCGATCCCGGTCGATCTGCTGACCGCCTCCGGCAGTGGGTTGGATCCGCAGATCTCGATCGCCGCGGCGCGGTATCAGCTGGCGCGGGTCGCGGCGGCGCGTCATTTGCCGCCGGAACAGGTCGCCAAACTGATCGAAGACAACACCGATCGGGCCACGCCCAACTTCATGGGCGAATCGGTGGTGAACGTGTTGAAGCTGAACCTGGCGCTGGATGCGTTGAAGTAACGCGCCGTATTCAGCATAGTGATAGGGTTCGGCATGCCGAACCCCTTTTTGCTTGGTAACACAAGGAATTGTCATGGTCGAAGAAGAACAGCAGCGTCCCGATCCCGACAGCCTGCTGGCGCTGGCCAATGAAAAACCGCGCGGCCGGTTGAAGGTATTCTTCGGCGCCTGCGCCGGCGTCGGCAAGACCTACGCCATGCTGCAGGAGGCCCAGCGCTTGCGCGCTCAGGGGCTGGACGTGTTGGTCGGCGTGGTGGAAACCCACGGCCGCAGCGAGACCGCCGCCCTGCTCGACGGCCTGGCGCTGCTGCCGCAAAAGCGCATCCAGCATCGTGGGCGACTGGTGCAGGAATTCGACCTCGACGCCGCGTTGGCGCGCCACCCAGCGCTGATCCTGATGGACGAACTGGCGCACAGCAACGCCCACGGTTCGCGCCACCCCAAACGCTGGCAGGATGTGGAAGAGCTGCTGGACGCCGGCATCGACGTGCTGACGACCGTCAACGTGCAACATTTGGAAAGTCTGAACGACGTGGTGGGCGGCGTGACCGGCGTGCGGGTGCGCGAAACGGTGCCCGACCACGTGTTTGACGAGGCCAGCGAAGTGGTGCTGGTCGATCTGCCGCCGGACGATCTGCGCCGACGGCTGCACGAAGGCAAAGTGTATATTCCCGGCCAAGCCGAGCGCGCCATCGAGCACTTCTTCCGCAAAGGTAACCTGATCGCCCTGCGCGAGCTGGCGCTGCGCCGCACCGCCGATCGGGTCGATGACCAGATGCGCGAATTTCGTGACACTCAGGGGCGCGAGAAAGTGTGGCACACCCGCGACAGCATTCTGCTGTGCGTCGGCCACAATAGCGGCAACGAAAAGCTGGTGCGCATCGCCGCCCGGCTGGCGGCGCGGCTTGGCTGCCACTGGCATGCGGTCTACGTGGAAACCCCCAAGCTGCACCGGCTGCCGGAAAACCAGCGCCGCGCCATTCTGCGCGCGCTGCGGCTGGCGCAGGAACTGGGTGCCGAAACCGCTACCCTAGCCGATCCGTCCGAAGAGCGTGCGGTGCTGCGCTACGCCCGCGAACATAACCTCGGCAAAATCATCATCGGCCGCCGCAGCGAGCAGCGCTGGAAGCTGCGCGGCAGCTTCGCCGATCGCCTCGGCCGGCTGGGCCCGGATCTCGATCTGGTGATCGTCGCGCTGGAGAGCGACGCCGCACAGCCGCCGCCGGGCAAGGAGCACGACGGCCGCAGCTTCAATGAGAAATGGCGCATGCAGCTGCGCGGCTGCGCGGTGGCGGTGGCGCTGTGCGCGCTGATCACCCTGCTCTCGCAGTGGCTGCTGCCGGGCTTCGATCAGGCCAACCTGGTGATGGTCTACCTGCTCGGCGTGGCGATCGTCGCACTGTTCTTCGGCCGCTGGCCATCGGTGCTGGCGGCGGTGATCAACGTCGCCAGTTTCGATCTGTTCTTCGTTCAGCCCGAATGGTCGTTCGCCGTCAGCGATATGCAGTATCTGCTGACCTTCGGCGTGATGCTCGCCGTCGGCATCATCATCGGCAACCTGACCGCCGGGGTGCGTTATCAGGCCCGGGTGGCGCGCTACCGCGAGCAGCGGGCGCGCCATCTGTACGAAATGTCACGCGGGCTGAGCCGCGCGCTGACCGTGGCCGACATCGCCAACACCAGCCGTCATTTCCTCTCCAGCAGCTTCCAGGCGAAAACCGTGCTGCTGCTGCCGCAGGAAGGCGGCCGGCTGCAGCAAATGGTCGGCGAGGAAGGCGGGCTGCTGTCGGTAGACGAAGCCATCGCGCGCTGGAGTTTCGATAAAGGCTTGCCGGCCGGCGCCGGCACCGACACCCTGCCCGGCGTGCCTTACCAACTTCTACCGCTCAATACCCCCAAGCAGACCTTCGGCCTGTTGGCGATCGAGCCCAATAACCTGCGCCAGCTGATGGTGCCGGAACAGCAGCGGTTGCTGCAAACCTTCGCAGTGCTGATCGCCAGCGCGCTGGAACGATTGCACCTGGCGCGCAGCGCCGAAGAAGCCAAGCTGGACGCCGAACGCGAACAGCTGCGCAACTCGCTGCTGGCGGCGCTGTCGCACGATCTGCGCACGCCGCTGACGGTACTGTTCGGCCAGGCGGAAATCCTCACGCTGGACCTGGCGGCCGAAGGCTCCAATCACGCCACCCAGGCCAGCCAGATCCGCCAGCAGGTGCTGAGCACCACCCGGCTGGTGAACAACCTGCTGGATATGGCGCGCATCCAGTCCGGCGGTTTCAGCCTGCGCAAAGAGTGGCAGTCGCTGGAAGAGATCGTCGGCGCTTCGCTGCACATGCTGGAGCCGCTGCTCAGCCAGCATCCGATCGAGGTCGAGCTGCCGCCGGAACAGATCCTGGTCAACTGCGACGGTAGCCTGCTGGAACGGGTGTTCACCAACCTGTTGGAAAACGCCAATAAATACGCCGGCGCCGAGGCCACCATCGGCATTCGCGCCCGCACGCTGCCCGAGTGGCTGGAAGTCGAGGTCTGGGATAACGGCCCCGGCATCCCCGCCGATCAGCTGCAGCTAATTTTCGACAAGTTTTCACGCGGCAATAAAGAGTCGGCGATCCCCGGCGTCGGCTTGGGGTTAGCGATTTGTCGTGCCATTATTGAAGTGCATGACGGCCGCATCTGGGCGGAAAACGGCGCCAACGGCGGCGCCAGCTTCCGCTTCGTGCTGCCGCTGGAAAAACCGCCCGAGATCGACGGAGACGCCTTCGATCTGTAATCAACGCAGGGGAAACGTGAGCATAACGCCAACCAACATTCTGATTGTTGAAGATGAAAAAGAGATCCGCCGCTTCGTGCGCACCGCGCTGGAGAGCGAAGGCCTGCGGGTATTTGAAAGTGAAACGCTGCAGCGCGGGTTGATTGAAGCCGGCACGCGCAAACCGGATCTGATCATCCTGGATTTGGGCTTGCCGGACGGTGACGGGCTGAGCTACATCCGCGATCTGCGGCAGTGGAGCGCCATTCCGGTGATCGTGCTGTCGGCGCGCAACGCCGAAGAGGACAAGATCGCCGCGCTGGATGCCGGCGCCGACGACTACCTCAGCAAACCGTTCGGCATCGGCGAGCTGCTGGCGCGGGTGCGGGTCGCACTGCGCCGCCACTCAGCTAACCAACAGGAAAGCCCGCTGGTGAGCTTTTCGGCGATTACCGTCGATCTGGTGAATCGCCGGGTGCTGCGCAACGACGAAGATCTGCATCTGACGCCGATCGAGTTTCGCCTGCTGGCGGAGCTGCTGGCCAACGCCGGCAAGGTGATCACCCAACGCCAGCTGTTGAGCCACGTCTGGGGGCCGAACTACGTGGAGCACAGCCACTATCTGCGCATCTACATGGGCCATTTGCGGCAGAAGCTCGAAGCCGATCCGGCCCGGCCCAAACACCTGCTGACCGAAACCGGCGTCGGCTATCGCTTCATGCCTTAACCCCGGTGGGCGCGGTTTGCCGCGCCTTTACGCCGCCGGGCCCTTCTTCAATCCGACCATAAATTCCTTAAACGCCTCGCGCAGCGGAGCGAACACCGGGTGTTTGCGGTTTTCGATCATCACTTCGGAGAACAGCTTCAATCCTACGGCGAAGGCCGCGCTCTGCTCGGGGCCGAAGTTCAGATCGTCACGCGCCCGAATGCGCTCGACGATCTCGAGAATATCGTCGTGGTTGGTCACCTCAAAACTCAGCGGTGCTTTCTCGACGGGGTTGCCCTGGCGATCGCTCAGGGCTTCAACGGTAATGTTAAAACGGTGGCCGGGCATCAGTTCTTCTCCTGCTGCGTGGGTTGAATATGCATTTCGCTTTCGATCGCCGCCACGGCGGTCAGCAACGCGGCGTTGATGCGCTCCACCTGCTGCGGCGTGAGATCGGCGCGCATCACGTTGCCGCGCAGCAGGCTGCGCAGACGGTTCATGGCGTCGTAGATGCCTTCCGCCAGGTTGCCGTGCCGATGATGCTCGCGGCCGGCGCCCGCCAGGCGCGCCAGAATGACGTCAACCACCTGTTGATGCTTTTGCAGCTCGCCCTCGCCCGCCACGGTGATACGGTAGCTTTTGCGGCCGTTGCCGGTGGTGAGCGGCTCAAGGAAATCCTGCTCTTCCAGCAGCGTCAGCGTGGGGTAAATCACCCCCGGGCTCGGCACGTACAGGCCGGATGACGCTTCCTCGATCGCCTTGATCAATTCGTACCCGTGGCTGGGCTTGCGCGCCACCAGCGCCAGCAACACCAGGCGCAGATCGCCGTGTTCGAACAGACGATGACGCCCGCCCCGGCCACCACGCCCACCTCGGCCGTGTTCTTCGCCTTCGCCGCCGAAGTGATGGCGCCCGCCGCGATGACGGCGGCCCTCTTCGCACTCATGATGGTGGTGGTGATGCCGGTGTAAACCTAATCGATGAAACATAAGGTGATACCTCGCTTAACAGTGAACATCAATACGAGGTTGTTTAGATATATCTAAACAGCGTCGATAGCGCTAATCTAGATCGATATATCTAAATGCGCAAGCACGTACCGTGAAAAAGATATATCTAAATTACAGGCATAAAAAAAGCGCTGTAAAAACAGCGCTTTTTATCCATCAAGAAAAGCGATTACTTGGCGGAAGCCAGCACTTCGCTGACGATCTCGACCGCTTCGTGCTCAATCTTCTCGCGGTGTTCCGCCCCGAGGAAGCTCTCGCAGTAGATCTTGTAAGCCTCTTCAGTACCGGAAGGACGGGCCGCGAACCAGCCATTGTCAGTCATCACTTTCAAGCCGCCGATCGACGCGCCGTTGCCCGGCGCCGCGGTCAGACGTGCGGTGATCGGATCCCCGCCCAGCGTACTGGCCTTGACCATCTCCGGCGACAGTTTGGACAGCGCCGCTTTCTGCGCATGGGTTGCCGGCGCCTGGATGCGGTTGTAGCTCGGCGCGCCGAAGCGCTTGGCCAGATCGTCATAATGATGCTGCGGGTTCTCACCGGTTACCGCGGTGATTTCAGCCGCCAGCAGGCACATGATGATACCGTCTTTGTCGGTCGACCACGGCTGGCCGTTGAAGCGCAGGAACGAGGCCCCGGCGCTTTCTTCGCCGCCGAAGCCCAGGCTGCCGTCGAACAGGCCGTCCACGAACCACTTGAAGCCGACCGGCACTTCCACCAGCTTGCGCCCCAGGTCAGCCACCACGCGGTCGATCATCGCGCTGGATACCAGCGTTTTACCTACCGCCACATCGGCGCCCCACTGTGGGCGATGTTGGAACAGGTAGTTGATGGCTACCGCCAGGTAGTGGTTCGGGTTCATCAGCCCCTTCGGCGTGACGATGCCATGGCGGTCGTAATCCGGATCGTTGGCGAACGCCAGATCGAATTTGTCGCGCAGCGCCAGCAGGCCGGCCATCGCCGACTCGGACGAGCAGTCCATGCGGATGATGCCGTCATGGTCCAGGTGCATAAAGCGGAAGGTCTGATCGATGGAGTCGTTCACCAGCGTCAGATCCAGCTTGTAGTGTTCCGCCACCCGCTGCCAATAGGCGATGCCGGAGCCGCCGAGCGGATCCACGCCCAGCTTCAGGCCGGCGCGTTGAATGGCCGGCATGTCGACCACGTCAACCAGGCCTTCGACATAAGGCTGCACCAGATCTTTGGCATGCAGGTGGCCGCTGTTCCAGGCCTTATCCAGCGACTGACGCTGAACGCCTTTCAACTGCTGCGCCAGCAGTTCGTTGGCGCGCTTCTCGATCACTGACGTCAGGTTGGTGTCAGCCGGGCCGCCGTTCGGCGGATTGTATTTGATACCGCCATCTTCCGGCGGGTTATGGGACGGCGTAATGACGATGCCGTCGGCCTGAGCGCCGCCGCGGCGGTTGTGGCACAGAATGGCGTGCGATACCGCCGGCGTTGGCGTGAAGCCGTTGTTTTCCTGCACGATCACATCGACGCCGTTGGCGGTCAGCACTTCCAGCACGGAAATGAAGGCCGGCTCGGACAGTGCATGGGTGTCTTTGCCCACGTAGCACGGGCCGGTAGTGCCTTGCTGATGACGAACTTCGGCGATCGCCTGAGCGATGGCGAGGATGTGCGCTTCGTTGAAGCTGTGGCGCTGCGCGCTGCCGCGGTGGCCGGAGGTACCAAACTTCACCGCATGTGCGGCATTGCCGGCTTCCGGTTGCAGCACATAGTACTGCGACGTCAGCTGGGCTACGTTGATCAGATCGCTTTGGCGGGCGGGCTGCCCGGCACGTGGATTATTCGCCATCGACATATCTCCCTCATCCCTGTCGGTGACCGGGCAAATACGTCGTGCACGGCCATCATGACGGGCTGTTCGCTAAATTAGACGGTACCGCAAACTTTCTCGATCAGTTCCGCCGGGAACTGCATCGCCTGCATGATGTGTTCGATCATGCTGCGCTTGCGGCCGGTATTGGTATTGGTGATCACCCAGTAAGGGGTGCCCGGTACATGCTTCGGCTTGGTGTGCGTGCCGTTGGCCAGCAGAGTCTGCTGATCGCCGGCGAAATAGGTGCGGGTACGGCCGGTCAACGCCTCGGTAGCGGCGGCGAAACCGGCGGCATCGAGGGTGTACAGCGTGGACAGCACCAGCATGAAACGGTTGACCGCTTTGTTCTGCTCGGCGTATTCATCCGACAGCAGCAGTTCACGCACGGCGCGTACGCGATCGCGCGGACGCTGAGCCGGCACCGCTTTTTCCAGCTCGACGGACTGTGACGCACTGGCGGCAGGCAACGCGCGCACCGGTTGCCCGGCGGTGAATTTCAACATGCGGCGTAAAATATCGGACGCGCTTTCACCGATGTGTTGCGTGTGGCTGGCAATATAACGGTAAAGCTCTTCGTCGACTTCAATAGTTTTCATCTTTATCCAATACTGTTTTTTCTACTTAGAACCTGAAGCCAGATCCTGCATTCAAGCCATGGGATTATAAGGTTAAAAGCGCTGGGGCGAACACAACAATGTGCCTCCGGACGGCAAATGCAGACTAATACCTATAGCCGGCACTGCCAAGCCCGCGCCGCGAAAATTCCGCATGATTCATCGTGCGATTCAATCATGATACCCTAATCTGAATCTCTCTCAGTATGAACTTCGCCATGAAATTACATTATCAACTGCTGGCCGCCGAGTCAGACGCGCTGCCGGTGCTGCTGATCCACGGGCTGTTCGGCAATCTGGACAACCTGGGCGTGCTGGCGCGCGATCTGCATAAACAGCACAGTGTGATCAAGGTCGATCTGCGCAACCACGGCCTCTCCCCGCGCGCCGACGACATGAACTACCCCGCCATGGCGCAGGATCTGCTGGCGCTGCTCGACGAACTGCAGCTGGAAAAAGCGATCGTCATCGGCCATTCGATGGGCGGCAAAGCGGCGATGGCGCTGACCGCCATCGCGCCCGAGCGCATCGCCAGGCTGATCGTCATCGACGTCGCGCCCGTGGATTACCAAACCCGCCGCCACGACGAGATCTTCGCCGCGCTGAAGGCCGTCAGCGCCGCCGGCATTACCCAGCGCCAGGCGGCTGCCCAACTGATGCGCGACTACCTGCAGGAAGAAGGCGTGATCCAGTTCCTGCTGAAGTCCTTCCACAACGGTGAATGGCGCTTCAACCTGCCGGTACTGATCGAACGCTACGCAGACATTACCGGCTGGCAGGAAGTCCCGGCCTGGCCACACCCGACCCTGTTCATTCGCGGCGGCCTGTCGCCGTACGTGCAGGACAGCTACCGTGCAGACATCGCCCGCCAGTTCCCGCAGGCCCGCGCACACGTCGTCGCCGGCACCGGCCATTGGGTGCACGCCGAAAAACCGGAAGCGGTGCTGCGCGCCATCCACCGTTTCCTCGGCGAAGCCTGAAAAATACGTTAATCTGGCGAAAAAACGCGCTAAAGATAACGGCTTAGCGCGTTTAGCCCGCAGTTAGGCATTGTCGCCGCTCCATCTGCTGGGGTAATATGGCGCGCTATAATTTTGCCGCCGCGCCAGCGCGTTCGCGAACGCCGGTTCGGGGGTGAATTTGGGTTAGGGTTTATTGGCCCGAAGTGTGTTAACCGATGCCTCCGGAAGCGTGCGAGCGCTTTTTGATGCAAACTCCCTTGCAGTACCGCTACCTATGGCAAAAGAACAAACGGATCGCACGACGCTGGATCTGTTCGCAGATGAACGCCGTCCGGGGCGCCCGAAAACCAACCCGCTTTCCCGCGATGAACAGCTTAGAATCAATAAGCGCAATCAGTTACGGCGCGATAAAGTGCGTGGATTGCGACGCGTAGAGCTGAAAATCAACGCGGACGCGGTGGATGCCCTGAACAAACTGGCGGAACAGCGCAACATCAGCCGCAGCGAACTCATCGAGCAGATGCTGTTGGCACAACTGGCGGAAGAACAGCCGGAACATTGATCTCTTCGGCCGCACGCGCGGCGCGGCGTTAAGGACAACGCCGGATCGACCCCGCTTTTCTTCATTCTCCGGCATCGCATAAATGCGATAAAACCCCGGTGCCACTTTCTGGCATGATACGCATTTACCGGTAAGAGACTGCGCCTGTCGGCGCCCGCCCCGGAGGCGAAAGGCTCTTGCCATAGCATCATTTTAATCGGCGTCAGCGGCGGCAGTGCTGGCATCGAGTAATGCAATTACTTGAATTTAAAGGTTATACGCGATATGGCTACTGTAGGCATTTTCTTTGGCAGCGACACTGGCAATACCGAAAACATTGCCAAAATGATCCAGAAAATTCTCCAGAAACAGTTTGGCGACGACGTCTCTGAAGTGCATGACATCGCTAAAAGCAGCAAAGAAGACCTGGAAGGGTTCGATATCCTGCTGCTGGGTATCCCGACCTGGTACTACGGTGAAGCGCAGTGTGACTGGGATGATTTCTTCCCGACGCTGGAAGAAGTCGACTTCAACGGCAAACTGGTGGCGCTGTTCGGCTGCGGCGACCAGGAAGACTACGCGGAATACTTCTGTGACGCGATGGGCACCATCCGCGACATCATCGAACCGCGCGGCGCAGCCATCGTGGGCCACTGGCCGACCAAAGGCTACCACTTCGAGGCCTCCAAAGGCCTGGCGGACGACGATCACTTCATCGGTCTGGCGATCGACGAAGACCGTCAGCCGGAGCTGACCAACGAGCGCGTGGACGCTTGGGTCAAACAGATTGTCGAAGAGCTGAGCCTGGCCGATATCGTCGGCTAAACCCCGGCACTGGCGAAAGGTTGAACAAAGGCCCTGTAAAGTGCATAGTGTGCCGACAGGGCCGTCATCGGCAACAGGGATTGCTGCGATAGAAGCTACAGATTTGTAACTTCCCACCCCGTCACGGTAGACTGAGATATCGGTTTATCCCATCCATCAAGGCGTTGCATGCAAAACATGCAATAGTGCAATTATATCTTTGTTAACAACCGGCGGTTTCCATTTAGTACAACCGGTTCTATAATGAGACGCATTAACTCTTTGTGCCGACCGATGCCACAGGCGAGTACGCCTCAACTTGATTAGCATAGTAACAGGACTGAATTCGCATGACCGACAACAACATCGCATTGAAGAAGGCCGGCTTAAAAGTCACGCTTCCGCGACTCAAAATCCTGGAAGTACTGCAAAATCCGGAATGCCATCACGTCAGTGCGGAAGATTTGTACAAAAAACTGATTGATATGGGCGAAGAGATCGGGCTGGCAACGGTTTATCGCGTACTGAACCAGTTTGACGATGCGGGCATTGTGACACGTCACAATTTCGAAGGCGGCAAGTCCGTGTTCGAGCTGACCCAACAGCATCACCACGATCACCTGATTTGCCTGGACTGCGGCAAAGTGATCGAATTCAGCGACGAATCCATCGAAGTGCGCCAGCGTGATATCGCCAAGCAACACGGTATCAAGCTCACCAACCACAGCCTGTACCTGTACGGCCACTGTGAAACCGGTGACTGCCGCGAAGACGAAACGCTGCACGACAAGAAGTAAGCCCTGACCGGCTATGAAAAACCGCCTCACACCGAGGCGGTTTTTTTATGCCCGCCGTACAGCAGACAAAAAAATCCCCGGACAAGCCGGGGGAAAATCATGTCATGAAATATCACAATTGCAGCGGCACAGCGACTCCACGTACTACTCTCACTACAACGTCCGCCCTACGCCGACACGCGTGGGCGAACGCATTCCCCCTTCGTTATACGGCCGCCGCCAGGGCAGCGGGCCGTTGCACCGGGCTTAGACCTTCTCGGCGCGGCTGTAGCGTTTGCCGTCCGGGCTGACCGAACGCACCTGCACTTCACCGGAGATCGCCGGCTTGGCCTTGGCATCATAGCGCTGCCACTGCTTGCCACCGTCGGTGGAGTACTCGATGCCCAACCCCGGCAGCGCGATATTCGCCTCCAGCTTGCCGCCCGCTACGCGTGCGCCCGGTACCGGCAGACGGTAAGCGACGCCGCCCTTGTCCAGCTTGGCCAGTTCACGCTGGCCCAGGATATTGGCAAAGCGCAGCCAGTCTTTCTCCAGCGTCTTGGTATCGACAAAGTGGGTTTCCCCGCCTTTGTATTCGCGGCCGGCGCGATAGTCCTGCTCCCAACCGGCGCGGTGCCAGGCACGTTCTGCCACCGAGAGCGCGCGTGGGAAGATCATGTATTCCATCTGCGGGTCGGTGCGCTGGGTTTCGCTCCACAGCTGAGCGGACAGCCCGTAGGCGCCCGGCCACGGCTTGTCGCTCTTGGCGTTGAAGTGGTTGCCGTCTCGGTCAACCGAGGTTTCCGCGTTCTGCGGCATGTTGTCCGGCGCGAAGCTGAACACCTTGCGTTCGTCGCTGAAGCGGGTACCCCAGTAGTAACCGCGCTCGTCCGGGTTCACCTCGTAAGGGAAGTCCATATAGACGTAGTCCGGGTTGGAGACCACCACTTCATACCCTTTATTGGCCCAGTCGTTGACACTGTCGAAACCGCCCCAGTACAGGGTGTCCCAGAAGTTGACGCCCACGCGCGAGGTGGCGAACGCCTTCGAACTCTCGGCGTCTTTCAGGCCGTCTTGCCAGGCCTGCATTCTGTCGATGCCGTGCGCTTTCACCAGCTTGCTGACCTCTTGGCCAAAGTAGCTCGGCAGGTGCTCCATGTCGGCCACCTTGCCCTCTTTGATCATCGTCTGGCAAACCTGCGACTTGGCCCACGGCTTATCTTCGTTGCTCTGATCGATGATGCCTTTGCCCGGCTCCGGTTTCGCCTTGTCGGTATAGCCGGCGCCCAGGCGAATGTTTTTCGCTTCGTCGCCGCCGAAGTGCCAGGTCTTGATCGGCTGGCCGGCCTCTTTATGCATCTGGGCGATCTCGCCGATCACCTTGTCGACAAAGCGCTGGGAAGAGTCCAGGCACGGGTTCAGGTAGCTCTGGCGGTTAAAGAACTGCACGGAGGTGGTGTTGGAGGTATCGGTCGGATCCACCAGGCGGAATTCGTTGGCCTCCTGCTCTTTCCCGGCGGCATGCAGCTTTTTATAGCGCGCTTCCATCGAGACCACCGCGGCGCGGGCGTGTGCCGGCATGTCGATCTCCGGGATCACCTCAATCTGGCGCGCCTGAGCGTATTTGATGATGTCGATATAGTCCTGACGGCTGAAGAAGCCGCTGTAGACGTCCGGCCCCTGGCCGTACTGCGGCAGCAGGCAGGTGGTTTCGCTCAGATCGTGGCAGCGCTGGCCGCCGACTTCCGTCAGCTCCGGCAAACCGGGGATCTCGATGCGCCAGCCTTCGTCATCGCTCAGGTGGAAGTGGAATTTGTTGAGCTTGTAGGCCGCCATCTGATCCAGCAGGCGCAGCACCGCATCCTTCTTATGGAAGTTGCGCGCCACGTCGAGGAAAATGCCGCGATACTGGAAGCGCGGCGCGTCGCTGGCGTCCAGCGTGGCGATCTTGCCGCTGCCGTCGCTCGGCACTAACGACAGGATCGACTGCAGCCCGTAGAACACCCCGGCCTGATCGAAGCCGATCACCCGCGCCTCTTTCTTGCCAATTTTCAGCTCATAGGCACCCGGCACCGCCATCGCGCCTTTAAATTTGCCCGGCTGGATGTCGGTTTTGATCGGGTAACCGTTGGCCTGAACCGGCACGCCCAGCAGCGCGAAGCGCTGGTTGACGACGTCCGCCGCCGGCTTAACCAGCGTGCTCAGATCCGGCGATACCCCTTTGCGCAGATCGACGTCCTGCGCGTGAACCTTCACCTGCATCGGCGTCGGCACGATCTGGCCGCGCAGCGCACCGGCAGGCAGCGTCTGCAGATCGGCATTGCTGACAAAGCGCGAAGCCGGCGTCATCAGAATGTTTTTGTCGTCCTTGGTGCGCTTCCACTGGTCGCCGGTGAACGGCGCCACAAACTGATCCAGGTTTTCGGTGTCGGTATTCGCCAGCATTTTCGGCTTAGCGTCGCCGGAGGTGGCATACCAGCGCGGCAGGAAGTCGTTTCTGAACAGCTGCCAATATTCGGCGACCACCGGGATTTCCACCGCCTTACCGGCCGGGAAGCCGCTGAATTTGGCGGTCGGCTCCAGCTTGTACAGATCGCCGGTGAGGTGAGCGATCTTGAACTGGTCGTTGTCTACCCGCAGGGTCTGGCGCGGGCTGTGGAAATAGATGACCCAGTCTTTGCCGTCGATCGCCTGGCCGTCGTTGCTGAGGGTGAACAACACCCGGTTGCAAGAGGCCCAGTCAGCGCCCAGCGCCGCGCAATCCACGCCGTTTTCGCCGGCGCGGTTATCCAGCATTTTCACGTTCAGCTTCAGCTGGCTAAGCTGATCCACCAGCTGTTGATCGGCCATGGCGCTCCCCATGCCGCCCAGGAATCCCATCGTTGCCGTCAAGGCGGCAAGCGCGCTCAGTTTGAATGCGTTCATCTTCTTATCCTTCTTAATTATTGTTATCGCGAATTTCTTGCCACAGCTTGCCGCACTTGGCGTCGTAAGCCTGACCGTTACCGCTGTGCACCGCCATAATGCAGTTCTGATAATCCATCACCCGCACCGTTTCCTGCGCGGCGAACTGCTGGTGCTGCTTCTCTTGTTTCAGCACGTTCAGCACCGCCTTACAGGGCTGCAGACGCTCCGGCGAGCCTTCGGCAGTGTTGATGCAGGCGCTGTAAGCCTGCTTCAACTTGGCGTCTTCCGGCGGCGCGGTGGGTTGCGCGCAGGCGCTCAGGGCCGCAGCGGCCGCCAACATCAGCATGATTTTTTTCATCGTTGAATTCCCTTAACTGCCCCGGCGGCGAGGCCGGGGAACGCATCAGAAGATGGTGAATGGCGCGATGACCATGAACTTGACGTCTTTCTCGTCCTGGAAGATGTTGCCGTAACCGCCGCCCCAGCTCGGGATGTTGGTGTGGTTGTCATACTGGGTGTAGTGCAGTTTGATCAGGGTGCCCTTGGCGCGCCCTTCCTGGATGGTATACATCGCGTCCAGGCTCCAGGCGCTCTCTTTCAGGCGCTGGCTCTGATCGTAGATCGGGTTGGTGCTCGGCTTGGCGTCCCAGGCGTAAACGTAGGAGCCGCCGACCGCCATGCCCGGCAGGTTCCAGTTGCTGAGGTCATACATCACGCCGGCATACACCGCTTTTTCGCCGTTGGCGTTAAAGTCGGAGCGGTTATCCCACCACACGTCCAGGCGACCGTTTGACGAGGCGTAGGTCGGGGTCATACGTTGCAGGAAGAAGCCCTGATTGCCTTCCGCCTTGACCATGGTGCCTTCCAGACGCCAGTTGAACTGGCCGGTGGTGTAACCGAAGGTCAACGCCTGCAGCCAGGCCAGGCCGTCGTAGATGCTGTTCGGATCGTTCTTGTTGCTGATGCGGTCTTCCGCGCCATAGAACTGGTAACTGGTGGTCAGCGGGTTGCCCAGCAGATCGAATTTGTAAGACGCCTTGGTGAAGTACTGATTCACGTACCCCTGGGCCTGGCCGTAAGCGGCTTCCAGCACCAGATCGTTTTTGAAATCGTACTTGGCGCCCAGCGAGTGCAGGTAGGAGACGCGGGTTTTCTTGTCGTTCTGACGGAAGTCATCCACCTCGATATGCCACGGCGCTTTGTATTTGTCGGCCCACATGTAGGAGAAGCTCAACGCGCCGGCATCGCCGTAGTCGAACTTGGCACCGGCTTCAGCCCCCTGATAGGTGCCCGGCATAAAGCTCCAGTGCGGCGCCAGCAGGGTTTGGCCGCTCGGCTGAATGTAACCGGCGCGCGCCCAGACCGGGCCGTATTTGAATTTAGCGGCGGCTTTGTACAGGCTGACGCCACCTTTGTCACCGGAATAGTCTTCGTCGTAGGTACGGTTTTTAGAGGAGAACGCGATCTCGTTCGGGTGGCCGCTGGCGCTGGATTCCGCCAGCTCGATGGCGGTAAAGGCGCCGACGTCCAGACCGAACATGTCCCAGGCGTAGCCCGACGCGAAATCCAGGCTCAGGTTGGCGGTGGAGTGCGACAGGTTGGTGGTGTATTGGTTGTAATCCTTGCTGTCCGGATTGAGATCTTTACGGTCGCGCTCACGTTGCCAGTAATAAATGCCGCCGGTCAGCGTGGAATCATCGATAAACCCTGCGGCTTTCGCCTCAGGCGCCATGGCAAACCCTGTTCCCAACAGCGCGCCCGCGACTGCGAGCGCCAGCGTTTTACGCTGAGCACCGTGCGTACCCATAGTGAAATTCCTCTTTGACTTAACTTAAAAGTTGCAGCCGCCTGTGTTCACCACTGCCCTGCACGACTGCCAATAAAAAACCCGAACGGGTAAAAAATATTGCCGACGAGATGTTATTCCCACAGCACTAATTGCTACAGACAGACTATTTTTCGCGACGCGAATTATCAAATGAAAAATGCGGAAGATTTGTCAAAGTATGACAAGGAGCACATATCAGTGATATTTTGTTACGCCGGCGATCATGGAAGGTGTCGAATAAAAAATTCAATTAAATCAGAATAAATTGAGATACAAGGTCAACCAGAGACGATTAATGGTTTCAGCCTGACTAAATTCGTCAGGCAGACGATAAAAATTGAGAGCGCTCTCTAAATGAAATTAATTCGCATCACGAATATATAAGTGAAAATTAAGATTAGTAAGGCCAATATCAGAAAACTTATGGCCTCACGCGCTGCGATTAATTAAACGCAGCCCAGATAAATGTGAGAGGAATAGATTATTCGCTAAATCGCAGGTATAAAAAAGCGCGACCTAAGCCGCGCTGATTCATTAATTTTCGAGGCGAATAAGATTAGCCTTCGATTTTCGCCCAGGTGTCACGCAGGCCGACGGTGCGGTTAAACACCAGATGCTCGGCCGACGAGTAACGGTTGTCGGCGCAGAAGTAGCCTTCACGCTCGAACTGGTAGGCTTTCTCCGGCTGCGCGGCCGCCAGGCTCGGCTCAACGAAGCCGTGCTTGATCACCAGCGATTCCGGGTTGATGGTGGAGAGGAAGTCCTCCGCCGCGCCCGGGTTAGGCACGCTGAACAGCCGATCGTACAGGCGAATTTCCGCCGGCAGCGCGTGCGCCGCGGACACCCAGTGGATCACGCCCTTCACCTTGCGGCCGTCGGCAGGATCTTTGCTCAGCGTTTCCGCATCGTAGCTGCAGAAAATGGTGGTGATCTCGCCCGCTTCGTCCTTCTCGACGCGCTCGGCCTTGATCACGTACGCATTGCGCAGACGCACTTCTTTGCCCAGCACCAGACGCTTGTACTGCTTGTTGGCTTCTTCGCGGAAGTCGGCACGATCGATATAGATCTCGCGGCTGAACGGCACATCGCGGCTGCCCATTTCCGGTTTGTTCGGGTGGTTAGGCATGGTGACCATTTCCACCGCATCGCCCATGTTCTCGATGACGATTTTCACCGGATCCAGCACCGCCATGGCGCGCGGGGCGTTCTCGTTCAGATCGTCACGGATGCAGGATTCCAGCGCCACCATCTCGACGTTGTTGTCTTGCTTGGTCACGCCGATGCGCAGGCAAAACTCGCGGATAGAGGCGGCGGTATAACCGCGACGGCGCAGACCGGAAACGGTCGGCATACGCGGATCGTCCCAGCCCTCAACGATCTTCTCGGCCACCAACTGGTGCAGCTTGCGCTTCGACATGATGGCGTATTCGAGGTTGAGGCGCGAAAACTCGTACTGACGCGGGTGGCAAGGAATGGTGATGTTATCCAGCACCCAGTCATACAGACGGCGGTTATCCTGGAATTCCAGAGTACACAGCGAGTGGGTGATCCCTTCCAGCGCATCGGAAATGCAGTGGGTGAAATCGTACATCGGATAGATGCACCATTTATTGCCGGTCTGGTGGTGTTCGGCGAACTTGATGCGGTACAGCACCGGATCGCGCATCACGATAAACGGCGAAGCCATATCGATCTTGGCGCGCAGGCAGGCGGCGCCTTCGGCAAACTCGCCGTTGCGCATCTTCTCGAACAGCGCCAGGTTCTCTTCCACGCTGCGATCGCGGTACGGGCTGTCTTTGCCCGGCGCGGTCAGCGTGCCGCGATATTCACGGATCTGCTCCGGCGACAGCTCATCGACGTAGGCCAGGCCCTTGGAGATCAGCTCAACCGCATACTGATGCAGCTGATCGAAATAGTCTGAGGAGTAACGAACGTTGCCGCTCCACTCAAAGCCCAGCCACTCCACGTCGTGCTTGATTGACTCCACGAACTCGATGTCTTCTTTCACCGGGTTGGTGTCATCGAAACGCAGGTTGCACTGGCCCTGATAGTCCTTGGCGATGCCGAAGTTCAGGCAGATGGACTTGGCGTGGCCTATATGCAGATAGCCGTTAGGCTCCGGCGGGAAGCGGGTATGTACCGACGTGTGTTTCCCCGACGCCAGATCTTCATCGACGATCTGACGGATAAAATTGGTTGGGCGGGCTTCAGCCTCACTCATTTCACTGTTCCTCAATGCAAAGCGCTACACATAACCGCCTATGATCCAACAAGCCACGTCTGGAAACAACCGTTTGTTTCACGAAAAATGCGGCGCGTTGCACCATCGGCGCGCAGCGCACCGCCATGGGGCGAAACGGAATAAAAAAAGCGGGAAGAGATCGCTCTCTTCCCGCCAAGTCGGGGCAAGCTCCGCCATGATGCGTGACCGGCCCCGGATACTACTCAGGTAAAAACGGCCTTACTTTTGGATCTCGTACAGCTTGGTCTGACCGGCGACCACCGAGCCGCTGGCCAGCGCCGCCAGGCCGGCGTAGTCGTCAGCGTTGCTGACCACCACCGGGCTTATCATCGAGCGCGCGTTAGCGTTCAGGTAATCCAGATCCAGTTCCAGAATCGGTTGACCGGCTTTCACTTCCGCGCCCTCTTCCACCAGGCGTTTGAAGCCCTGGCCTTCCAGCGCGACGGTGTCGATCCCCATGTGTACCACGACCTCAGCGCCCTTGTCGGTTTCCAGGCAGAACGCGTGGTTGGTATTGAAGATTTTCACCACGGTGCCATCCGCCGGCGCCACCACGATCTTGTCGGTCGGGCGAATCGCCAGGCCGTCACCGACCGCCTTGCTGGCGAAAGCTTCGTCCGGCACCTGATCGAGCGCCACGACTTCACCCGTCACCGGCGCCACCAGCGTTTCAAACGCGACTTTCGGTGCGTTCGGCACCGCCTGCGGTTTGACTTCCGCGGCAGGGGCCGCCGCCGGAGCCGCCGCAGCCGCTACCGGGCCGGCCGCAATTACGTTGCGCATTGCGCTGGCAATCAGCTCGGCACGGGTGCCGACGATCACTTGTACGCTCTGCTTGTTCAGACGAATAACGCCCGACGCACCAAGGCGTTTCGCCAATGCGTCGTTCACCAGCGCAGAGTCCTTCACGTTCAAACGCAGGCGGGTGATGCAGGCGTCGATGCCGGTCAGGTTGTCGGAGCCGCCGATCGCGCCAACGTAGCGACGGGCCAGCGTGGTGGTTTCGTTCTCGTCTTTACCGGCGCTGCTGTTGACGTTGACGTCATAACCGTCGGTTTCGTCACCGGCAACCGCCAGCTCGCGGCCCGGGGTCATCAGGTTGAACTTGTTGATGGTGAAGCGGAACACCACATAGTAGATAACGAAGAACACCAGGCCCTGCGGGATCAGCATGTACCAGTGGGTCGCCAGCGGGTTACGCACCCACAGCATCATATCCACCAGGCCGGCGCTGAAACCGAAGCCTGAAATCCAATGCATGTTAGCGGCGATGAACACCGAGATACCGGTCAGTACGGCGTGGATCACGTACAGCACCGGTGCCACGAACATGAAGGAGAACTCCAGCGGTTCGGTGATGCCGGTAAAGAAGGCAGCGAATGCCCCTGCCATCATGATCCCCAGCACCTTCGCCTTATTCTCAGGACGCGCGCAGTGATAGATGGCCAGCGCCGCGCCCGGCAGACCGAACATCATGATCGGGAAGAAGCCCGCCTGATAACGGCCGGTGATGCCAACAACCGCTTTACCCGCGTCAATCGACTGCTGGCCGCCGAGGAAGTTAGGGATATCGTTGATGCCGGCCACGTCGAACCAGAACACCGAGTTCAGCGCGTGGTGCAAGCCGACCGGGATCAGCAGGCGGTTGAAGAAGGCATAGATACCCGCGCCGACGGAGCCCAATTTTTGGATGTGTTCGCCGAAGCTCACCAGAGCGCCGAACACGACCGGCCAAACGAACATCAGGATGTAAGCGACCAGGATCATCAGGAAGGAAATGAGGATCGGCACCAAACGGCGGCCGCTGAAGAACGACAGCGCCTTAGGCAACTCGACACCGCTGAAGCGGTTGTACACTTCGGCGGAGATGATACCCACCAGAATACCAACGAACTGGTTCTCAATCTTGCCGAACGCGGCAGGCACCTGATCGAGCGGGATCTTCTGAATCATCGACACGGCGGCCGGTGAACAGAGGGTCGTCAGCACCAGGAAACCGACGAAACCGGTCAGTGCGGCAGAGCCGTCCTTATCTTTGGACATGCCGTAGGCGACACCAACGGCGAACAACACCGCCATATGATCGATAATCGCAGAGCCAGACTTAATCAATAAGGCAGCGAAAGCGTTGTCGCCGCCCCAACCAACAGGGTCAATCCAGTACCCGACGCCCATCAAGATAGCGGCGGCGGGCAGCGTGGCGACCGGCACCATCAGCGCCCGTCCCACCTTTTGCAAATAACTAAGAATGTTCACCTTTTCCCCCTATGTTGTCCGCGGACGGACCCTATTAGTAGTTTATTTGGAGCTCTCACTACCTTTTTAGAAACAATGCTTGGCACGTATCACTCATGCCGAGTGTAAAAAATTTATTTTGTATCGCAAATTAAAACCTCCTTTTTTGTGATAAATATCACCAAAAAGTAGTCTTTCCCTCCCAGATTGCTGGCCATCACACAAAACTTATTTTATCATTCAAAAAATCAACCGGACGGACGATTCACGCGAGAATCATAAAGCTGGGTTACGCTTAGGACTCCCGCAGGCCCGTACAGTATAGCTTTAGTTTACTTATCCCAAGAGGTGTTAGATGAGACTTATCCCACTGAAAGATACCGCACAAGTCGGCAAATGGGCCGCGCGTCATATCGTTCAACGCATCAACGCATTCAAGCCAACCGCAGAGCGCCCGTTTGTGCTCGGCCTGCCTACCGGCGGCACGCCGCTGGAAGCCTACAAACATCTGATTGCGATGCACAAAGCAGGTGAAGTAAGCTTTAAGCATGTTGTGACTTTCAACATGGACGAGTACGTTGGCCTGCCGCAGGAACACCCGGAAAGCTACCACACCTTCATGTACCGCAACTTCTTTGACCACGTTGATATCCCTCGTGAAAATATCAACCTGCTGAACGGCAACGCCGCGGATGTCGACGCCGAGTGCCGCCAGTACGAAGAGAAGATCAAGTCTTACGGCAAAATTAACCTGTTCATGGGCGGCGTGGGTATCGACGGCCATATCGCGTTCAACGAGCCGGCTTCGTCCCTGGCTTCGCGCACCCGCATCAAAACGCTGACCGAAGACACCCGCATCGCCAACTCGCGCTTCTTCGGCGGCGACGTCAGCCTGGTGCCGAAATATGCGTTGACCGTCGGCGTGGGCACGCTGCTGGATGCCGAAGAAGTGATGATCCTGGTGACCGGCCACGCCAAGGCGCAGGCGCTGGAAGCCGCTGTGGAAGGCAATATCAACCACATGTGGACCATCAGCTGCCTGCAGCTGCACGCCAAAGCGGTGGTGGTGTGCGACGAACCGGCCACCATGGAACTGAAAGTCAAAACCGTCAAATATTTCCGCGAGTTAGAAGCGGAAAGCGTGAAAAGTCTTTAATCTTTGCAGGGGGCTACGATGTTCGCTTTAACCCACGGCCGAATCTATACCGGCCACGACGTACTTGATGACCATGCAGTCATTATCGCTGATGGGCTGATCGAGAGAGTCTGCCCGGTGGCTGAATTGCCCGCCGGCATCGAAACGCGCGACCTGGGTGGCGCCATCCTGGCCCCCGGGCTTATTGACGTGCAGCTGAACGGCTGCGGCGGCGTCCAGTTCAACGATTCGCTGGAAGCAATCTCGGAAGAAACGCTGGAGATCATGCAGCGCGCCAACGAGAAATCCGGCTGCACCAGCTATCTGCCGACGCTGATCACCAGCAGCGACGAATTCATGAAGCACAGCGTCGACGTGATGCGCGCTTATCTGAAAAAGCACCAAAACCAGGCGTTGGGCCTGCACCTGGAGGGGCCGTACCTCAGCCCGGTAAAAAAAGGCACTCACAACCCGGCGTTCATTCGCAAGCCAACGCAGGACATGATCGATTACCTGTGCGCCAACGCCGACGTGATCACCAAGGTGACGCTGGCACCGGAAATGGTTGAGCCGCACGTTATTAAACAGCTGACCGAGGCCGGCATCGTGGTCTCCGCCGGCCACTCGAATGCCACCTACGATCAGGCGCGCACCGGCTTCGCCGCCGGCATCAGCTTCGCCACCCACCTGTACAACGCCATGCCGTATATCACCGGCCGCGAACCGGGGCTGATGGGGGCGATCTTCGATACGCCAGAGGTCTATACCGGCATCATCGCCGACGGCCATCACGTAGCCTGGGCGAGTATCCGTAACGCCAAACGCCTGAAAGGTGATAAATTGGTCTTGGTCACCGACGCGACCGCACCGGCGGGTGCAGATATTGACCAATTTATTTTCGCCGGTAAAACAATATACTATCGGGATGGACTGTGCGTGGATGAGAACGGCACCCTGAGCGGTTCCGCGCTGACCATGATCGAAGCGGTGCGAAACAGCGTCGAGCATATCGGCATAGCGCTGGACGAAGCGCTGCGCATGGCGACGCTGTATCCGGCGCGCGCCATCGGCGTCGATCACCGTCTGGGCACCCTCGAAGCCGGCAAGGTGGCTAACCTGACCGCCTTCACCCGTGATTTCAAGATCACCAAAACGCTCGTTAACGGTAACGAGGTTTAATTCAATGAACAGCGAGTAAAATTATTGATGAGCACTGGCGGACAAGCACAAATAGGGAACGTTGACTTAGTCAAACAACTTAACGGCGCGGCAGTTTACCGCCTGATCGACCAGCAGGGCCCGATCTCGCGCATTCAAATTGCCGAACTCAGCCAGCTTGCTCCCGCCAGCGTCACCAAAATTACTCGCCAGTTGCTGGAGCGCGGGCTGATCAAAGAAGTCGATCAGCAAGCCTCCACCGGCGGCCGCCGCGCGATCTCCATCGTGTCGGAAACCCGTCATTTCCATACCGTCGCGGTGCGTCTCGGCCGCCACGACGCCACCATCACCCTGTATGACATGAGCGGTAAATCGCTCAGCGAAGAACACTATCCGCTGCCGGAACGCACCCAGGAAACGCTGGAGAATGCGCTGTTCGCCGCCATCGCCCAATTCATCGAAGCGAACCAGCGCCGCCTGCGCGAGCTGATCGCCATCGCGGTGATCCTGCCCGGCCTGGTGGATCCGGCGCTGGGCGTGGTGCGCTACATGCCACACATCAGCGTCAGCAATTGGGCGCTGGTGGACAACCTGCAGCAGCGCTTCAACGTCACCAGCTTCGTCGGCCACGACATCCGCAGCCTGGCCCTGGCGGAGCACTACTTCGGCGCCACCCGCGACTGCGAAGACTCGATTCTGGTGCGCCTGCACCGCGGCACCGGCGCCGGCATCATCGTCAACGGGCAGATTTTTCTCGGCAACAACGGCAACGTCGGCGAGATCGGCCATATCCAGATCGATCCGCTGGGTGAACGCTGCCACTGCGGCAACTTCGGCTGCCTGGAAACCGTGGCCGCCAACGCCGCGATCGAACAGCGCGTGCGCCAGCTGCTGAGCCAGGGCTACCCGAGCAAACTGACGCTGGAAGACTGCGGTATCAACGCCATCTGCAAGGCCGCCAACCGCGGCGATCTGCTGGCCAGCGAAGTGATCGAACACGTCGGCCGCTATCTGGGCAAAGCGGTGGCCATCGCCATCAACCTGTTCAATCCGCAGAAGGTGGTGATCGCCGGTGAGATCACCGAAGCGGACAAGGTGCTGCTGCCGGCGATCCAGAGCTGCATCAATACCCAGGTACTGAAGGACTTCCGCAAAAATCTGCCGGTGGTGACCTCCGAACTCAATCATCGCTCGGCGATCGGCGCTTTCGCCCTGGCCAAACGCGCGATGCTCAACGGCGTGCTCTTGCAGCGATTGCTGGAAAGCTGATCCGCCGCTTCTGGCAGGTGTGTTATCGTCACCTCTTGCCTGCCGTAATCATGAGAAACAGCGACAAATGAAAATCAAAAACGTTATATGCGATATCGACGGCGTGCTGCTGCATGACAATACGCCGGTGCCCGGCGCCGATCTGTTCCTGGCGCGCATCCAGGAACAAGGCATGCCGCTGGTGGTGCTGACCAACTACCCGTCACAGACCGCACAGGATCTGGCGAACCGCTTCGCCGCCGCCGGGCTGGAAGTGCCGGAGAGCGCGTTCTATACCTCGGCGATGGCCACCGCCGATTTCCTGCGCCGCCAGGAAGGCAAAAAGGCCTACGTGGTCGGTGAAGGCGCCCTTATCCATGAGCTGTACAAAGCCGGTTTCACCATCACCGACATCAACCCGGATTTCGTGATCGTCGGTGAAACCCGCTCTTACAACTGGGACATGATGCACAAAGCCGCCTATTTCGTGAGCAATGGGGCGCGCTTTATCGCCACCAACCCGGATAGCCACGGCCACGGCTTCTCGCCGGCCTGCGGCGCACTGTGTGCCCCCATCGAGAAGATCACCGGCCGCAAGCCGTTTTACGTCGGCAAGCCCAGCCCGTGGATCATTCGCGCCGCACTGAACAAAATGCAGGCGCACTCGGAAGAAACGGTGATCGTCGGCGACAACCTGCGTACCGACATCCTGGCGGGCTTCCAGGCCGGCCTGGAAACCGTTCTGGTGCTGTCCGGTGTCTCCACGCTGAGCGACATCGAAACCATGCCGTTCCGCCCGAGCTATGTCTACCCTTCCGTCGCCGATATCACTATCTTCTGATGCGGCCATGGCGGCCGCCCGGCCGCCATTATTTCCTTCTCCCTCAGCGTCAGTTTGAATTTAATTCGTTCATGGCAGCAAAAGGTTTCAGCCTGCCTGCATTAAAAATCCTCATTATAACTTTACGCCCCGCCAATAGCTGATATTGCCGGCGAGCGGAAAACCCTTACCCCTAATGAATGAGGCTACCATGAGCACAAATAACATTATTAATGCCGTCGCCGCCGATGACGCGGCCATTATGCCGTCTATCGCCAATAAAAAGATCCTGATGGGTTTCTGGCACAACTGGGCCGCCGGCGTCAGTGACGGCTATCAGCAAGGCCAGTTCACCAATATGAACCTGACCGACATTCCCGCCGAGTACAACGTGGTGGCCGTCGCCTTTATGAAAGGCCAGGGCATCCCGACCTTCAAACCTTACAACCTGTCCGACGCCGAGTTTCGCCGCCAGGTAGGCGTGCTGAACAGCCAGGGCCGCGCGGTGCTGATCTCCCTCGGCGGCGCAGACGCGCATATCGAGCTGAAAACCGGCGACGAAGACAAGCTGAAAGACGAGATTATTCGCCTGGTGGAAGTCTATGGCTTCGACGGCCTGGATATCGATCTGGAACAGGCGGCGATCGGCGCCGCCAATAATAAAACCGTCTTGCCTGCGGCGCTGAAAAAAGTAAAAGACCATTACGCCGCCCAGGGGAAAAACTTTATTATCAGCATGGCGCCGGAATTCCCGTATTTGCGCACCAACGGCACCTACCTGGATTATATTAACGCCCTCGAAGGCTATTACGACTTTATCGCGCCGCAATATTATAACCAGGGCGGCGACGGTATTTGGGTGGATGAACTCAATGCCTGGATCACGCAGAATAACGACGCCATGAAAGAGGACTTCCTCTACTACCTGACGGAAAGCCTGGTTACCGGCACCCGCGGCTATGCGAAGCTCCCGGCGGCGAAATTCGTCATCGGCCTGCCGAGCAACAACGATGCCGCCGCCACCGGCTACGTGGTCAACAAACAGGCGGTGTATAACGCTTTCTCGCGTCTCGACGCCAAAAGCCTGTCGATCAAGGGCCTAATGACCTGGTCAATCAACTGGGATAACGGCAAGAGCAAAGCCGGCGTCGCCTACAATTGGGAGTTCAAAACCCGCTATGCGCCGCTGATTCAGGGCGGCGTCACCCCGCCGCCGGGAAAGCCTAATGCGCCGACGGCGCTGACGGTCTCCGAGCTGGGCGCCACCTCGCTGAAACTGAGCTGGGCCGCCGCCACCGGCGCCTCACCGATCGCCAGCTACACCGTCTACCGCAACGGCAACCCGATCGGCCAAACCGCCGGTCTGTCGCTGGCCGACAGCGGTCTGACGCCGGCAACCCAGTACAGCTACTTCGTTACCGCGACCGACACCCTGGGCAATACCTCCCTGCCGAGCAGTGCGCTGGCGGTCAAAACCGCCAACGACGGCACGCCGCCCGATCCGGGCGCGCCCGAATGGCAGAACAACCACAGCTACAAAGCCGGCGACGTCGTGAGTTATAAAGGCAAGAAATACACCTGTATTCAGGCGCACACCTCCAATGCCGGCTGGACGCCGGATGCCGCGTTCACCCTCTGGCAGCTCATCGCCTAATCGCTAATCGATTGCCGGTCAAACTGGCCGGCAATCCCGCCATCACGCTAAAAATTGCATAATCGACAATTTTTTACGCCGATAACTGAAAATCCGTTAAAAACCTCAGCCACGCAAACAACTATTTCTCAGCGCATGGCTAAAACGCTTGCATCCTCCGCAGCTTTTGGCGCATTTTCATAACCACAGCGCAGCAAAACCGCGTTATCGCTGATAAATCGGCAATGCTGCCCATAACAGTAAAAACAACATCACAGTCATAAAAGCCCGTTAGGAGAGTTGTATGTGTTCTATTTTCGGTGTGCTCGATCTGAAGTCCGATCCCGTTGAACTGCGTAAGAAAGCGCTGGAGCTGTCACGTCTGATGCGCCACCGCGGCCCGGATTGGTCCGGCGTTTACGCCAGCGACAAAGCCATTTTGGCCCACGAACGCCTGTCGATCGTCGACGTCAACAACGGCGCTCAACCGCTGTACAACGCTGCGCACACCCACGTTTTGGCGGTCAACGGCGAAATTTACAACCACCAGGCGCTGCGCCAACAGCTGAGCGACCGCTATGCGTTCCAGACCGGCTCCGACTGTGAAGTAATCCTGGCGCTGTATCAGGAGAAAGGACCGGACTTCCTCGACGATCTGCAAGGCATGTTCGCTTTTGCCCTGTATGACACTGAAAAAGACGCCTACCTGATCGGCCGCGATCACCTGGGCATCATCCCGCTGTACATGGGCCATGACGAACACGGCAACCTGTACGTTGCCTCGGAAATGAAAGCGCTGGTGCCGGTGTGCCGCACCATCAAGGAATTCCCGGCCGGCAGCTACCTGTGGAGCCAGGACGGTGAGATCCGCGAATATTATCGCCGCGACTGGTTCGATTACGACAGCGTCAAGGACAACGTGACCGACGCCGCCGCCCTACGCACCGCGCTGGAAGAGTCGGTGAAAAGCCACCTGATGTCCGACGTGCCTTACGGCGTGCTGCTGTCGGGCGGGCTGGATTCCTCGGTCATCTCGGCGATCACCAAGAAGTACGCTGCGCGCCGCGTGGAAGATCAGGAACGCAGCGAGGCCTGGTGGCCGCAGCTGCACTCCTTCGCCGTCGGGCTGGAAGGCTCGCCGGATCTGCGCGCCGCGCAAGAGGTGGCTAACCACCTGGGCACCGTGCACCATGAGATCCACTTCACCGTGCAGGAAGGGCTGGACGCCATCCGCGACGTGATTTATCACATCGAAACCTACGACGTCACCACCATTCGCGCCTCGACGCCGATGTACCTGATGTCGCGCAAAATCAAGGCGATGGGCATCAAGATGGTGCTTTCCGGCGAAGGCGCGGATGAAGTGTTCGGCGGCTACCTGTACTTCCATAAGGCGCCGGACGCCCGCGAATTCCACGAAGAGACCGTGCGCAAACTGCTGGCGCTGCACATGTTCGACTGCGCGCGCGCCAACAAGGCGATGTCCGCCTGGGGCGTCGAAGCCCGCGTGCCGTTCCTGGACAAGAAATTCCTCGACGTGGCGATGCGCGTCAACCCGAAAGATAAAATGTGCGGCAACGGCAAAATGGAAAAACACATCGTTCGCGAATGTTTCGAGTCCTATTTGCCCGCCAGCGTGGCCTGGCGCCAGAAAGAGCAGTTCTCCGACGGCGTCGGCTATAGCTGGATCGACACGTTAAAAGAGGTGGCTGCGCAGCAAATTAGCGATCAACAGCTCGAAACCGCGCGTTTCCGCTTCCCGTACAACACGCCAACGTCGAAAGAAGGCTACCTGTACCGCGAAATCTTCGAAGAGCTGTTCCCGCTGCCGAGCGCCGCCGAATGCGTACCGGGCGGCCCGTCCGTCGCCTGCTCGTCCGCCAAGGCCATCGAGTGGGATGAATCGTTCAAGAAGATGGACGATCCTTCCGGCCGCGCCGTTGGCGTGCACCAGGCCGCCTATAAATAATTGCGCGGCATTTCCTTCAGGGCGGGCCTTTTGGCCCGCCTTTTTGTTGCCTTTTCCCCCCGCCAACTGCCTGAATTGCCGATTTTATCGCCATAATGTTCACAACCCAGACAAACGGCGCTTCCGGGCGCTTTTTCGGGAAAAAACTTGTTGACGCAAATCGGTCATATACGCATAATGCGCCCCGCAACGCCGATGAAGGCAAAGCAAAAAAAGAGGGCTACGTAGCTCAGCTGGTTAGAGCACATCACTCATAATGATGGGGTCACAGGTTCGAATCCCGTCGTAGCCACCATCTATTTTTTGTATTTGCGGGAGTGGCGAAATTGGTAGACGCACCAGATTTAGGTTCTGGCGCCGCAAGGTGTGCGAGTTCAAGTCTCGCCTCCCGCACCATTTCTCTTCATCGTCGGCGCAGTATGTTGATGGGGTATCGCCAAGCGGTAAGGCACCGGTTTTTGATACCGGCATTCCCTGGTTCGAATCCAGGTACCCCAGCCATATTCTTTCGGGAATGGGGTTTCAACATAAGATTTGTTTGCAGGTGGGGTATCGCCAAGCGGTAAGGCACCGGTTTTTGATACCGGCATTCCCTGGTTCGAATCCAGGTACCCCAGCCATAACAAACTGCTTGCAAATCAAAGAAGTAAAAAGTAACATCGGCTACGTAGCTCAGCTGGTTAGAGCACATCACTCATAATGATGGGGTCACAGGTTCAAATCCCGTCGTAGCCACCATAATTGGGGTGTCGCCAAGCGGTAAGGCTCTGGTTTCTGATACCAGCATACCCAGGTTCGAATCCTGGCACCCCAGCCATATTTAGAAAAGCCCGCTTCGGCGGGCTTTTTGCTGTCTGGCGTTCAGCCCATCCTAACGGGCCCAGCCGCAGCTGAGCCCTGTCGGTTACAATCCCAACGCGTACTTCAACGCATGCTCTTTCAGCTTGCCCGCCCGCTGCGCGGCCATCAGCGCCAGATTGCGCGCGACGTTCAGCGGCGCCAGGTTATTGCTGAAAGCGGTATAAAACAGATCCATGCCGCTCTGCATCAGCAGATTGTCGGTACGGCGGCGACGCTGATAACGCAACAGTACCGCCTCGCAGCTCCAGTCCTCTCCCTGATCCCGCGCCTCGCTCAACACATTCAACAAGGCATCCACATCGCGATACCCCAGATTGACGCCCTGCCCGGCCAGCGGGTTGATGGTATGCGCGGCATCCCCCACCAGCGCCAGCCCCGGCAGCACGTAGCGCTGCGCATGACGCCGCGTCAGCGGGAACGATCCGGCAGCGTGCACCTTGACCGGGCCCAGTCGCGCCGGAAAAGCGGTAGCGATTTCGCGCTCCAGCTGCGCCGGCGGCATCGCCTGCAGTTGGCGAATGCGCTGCGGGCTGTCATACCACACCAGCGACGCCCAGCTGTCGTACAGCGGCAGGAAGGCGCGGGGCCCGGACGGGAAGAAGCGCTGCCAGGTCACATCCTGCTGCGGCGCGCCGGTATCGACGGTGATCAACATGCACGCCTGACGATATTGCCAGCCGTTGGTGCCGATCGCCGCCAGCTTGCGCACCTGCGAGTTGGCCCCGTCGGCACCGACAACCAGCCGCGCTTGCAGCGTCTCGCCGCTGTCCAGCGTCAGCTGCCAGGCATTGTCCGCCCGCTGCAGCGATTGCAGCCTGGCGGGACACAGCAGCGTCAGGTTGGCGCACTGCGCG
Source organism: Serratia sp. CY43202 (assembly GCF_052168755.1). Classification (NCBI taxonomy): domain Bacteria; kingdom Pseudomonadati; phylum Pseudomonadota; class Gammaproteobacteria; order Enterobacterales; family Yersiniaceae; genus Serratia; species Serratia sp. CY43202. The sequence continues at coordinate 30,118 of NZ_JBJNMB010000014.1, forward strand.
AACTGTTGCCACAGCCCCAGCTGCAGAATGCGGTTTTCCACCATAAAGCCCAGCTCGGGCAGCCCCAGGGACACCGCGTCGAACGCCACGCGCGACGACGCCCACTCCCAGGTCTCCAGCCGGCGATACGGCGCCGTACGCATCGCCGTCACGGCCTGCCAGGTGCCGAGCTGTTTCAGCAGCCCCACCGAGGTGCAGCCGATCGCGGAAATGCGCAGGTCCGGCGGGCTTTGCGCCTCGAACGCCTGCGGCGCCTGATGTTCCAGCAACGCCACCGACCAGCCCGCCTGCGCCAGCCCCAGGGCCGCCGCCGCGCCGACCATGCCGCCACCCACCACCACCGCGTCATACCGATTTTGAGATGTCTTCATATTGGCTATGTTTTCTATGTGAATGCTCGCCATCCCACCCGACATGGCGTTTTGCGCAGTGTACCGGATTTTCGCTTCGGCTTCAGGTTGCGTGCCATTTTCCCCCGCGCTGGTCACAACGGCGGCAAATGATTACAATACGCGCCCTGCATGTCGCGTAACGCAACTTTCGCTCCGCACTGAGTAATGGCAAGTCAATGACGAAAAAACTACATATCAAAACCTGGGGCTGCCAGATGAATGAGTACGATTCATCGAAAATGGCCGACCTGTTGAACAGCACGCACGGCTTCGAGTGGACCGACAACGCCGAGGAAGCGGACGTGCTGTTGCTGAACACCTGCTCGATCCGTGAAAAAGCGCAGGAGAAAGTTTTCGCCATGCTGGGGCGCTGGCGCTTGCTGAAAGAGAAGAACCCGTCTGTCATCATCGGCGTCGGCGGTTGCGTGGCCTCGCAAGAAGGCGAACTGATCCGCAGCCGCGCGCCTTGCGTCGACGTGGTATTCGGCCCGCAGACCCTGCACCGCCTGCCGGAAATGATCAATCACGTTCAGGGCACCCGCAGCCCGGTGGTCGATATCAGCTTCCCGGAGATCGAAAAATTCGACCGCCTGCCGGAGCCGCGCGCCGAAGGCCCGACCGCCTTCGTGTCGATCATGGAAGGCTGCAACAAATACTGCACTTTCTGCGTGGTGCCTTACACCCGCGGCGAGGAAGTGAGCCGCCCGAGCGACGACGTGCTGTTCGAAATCGCCCAGCTGGCGGCGCAGGGCGTGCGCGAGGTCAACCTGCTCGGCCAAAACGTCAACGCTTACCGCGGCGCGACGCATGACGGCGATATCTGCTCGTTCGCCGAACTGCTGCGCCTGGTGGCGGCCATCGACGGCATCGATCGCATTCGCTTCACCACCAGCCACCCGATCGAGTTCACCGACGACATTATCGCGGTGTACGAAGACACGCCGGAGCTGGTCAGCTTCCTGCATCTGCCGGTGCAGAGCGGTTCGGACCGCATCCTGACCATGATGAAACGCGCGCACACCGCGCTGGAGTATAAGGCGATTATCCGCAAGCTGCGCAAGGCGCGGCCGGCCATCCAGCTCAGCTCCGATTTCATCGTCGGTTTCCCGGGCGAAAGCCAGGCCGACTTCGAACAGACCATGAACCTGATCGCCGACGTCAACTTCGACGTCAGCTTCAGCTTCATCTATTCGTCGCGCCCCGGTACGCCGGCGGCGGACATGGTCGACGACGTCAGCGAAGAAGAGAAAAAGCAGCGGCTGTACATTCTGCAGGATCGCATCAACCAGCAGGCGCTGCAGTTCAGCCGTCGCATGCTCGGCACCGTCCAGCGCATTCTGGTGGAGGGCACCTCGCGTAAAAGCGTGATGGAGCTGGCCGGGCGCACGGAGTGCAACCGTGTGGTAAACTTCGAAGGCACGCCCGACATGATCGGCCAATTTGTCGACGTGGAAATTACCGAGGTGCTGACCAACACCCTGCGTGGCGCAGTGGTGCGCACCGAACAGCAGATGGATCTGCGCGTACATGAATCCCCGCAGTCGGTGATCGCCCGTACCCGCAAAGAAAACGCGCTGGGCGTCGGCATTTACCAGCCCTGACGCCGCGGCGGCCGCCTTATCGCCGCCCGTTCGCGCTACTCCTTACCGTTTCTCCGCCGGGCGTCCGCGCCCGGTGATGTTCTTTTTTTATTTTTTTATTGTTGAAGAGGCGACATAACATGCAACTCCCACACTGCCCGAAGTGCAACTCCGAATACACCTACCAGGACAATGCCCTGTTCATCTGCCCTGAGTGCGCCCACGAGTGGAGCGACAGCGCCCCGGCGGAAGATCAGGACGCGCTGATCGTCAAAGACGCCAACGGCAACCTGCTGGCGGACGGCGACGCGGTCACCGTGATCAAGGATCTGAAGGTCAAAGGCAGCTCCTCGATGCTGAAGATCGGCACCAAGGTGAAAAACATTCGCCTGGTGGAAGGCGATCACAACATCGACTGCAAAATCGACGGTTTCGGCCCGATGAAGCTGAAATCCGAGTTCGTGAAAAAGAACTGATTCCCAGCGGCCTTGTTCTGTGATGACGCGGCGGGCTTTGCGCCCCGCCGCGTTTTTTCCTTATCTTCCCTTGAATTCCGCCGACGGCGCACAGATAGATCAGCGGTAAACTTGCGCCGTTGCGGCGCACCATGAATAATTCAAGAAAGAGAGTATTCAGGCTCGCCCTGAACGCGCGCGTCCCGGACGCGCTATGTGACATCAACCAGGCCCGATGTGACCTAGAGGAATAGTTTGAACGTCGCAACACAAGAAATTTTGTTAGAGCCCGCAGACAACAAGCGTTTGCTCAGCCTGTGCGGCCCGTTTGATGACAACATCAAGCAACTCGAGCGCCGATTGGGCATCGAAATCAATCGCCGCGACAACCGTTTCAAGCTGGTCGGCAAAAACCTGTGCGTGGTTGCCGCCGCCGATATCCTGCGCCATCTGTACGTGGATACCGCGCCGATTCGCGGCGTGATCCCGGATATCGATCCGGAGCAAATCCATCTGGCGATCAAAGAGAGTCGGGTGCTGGAACAGGTGGCGGACAGCGTGCCGGATTACGGCAAGGCGGTCACCATCAAAACCAAGCGCGGCATGGTGAAACCGCGTACGCCTAACCAGGCGCAGTACATCGCCAACATTCTCGATCACGACATCACCTTCGGCATCGGCCCGGCGGGCACCGGCAAAACCTACCTGGCGGTCGCCGCTGCGGTGGATGCGCTGGAACGCCAGGAAATTCGCCGCATTCTGCTGACCCGTCCTGCGGTCGAAGCCGGCGAAAAGCTGGGCTTCCTGCCCGGCGATCTGAGCCAGAAGGTCGATCCTTATCTGCGCCCGCTGTACGACGCCCTGTTCGAGATGCTGGGCTTCGAGCGCGTGGAGAAGCTCATCGAGCGCAACGTGATCGAAGTCGCGCCGCTGGCCTATATGCGCGGCCGTACGCTGAACGACGCCTTTATCATTCTGGATGAGAGCCAGAACACCACCATCGAGCAGATGAAGATGTTCCTGACGCGCATCGGCTTCAACTCTAAGGCGGTCATCACCGGCGACGTCACCCAGATCGACCTGCCGCGCAACCAGAAATCCGGCCTGCGCCACGCGGTGGAAGTGCTGTCGGACGTGGAAGAACTGAGCTTCAACTTCTTCCACAGCGAAGACGTGGTGCGCCACCCGGTGGTGGCCCGCGTGGTCATCGCCTATGAGGCCTGGGAAGCCGCCGAACAGAAACGCAAAGACGCGATTGCCGAACAACGTAAGCGCGAGGCGCTCGCCGCCTCCGAGCAGGAGACACCATGAGTCAGGTGATTTTGGATCTGCAGATTGCCTGTGAAAGCAGCGACGGCCTGCCGGATGAGGCCACCTTCCAGCGCTGGCTGGAAGGCGTGCTGCCGCAATTTCAGGAAGAGGCCGAGGTGACCGTGCGTCTGGTGGACGAAGCGGAAAGCCACGAGCTGAACCTGACCTACCGCGGCAAAGACAAGCCGACCAACGTGCTCTCTTTCCCGTTCGAAGCCCCGCCGGGCATCGAGCTGCCGCTGCTCGGCGATCTGATCATCTGCCGTCAGGTGGTTGAGCAGGAAGCGATTGAGCAAGGCAAAACGCTGGAGGCCCACTGGGCGCATATGGTTGTCCACGGCAGTCTTCATCTGCTAGGGTATGACCACATCGAAGACGATGAAGCCGAAGAAATGGAGTCTTTGGAAACCGAAATCATGCACGGACTGGGTTATCCTGATCCGTACCTGGCGGAAAAAGACCCCGTCTGACGTCAGCCGTTTACCCCACAGCCCCCATGCGGGGCTGTCGCTGACGCCCCTTAACTCTGACATGAGTGACAGTAACTAAAACGCCATGAGCGACGACCATTCACAAAGCAATGACAGCCCCAGTCCCAAGAAGGGGTTCTTTACTCTTATCCTTAACCAGCTGTTCCACGGCGAGCCCAAAAACCGTGGCGATCTGGTCGAGCTGATCCGTGATTCCGAACAAAACGACCTGATCGATCCCGATACCCGCGACATGCTGGAAGGCGTGATGGATATCGCCGAACAGCGCGTGCGCGACATCATGATCCCCCGCTCCCAGATGGTGACGCTCAAGCGCAACCAGACGCTGGAAGAGTGCCTGGACGTGATTATCGACTCCGCCCACTCGCGCTTCCCGGTAATCAGCGAAGATAAAGATCACATCGAAGGCATCCTGATGGCCAAGGATCTGCTGCCGTTCATGCGCGCAGACTCCGAGCCGTTCAGCATCGACAAAGTGCTGCGCACCGCGGTGGTGGTGCCGGAAAGCAAGCGCGTCGACCGGATGCTGAAAGAGTTTCGCTCCCAGCGCTATCACATGGCGATTGTCATTGACGAATTCGGCGGCGTGTCCGGCCTGGTCACCATCGAAGATATCCTGGAGCTGATCGTCGGCGAGATTGAAGACGAATACGACGACGAAGACGATCTGGATATCCGCCAGCTCAGCCGCCACATGTACACCGTGCGCGCGCTGGCGCCGATCGAAGACTTCAACGACGCCTTCGGCACCCATTTCAGCGACGACGAGGTCGATACCATCGGCGGTCTGGTGATGCAGGCCTTCGGCCACCTGCCGGCGCGCGGGGAAACCATTGAAATCGAAGGTTACCTATTTAAAGTTGCCATGGCAGACAGTCGACGTATCATCCAGGTTCATGTAAAAATTCCGGACGACTCTCCACCACCGAAACTGGAAGATTAAATCCAACATGGCTAAAGCCTCATTACTTGAACGCCAGTGGGTTCGCGCCCTGCTGGCGCTGTTGTCAGGTGCCGGCGGGACGCTGGCGTTCTCGCCCTACGATTTCTGGCCCGCGGCCATCGTCTCCCTGTTCGGCCTGCTGGCCGTTACCCTCAATCGCACCACCAAACAGTCTGCCCTGCTCGGCTTTGTCTGGGGCTTCGGGTTGTTCGGCAGCGGGATCAACTGGGTGTATGTCAGCATCGCCGATTTCGGCGGCATGCCCTTCGCCGTCAACATCTTCCTGGTGGCGCTGCTCGCCGCTTACCTGTCGCTGTATACCGGGCTGTTCGCCGGGCTGCTGACGCGCCTGTGGCCGGCCACCCGCTGGTGGCGGCTGGCCATCGCCGCGCCGGTGCTGTGGCAGGTGACCGAATTCCTGCGCGGCTGGGTGCTGACCGGCTTCCCGTGGCTGCAGTTCGGCTATAGCCAGATCAACGGCCCGCTGAAAGGCATCGCGCCGCTGCTGGGCGTCGACGCCATCACCTTTGTGCTGATGGCCATCGCCGGCCTGCTGGTGTACGCCGTCAATCAGCGCCGTCTCTCGGCAGCCGTGATTGCCGCCGCGCTGCTGCTGTTGCCGTGGCCGCTGCGCCAGCTGCAGTGGTTTACCCCGCAGCCGGAGAAAGCGGTGAACGTCGCCATGGTGCAAGGCAACATCGCTCAATCGATGAAATGGGATCCGAAAGCGCTGGTCAGCACGCTGCAAACCTATCTGGACGAAACCCGTCCCTACATGGGCAAGGCGCCGATCGTCATCTGGCCGGAATCCGCCATTCCGGATTATGAAGCCAATCAGAACGGCTTCCTGACGATGATGGACGACCTGATGCGGGCGAAGAACAGCAGCCTGATCACCGGCATCGTCGACGTGCGTGCCACGCCGCAGGGCCAGCAAATCTACAACAGTGCCATCGTGCTCGGTGAACCGACGCCGTACAGTTACCCGGCCAACGATCGCTACAACAAGCACCACCTGGTACCGTTCGGCGAGTTCGTGCCGCTCGAGACGCTGCTGCGGCCCCTGGCGCCGTTCTTCGACCTGCCGATGTCCTCCTTCAGCCGCGGCGACTACGTACAACCGCAGCTCAGCGTACGCGGCTACAACCTGACGGCGGCCATCTGCTACGAAATCGTGTTGGGCCAGCAGGTGCGCGATAACTTCCGCCCGGACACCAACTTCCTGCTGACCATCTCCAACGATGCCTGGTTCGGCCACTCCATCGGCCCGTGGCAGCACTTCCAGATGGCACGCATGCGGGCGCTGGAGCTCGGCCGACCGCTGCTGCGCAGCACCAATAACGGCGTCACCGCCGCGGTGGACGCGAATGGCGAGGTGATCGCCGAGATCCCGCAGTTCACCCGTCAGGTACTCGAAGTGAAAGTCACGCCGACCACCGGCTTCACGCCTTATGCGCGCTTCGGCGCCACGCCGCTGTGGGTGATCACCCTGTTGCTGGGCGGCTGGGCGCTGATATTGGGCCTGCGCCGCAAATAGCCCTCTTCGTCGGGGCGCACCCGCTGCGCCCCGCTTTCCCGTCAAATCTTCCCTCAGTCAGAAAACGCCGTTAAATCAACGCGGCTGGCACACTCCTTGCTTTTATCTATGGCGACATCGCGCGCCGGTTTACTTTTGCTGACGTTTTGTCGCACCTGCGCACATTTTGGGTGCATTGAACGCACCGCATGGGTGCGCCGGCGTTTTGTTGCATTGATTTGGTGCGCGCGGCGTCTCAAAAAATGAAACATTTTAGTTTCAAGGTGTTCACAATCGGTTATTTTTTAACAGCGTTCAGTTCATAAGACTATCTTTATAACTTGAGCAATAAACAGTCGATTTAACCTGACGCTCTTTAGTCAGAGCCACAACAACAGTAAAGGAGTTGGACCATGCAAATGCGTAAATTGGCGTTATCGTTACTGCTGCTCGGTGCGGCAGGTAGCGTGGCGCACGCGGAAGACCTGACCGGTACGCTGAAGAAAATCAAAGACAATGGCGTGATCGTTGTCGGCCACCGCGAATCGTCAGTGCCGTTCTCCTACTACGACAACCAACAAAAAGTTGTGGGCTACTCTCAGGACTACTCCAACCAAATCGTTGAAGCCGTTAAGAAAAAGCTGAATGCACCGAATCTGCAGATGAAAATGCTGCCGATTACCTCGCAGAACCGCATCCCGCTGCTGCAAAACGGCACCTATGATTTCGAGTGCGGCTCCACCACCAATAACCTCGAGCGCCAGAAACAGGCCGCCTTCTCCGACACCATTTTCGTGGTCGGCACCCGCTTGCTGGTGAAAAAAGGCTCCGACATCAAAGACTTTAAAGACCTGGCCGGCAAACCGGTGGTGGTCACCTCCGGCACCACCTCTGAAGTGCTGCTGAACAAGCTGAACGACAGCGGCAAGATGAACATGCGCATCATCAGCGCCAAAGACCACGGCGACTCCTTCCGCACTCTGGAAAGCGGCCGCGCGGTGGCCTTTATGATGGACGACGCCCTGCTGGCGGGCGAGCGCGCCAAGGCCAAGAAGCCGGATCAGTGGGAAATCATCGGCACACCGCAGTCGAAAGAAGCCTACGGCTGCATGCTGCGTAAAGACGATCCTGCGTTCAAGAAACTGGTCGATGACACCATCGCCCAGGCGCAAACCTCCGGCGAAGCGGCCAAGTGGTTTGATAAATGGTTCAAGCAGCCGATTCCACCGAAAAACCTCAACATGAACTTCGAACTGTCGGACGACATGAAGCAGCTGTTCAAAGAACCTAACGACAAGGCATTGAACTAAATAGAATGACAGCCGGGGCGGCCGCCAGGCCAAACCGGCCCAGTTGATGACTGGGACAGACAGGTATGAGGGGGGCCGTTCCCCTCCCTCATTTTCCCCAAGGCGCATCACCGACATCCGCACACAATAAGCCAGCCAGACTGGCCGCGCGGCGATCGGCGCTCATCAAGTCATCAATCTTCGGCGCTCTGCGCCCGTTTACCGGAGTTTGTTATGTCAATAGATTGGAACTGGGGTATCTTCCTGCAGCAGGCCCCGTTTGGGAACACCACTTACCTCGGCTGGATCTGGTCCGGCTTTCAGGTCACGGTGGCCCTCTCCGTCTGTGCATGGATTATCGCTTTCTTCGTCGGTTCGCTGTTCGGTATCTTGCGTACCGTACCCAACCGCTTTCTTTCCGCCCTCGGCACCTGTTACGTCGAACTGTTCCGCAACGTGCCGCTGATCGTGCAATTCTTTACCTGGTATCTGGTGATCCCCGAGCTGCTGCCGGCCAATATCGGCACCTGGTTTAAAAGCGAGCTGGATCCCAACGTGCAGTTCTTCGTCTCTTCCATGCTTTGCCTGGGATTGTTTACCGCCGCCCGCGTTTGCGAACAGGTGCGCGCCGCCATCCAGTCCCTGCCGCGCGGCCAGAAAGCGGCCGGCCTGGCGATGGGCCTGACGCTGCCGCAAACCTACCGCTACGTGTTGCTGCCGAACGCCTACCGGGTGATCGTGCCGCCGATGACCTCGGAGATGCTCAACCTGGTCAAAAACTCCGCCATCGCCTCTACCATCGGGCTGGTGGACATGGCCGCGCAGGCCGGCAAGCTGTTGGATTACTCCGCACACGCCTATGAATCCTTTACCGCCATCACGCTGGCTTATATCGGCATCAACGCCGTTATCATGCTGTTTATGCGTCTGGTCGAAAAGAAAGTGCAGTTGCCTGGCAACCTGGGGAGTAAATAATGTACGAATTTGACTGGGCGTCGATCGTCCCAAGCTTCCCGTTTCTGCTGCAGGGCATGGTAATCACGCTGAAGATCACCGTGACCGCCATCGTGGTCGGCATTCTGTGGGGTACCGTGCTGGCGGTGATGCGTCTGTCGCCGTTCAAACCGATCAGCTGGTTCGCCACCCTGTACGTCAACCTGTTCCGCTCGGTGCCGCTGGTGATGGTGCTGCTGTGGTTCTACCTGGTGGTTCCAAGCTTATTACAACAGGTTCTAGGCTTATCGCCGAAAACCGATATTCGCCTGATCTCGGCTATGGTAGCCTTTTCCCTGTTTGAAGCGGCCTATTACTCGGAAATCATCCGCGCCGGCATCATCAGCATCTCGCGCGGCCAATCCTCCGCCGCGCTGGCGCTGGGCATGACCCATTGGCAATCCATGCGGCTGGTGATCTTGCCGCAGGCGTTCCGCGCCATGGTGCCGCTGCTGCTGACCCAGGGCATCGTCCTGTTCCAGGATACCTCGCTGGTTTACGTACTGAGCCTGGCCGACTTCTTCCGCACCGCGTCGACCATCGGCGAACGCGACGGCACCCAGGTTGAAATGATCCTGTTCGCCGGCTTTGTCTATTTTGTTATCAGCCTCGCCGCCTCGGCGCTGGTAAGCTATTTGAAGAAAAGGACTGTTTGATGATATCCCTGAAAAATGTTTCTAAGTGGTACGGTCACTTTCAGGTGTTGACCGATTGCACCACCGAAGTGAAAAAAGGCGAAGTGGTCGTCGTCTGCGGTCCTTCAGGTTCCGGCAAGTCCACCCTGATCAAAACCGTCAACGGCCTCGAGCCGATCCAGCAGGGCAATATCCTGGTGAACGGCACGCCGGTCAACGACAAGAAAACCAACCTGGCGCAGCTGCGTGCCAAGGTTGGCATGGTGTTCCAACACTTTGAGCTGTTCCCGCACCTGTCTATCATCGACAACCTGACGCTGGCGCAGGTGAAAGTGCTCAAGCGCGACAAATCCGCCTCACGCGAGAAGGGTCTGAAGCTGCTGGAGCGCGTCGGCCTCTCCGCCCATGCCAACAAGTTCCCCGGTCAGCTGTCCGGCGGCCAGCAGCAGCGCGTCGCCATCGCCCGTGCGCTGTGCATGGATCCTATCGCCATGCTGTTCGATGAGCCGACCTCTGCGCTCGATCCGGAAATGATCAACGAAGTGCTGGACGTGATGGTCGAACTGGCGAACGAAGGCATGACCATGATGGTGGTAACCCACGAAATGGGCTTCGCCCGCAAGGTGGCGAATCGAGTGATCTTTATGGACGAAGGCAAAATCGTCGAAGACCGCAACAAAGACGATTTCTTCAACAACCCCGAGTCCGATCGCGCCAAGGATTTTCTGGCCAAGATCCTGCACTAAACGCTCTGCCTATGCGCCCCGCCAGGGGCGCATCTTTTCCCCCGGCACTAAAAGCACTTGTTTCTCCCCGGTTTTGATCCGATGCTCGCTGGATAACAAACAGAGGAGAAAGAACATGCCCCGCCCTATTATCATCGATTGCGATCCTGGCCTCGACGACGCCATCGCGCTGGCTATGGCGCTGCGTTCGTCAGAACTGGACATCAAAGCCATCACCACCTCCGCCGGCAACCAGACGCCGGAGAAAACCCTGCATAACGCGCTGGGCCTGTTGACCCTGATGCAGCGCGAGGACATACCGGTCGCCGCCGGCGCCAGCGGCCCGCTGATGCGCGAACTGGTGATCGCCGACTATGTCCACGGCAAAACCGGCATGGGCAACACCCACCTGCCGACGCCGACAATCAAACCCGATCCCCGCGGCGCCGTCGAGCTGATCGCCGACTTGCTGCGCGCCAGCCCGCAGCCGATAACCCTGGTGGTGACCGGCCCGATGACCAATATCGCCCTGCTGCTGGCCCAGCATGCCGAGCTGAAAAGCCATATCGAACGCATCGTATTCATGGGCGGCGGTATGAACGCCGGCAATACTACGCCTGTCGCGGAGTTCAACATCTTCGTCGATCCCGAAGCCGCCGAAATGGTGCTGAAATCCGGGGTGCCGCTGACCATGGCCGGGCTGAACGTCACCCATCAAGCGCTGGTGTTGCCGCAGGATATCGAGCGCATTCGCCAGATAGACAATCCGGTCGCGCAGGCGGTCGCGGAGATGCTCGATTTTTACCTGCCGCTGTACCTCAGCCATCCGCGCGGCCTGCCCGGCGCTGCGATGCACGATCCCTGCACCATCGCCTGGCTGCTGGCGCCGCAGCTGTTCACCGGCGTAGAACGCTGGGTCGGTGTGGAGACCAAAGGGGAATACACCGTCGGCATGACGGTGGTGGACTATTTCCAGCAAACCGGCAACGCGGCCAACGTGGAAGTGCTGACCGGCATCAACCGCGAGGGTTTTATCGATCTGCTGGCCGAGCGCCTGGCGCGTTATTGATCTCATCGGGGCGCGCTCGCGCCCCTCCTTCAACTTTTTTGATTTAACTCAGCGAATTTTTGCGCTATCACTGTTGATGGCTTGCCTCTACCATGCGTTTACACCGACTGACATCGTCACCGATTAAACTTCGCCTGGAGATAAGCCAATGAGCCGCGTACTGGTCCTGAAATCAAGTATTCTGGGTGAATATTCCCAGTCTGGAAAATTAGTCGATTTTTTTGTTGAACAATGGCGTGAAGCTCACCCAGAAGACACGTTCACCGTGCGCGACTTGGCTAACCCAACGCTGCCGGAGCTGGATGGCGAAGTGATGGCTGGCTTTACCGCCGGCGACAACCCGCTGACGCCGCATCAGCAGAGCACCCTGGCGCTTTCCGATGAGCTGATTGCCGAGCTGAAGTCGCACGACACGCTGATCATCAGCGCCCCAATGTACAACTTCAACATCCCGACGCAGCTGAAAATCTACTTCGATCTGATCGCCCGCGCCGGTCAGACGTTCCGCTACACCTCCGCCGGTGCCGAAGGGCTGGTGACGGGCAAGAAAGCGATCGTCATCTCCAGCCGCGGCGGCATCCACGCCGACACGCCGACGGATCTGATCACGCCGTACGTGAAGCTGTTCCTGGGCTTTATCGGCATCACCGACGTTGAATTCGTGCTGGCGGAGGGCTTCGCCTACGGCCCGGAAGCGGCGGAGAAAGCCGCCCAGGACAGCCGCGTCGCGGTCGCGCAGAAAATCCCGGCCGGCGTCGCCGTACCGGCCAGCGCACCGGCGCAGGCGCAAGCCGCCCCAGCAGCCGTCAGCGGCGGTTTCCTGAGCAACCTGCTGAAGAAACTGTTCCGTTAAACGCCGGCCTTAGTGTTCCCCGCCCTGGCGGGGAACGTCATCAAGGCTCAAACGGCCGACGCTGGAACTGGTCGTGACCGCATTTCGGGCAAAGCGGCAGCACCTCCGGCGTGTAAAACGCCAGATGGTAGTGACACTGCTCGCACACCAGATTGCCCAACCCCACCACTTCACCGCTGTGATAAACGCCGTGATGGCTGACATCCTTGAACACTTCACGCCACTCCAGCTGGGTTTTGTCGGTGATATCCGCCAGTTCCTGCCACAGGCTCTCTTTGATCACCCGCATAAACACGCTGTCGGTAAACTCGTCCCGGCTTTCCTGATAGCTGCGGGCGAACTCTTCCAGATCGCGCCGCACCGCCTGCGTCACCTGCCGCACCTCGTCGCGGGTCAGATCTTCGGCCTCGTTCAACCGCCGCTCCGCGCTGGCCACCAGTTCGTCGATATCGCGTTCACCGTTTTTCAGGCGTTCGGTCAGTGATGCCACCAATTCGCGGTAATACTGAGCAACCTTGTTCATAGACTCTCCTCGATAAACGCTGCGCCGGGCTTGGCTGTAGGGATACCCCTAAGCTACTTGTTCTTATTTTAGCCGTAAATGACTGATGTCACTTGGCAAGACGCGGGATCCGCAGGTTGTGAGCCGCGTCATGGCGGCGTTTTTTTTAAATGCGCCGAGTCAGGCGCTTGGAGTTGTTGCCGGGAGGTCTTATCAGCTATGCTATGCGGATCTACGAATACTAAATGTTCATTGCGTTGCCTCTGACCGAGGCAACGGTTTACACCTACAGGACCACCGGCCGCCATGCAAGAGCAATACCGTCCAGAAGACATAGAATCGAACGTACAGCTTCACTGGCAAGAGAAGCAGACTTTCAAAGTTACCGAAGACGACAGCAAGGAAAAGTACTACTGCCTATCCATGCTGCCTTACCCGTCCGGCCGACTGCACATGGGCCACGTTCGTAACTACACTATCGGCGACGTGATCTCGCGCTATCAGCGCATGCTGGGCAAAAACGTACTGCAGCCGATCGGCTGGGATGCGTTCGGCCTGCCGGCGGAAGGTGCGGCGGTGAAAAACAACACCGCACCGGCCCCGTGGACCTACGACAACATCGAATACATGAAGAACCAGCTGAAACTGCTGGGCTTCGGCTACGACTGGGATCGCGAAATCGCCACCTGCCAGCCGGAATACTACCGCTGGGAACAGTGGTTCTTCACCAAGCTGTATGAAAAAGGCCTGGTCTACAAGAAGACCTCGGCGGTGAACTGGTGCCCGCACGATCTGACCGTGCTGGCCAACGAACAGGTTATCGACGGCTGCTGCTGGCGCTGCGACACCAAGGTCGAGCGTAAAGAGATCCCGCAGTGGTTCATCAAAATCACCGCCTACGCCGATCAGCTGCTGAACGATCTGGACACGCTTGAAAGCTGGCCGGAGCAGGTGAAAACCATGCAGCGCAACTGGATTGGCCGCTCCGAAGGCGTGGAAATCACCTTCGACGTGGCGGACAGCGAAGAGAAGCTGACGGTTTATACCACCCGTCCCGACACCTTCATGGGCGCCACCTACGTGGCGGTCGCCGCGGGTCACCCGCTGGCGCAACAGGGCGCGCGCAACAACCCGGCGCTGACCGACTTCATCGACGAATGCCGCAACACCAAAGTGGCCGAAGCCGAAATGGCGACGATGGAGAAGAAAGGCATGCCAACCGGCCTGTTCGTTGTCCACCCGCTGAGCGGCGAGAAGCTGCCGGTGTGGGTCGCCAACTTCGTGCTGATGGAATACGGCACCGGCGCCGTGATGGCGGTACCGGCGCACGACCAGCGCGACTGGGAATTCGCCACCAAATACGATTTACCGATCAAACCGGTGATCCTGAACCTCGACGGCAGCCAACCTGACGTGAGCGCCGAAGCGATGACCGACAAAGGCGCGCTGTTCAACTCCGGCGAGTTTGACGGTCTGGACAACGAAGCCGGCTTCAACGCCATCGCCGACAAACTGGTCGCCAAGGGCGTAGGCCAGCGTAAGGTCAACTACCGTCTGCGCGACTGGGGCGTCTCCCGTCAGCGTTACTGGGGTGCGCCAATCCCGATGGTGACGCTGGAAGACGGCACCGTGATGCCGACGCCGGAAGACCAGCTGCCGGTGATCCTGCCGGAAGACGTGGTCATGGACGGCATCACCAGCCCGATCAAGGCCGATCCTGAGTGGGCGAAGACCACCGTCGACGGCCAGCCGGCGCTGCGTGAAACCGACACTTTCGACACCTTTATGGAGTCTTCCTGGTACTACGCGCGCTACACCTGCCCGCAGTACGACCAGGGTATGCTGGATCCGGCCGCCGCCAACTACTGGCTGCCGGTCGATCAATATATCGGCGGTATCGAACACGCCATCATGCACCTGATGTACTTCCGCTTCTTCCACAAGCTGATGCGCGATGCGGGTCTGGTGGATTCCGACGAGCCGGCCAAGCGCCTGCTGTGTCAGGGCATGGTGCTGGCCGACGCCTTCTACTACACCGGCAACAGCGGCGAGCGCGTCTGGGTGTCCCCGGTTGACGCCACCGTCGAGCGTGACGACAAGGGCCGCATCATCAAGGCCACCGATCCGCAAGGCCGTGAACTGGTCTATGCTGGCATGAGCAAAATGTCGAAGTCGAAGAACAACGGCATCGACCCACAGGAAATGGTGGAAAAATACGGCGCGGACACCGTGCGTCTGTTCATGATGTTCGCTTCACCGGCAGAAATGACGCTGGAGTGGCAGGAATCCGGCGTAGAAGGGGCTAACCGCTTCCTGAAACGCGTATGGAAACTGGCCTACGATCACGTGGCAAAAGGCGCGGTACAGCCGCTGGACGTGGCGGCGCTGAACGAAGATCAGAAAGCGCTGCGCCGCGATCTGCACAAAACCATCGCCAAGGTGACCGACGATATCGGCCGCCGTCAGACCTTCAACACCGCGATCGCCGCCGTGATGGAGCTGATGAACAAGCTGGCCCGCGCGCCGCAGGAGAGCGAGCAGGATCGCGCGCTGCTGCAGGAAGCGCTGCTGGCCGTGGTTCGCATGCTGTATCCGTTCACCCCGCACGTGTGCTTCACCCTGTGGCAGTCGCTGGGCGGCGAAGGCGACGTGGACACCGCGCCATGGCCGGTTGCCGACGAACAGGCGATGGTCGAGGACTCCAAGCTGGTGGTGGTGCAGGTGAACGGCAAGGTTCGCGCTAAAATCACCGTATCTGCCGATGCGACCGAAGAGCAAGTGCGCGCGCGCGCTGCCGAAGAGCATCTGGTGGCTAAATATCTGGACGGCGTCACGATTCGCAAAGTGATCTACGTTCCGGGCAAACTGCTTAACCTGGTTGTGGGTTAACACAAGGAGGAGTTGTGCGACAACGTATTCTGACGCTGTTGCTGGGGTTGGCGGTGCTGGTCACCGCCGGCTGCGGTTTTCACCTGCGTGGCACCACGCAGGTGCCTAATGAAATGAAAACGCTGATCCTGGACAGCGCCGACCCTTATGGTCCGTTGACGCGCGCGGTGCGTGAGCAGCTGCGTCTGAACGCCGTGACCATCGTCAGCGATCCGAAGCGTAAAGACGTGCCTTCCCTGCGCATCCTCGGCGCGACGGAAAGCCAGGATACCGCCTCGATCTTCCAGGACGGTAAAACCGCCGAGTACCAGCTGGTGCTGACCGTGCAGGCGCAGGTGCTGCTCCCGGGCCACGACCTGTATCCGCTGTCGGTGAAAGTGTTCCGTTCGTTCTTCGACAACCCGCTGACCGCGCTGGCCAAAGACTCCGAGCAGGAGATCATTCGCCAGGAAATGCGTGAGCAGGCGGCGCAACAGCTGGTGCGCAAACTGCTGACCGTGCACGCGGCGGAAGAAGAAAACCGGCAGAAAGCCGCTGCCGTCGGCGAACGAGCGGCAAGCCAAACCGCACAATGATCCGCATTTATCCGGAACAACTTGCCGCGCAGCTCCGAGAGGGGCTGCGCGCTTGTTATTTATTGAGCGGCAATGAACCGCTACTGCTGCAGGAAAGCCAGGATCTGCTCCGGCAGGCTGCGCAACAGCAGCAGTTCAGCGAGCACTACAGCATTTCCCTCGACGCCCATACCGACTGGGACGCCATCTTCGGCATCTGCCAGGCGATGAGCCTGTTCGCCAGCCGCCAGACGCTGCTGCTGATCTTCCCGGAAAACGGCCCGACGGCGCCGATCGGCGAACAGCTGACCAAGCTTGCCACGCTGCTGCACGAGGATATTCTGCTGATCCTGCGCGGCCCGCGCCTCACCAAAGCGCAGGAAAACAGCGCCTGGTTCAAGGCGCTCAGCCCGCACGGCGCCCTCGTCAGTTGCCAGACGCCGGAACAGGCACAGCTGCCGCGCTGGGTCGCCACGCGCGCCAAGGCGATGAAGCTGGAATTGGACGACGTCGCCAATCAGCTGTTGTGCTACTGCTACGAAGGCAACCTGCTGGCGCTGTCGCAGGCGCTGGAGCGGCTGTCGCTGCTGCACCCGGACGGCAAACTCACGCTGCCGCGCGTCGAACAGGCGGTGAACGACGCCGCCCACTTCACGCCGTTCCACTGGCTGGATGCCCTGCTGGCCGGCAAAAGCAAGCGCGCCTGGCATATCTTGCAGCAGCTGCAGCAAGAGGACGTGGAGCCGGTGATCCTGCTGCGCACCTTACAGCGCGAACTGCTGCTGTTGCTGACGCTGCAGCGCCGCATGGCGTCCGCGCCGCTGCGCACGCTGTTCGATCAGCACAAGGTTTGGCAGAACCGCCGCCCGCTGGTGACCCAGGCGCTGCAACGCCTGTCCGGTCCCCAGCTGCAGCAAGCGGTACAGCTGCTGACGCAAATCGAGCTGACCCTCAAGCAGGACTATGGCCAGTCGGTCTGGCCGGAACTGGAAACCCTGTCGATGCTGCTGTGCGGCAAACCCCTGGCCACGAGTTTTACCGATGCCCACTAATCCGGAACACCCCACCGTTTTGCACGCGCTGTTCGGCGGCACCTTTGATCCGATCCACTATGGCCACCTGCGGCCGGTGGAGGCGTTGGCCGCCGAAGTGGGCCTGAATCGCGTCACGCTGCTGCCTAACCACGTGCCGCCGCACCGCCCGCAGCCGGAGGCCAATGCGCAGCAACGCCTGAAGATGGTCGAGCTGGCGATCGCCGGCAACCCGCTGTTTGCGGTCGACGATCGCGAACTGCACCGCACCACCCCCTCCTACACCATCGAGACGTTGGAAACGATTCGTAAAGAGCGTGGCGCCGCCCAGCCACTGGCGTTTATTATTGGCCAGGACTCGCTGCTGACATTGCATAAATGGCATCGCTGGCAGGCGCTGTTGGACGTCTGCCACCTGCTGGTGCTGGCGCGCCCGGGCTATAACGATCGCATGGACACACCGGAACTGCAGCAGTGGCTGGAACGTCATCGCACCGCCGATCCGGCGCTGCTCAGCCGCCGCCCGCACGGCCATATCTATCTGGCCGATACGCCGGAGCTGGAAATTTCCGCCACCGAGATCCGCCAGCGCCGCCATCAGGGCCTCAACTGCGACGACCTGCTGCCGCGCCCGGTGCAGCGCTATATCGAGTTGCAGGGTTTATATCGCTAGCGAAAGGTGCGTGATATACTGCGCCGCTATTTTTCAGGTATCCGCTGAAAACCCCGGAAACCTTAGCTGGCCGGGCAGTCACCAGTTAGCTGGCTTTCAGCGGCAGCCTGCCGAAACCATTATCCGGTTACGCCGCAGCGTGCGCATGTTGCCCGCTGCAGTCGACTGAACAGAACACACCCGAGGGGGAACCTTTGCAAGGTAAAGCGCTCCAAGATTTCGTCATCGATAAAATCGATGACCTGAAAGGCCAAGACATTATCGCTCTGGACGTACAGGGCAAATCCAGCATCACCGATTGCATGATCATCTGCACCGGCACGTCGACTCGCCACGTGATGTCGATCGCCAACCACGTGGTACAGGAATCCCGCGCCGTGGGCATGGAGCTGTTTGGCATGAAAGGCCAGGAAGCCTCCGACTGGATCGTGGTCGATCTGGGCGAAGTGATCGTGCACGTGATGCAGGAAGAGAGCCGTCGCCTGTACGAGCTGGAAAAACTCTGGAGCTAAGCGGTGAAACTGCAATTGGTGGCGGTCGGCACCAAAATGCCAGACTGGGTGCAAACCGGCTTTATGGATTACCTGCACCGCTTTCCCAAAGATATGCCGTTTGAGCTGACCGAGATCCCGGCGGGCAAACGCGGCAAAAACGCCGACATCAAACGCATTCTGGACAAGGAAGGCGAACAGATGCTGGCGGCGGTGGGCAAAGGCAACCGCATCGTTACGCTGGATATCCCAGGCACGCCGTGGGAAACGCCGCAGCTGGCGCAGCAGCTTGAGCGCTGGAAGCAGGATGGCCGCAACGTCAGCTTGCTGATCGGCGGCCCGGAAGGGCTGGCGCCCGCCTGCAAAGCCGCTGCCGAGCAGAGCTGGTCGCTTTCTCCGTTGACGCTGCCGCATCCTTTGGTGCGCGTCCTGGTGGCCGAAAGCCTCTACCGCGCCTGGAGTATTACAACAAATCATCCTTACCACCGGGAATAGCCGGTGGTGACCGTGACAGAGTGAAATAAAGCAGCGGGATGAAAATAGAACGTAACCCTTTTCGCGACTATACGGCTGAATCCGCCCTGTTTGTACGCCGCGCCCTGGTGGCGTTCCTGGTCATCCTGGTGCTGTCCGGCATCCTGATCGCCAACCTGTATAATCTGCAAGTGGTCCGCGTCGAGGATTACCGCACCCGCTCCAACGAAAACCGCATCAAGCTGGTGCCCATCGCGCCCAGCCGCGGCATTATCTACGATCGCAACGGCACCCCGCTGGCACTCAACCGCACCATTTATCAGCTGGAGCTGATGCCGGAGAAGGTTGACGATCTCAAAGCCACGCTGCAGGCGCTGCGCACGGTGGTCGATCTGACCGACGACGACATCACCAATTTCGAAAAAGAGCGCAAGCGTTCGCGTCGTTTCGTCTCCATTCCGGTGAAAACCGCGCTAACCGAGGTGCAGGTCGCCCGCTTTGCGGTCAATCAGTTCCGCTTCCCCGGCGTGGAAGTAAAAGGCTACCAGCGCCGCTACTACCCCTACGGTTCCGCCCTCACCCACGTCACCGGCTATGTGTCGAAGATCAACGACCGCGACGTCGAACGCCTGGATAAAGACGGCAAGCTGGCCAACTACGCCGCCACCCACGATATCGGCAAGCTGGGCATCGAACGCTATTACGAAGACACGCTGCACGGCAAAACCGGCTATGAAGAGGTCGAGGTCAACAACCGTGGCCGGGTGATCCGCCAATTGCACGAACAGCCGCCTTCCGCCGGTCAGGACGTTTACCTGACGCTCGATCTTGATTTGCAGCGCTATATCGAGCAACTGCTGGTCGGCAGCCGCGCCGCGGTGGTGGTGAGCGATCCACGCACCGGCGCCATCCTGGCGATGGTGTCCAACCCGAGTTACGATCCAAACCTGTTCGTCGACGGCATTTCCAGCAAGGACTACCAGGGGCTGTTGAACGATCCGAATCGCCCGCTGATCAACCGCGCCACGCAGGGGGTCTATCCGCCTGCATCAACGGTGAAGCCTTACATCGCGGTGTCGGCGCTGAGCGCCGGAGTGATCACCAAAAACACCGTGGTGTTCGATCCCGGTTGGTGGCAACTGCCCGGCTCGGAAAAACGCTTCCGCGACTGGAAAAAATGGGGCCACGGCCGCCTGAACGTCACCAAGGCGCTGGAAGAGTCCGCAGATACCTATTTCTATCAGGTCGCCTATGACATGGGGATCGATCGGCTGTCGACCTGGCTGACCAAATTCGGTTACGGCCAGTACACCGGCATCGATCTGTCCGAAGAACGATCCGGCCTAATGCCGACGCGCGAGTGGAAGCTGAAACGCTATAAAAAGCCGTGGTATCAGGGCGACACCATTCCGGTGGGTATCGGCCAGGGTTACTGGACCGCCACGCCGATCCAGATGGCCAAAGCGCTGAACACCCTGATCAACGACGGCACCGTCAAAACGCCGCACCTGCTGCAGAGTACCCGCGTCAACGGCGCGCTGGTGCCGTTCAAACAGGAAGAGAGCACGCAGATCGGCGATATTCACTCCGGCTTCTGGGAAATTGCTAAAGACGGCATGTATGGTGTGGCCAACCGTCCGAACGGGACGGCGCGCAAATACTTTGCGGACGCACCTTATAAAGCCGCGGCGAAATCGGGTACCGCACAGGTATTCGGCTATGAAACCTACAACGCCCACAAACTGGCGGAGCACCTGCGCGATCACAAACTGATGACCGCCTTCGCGCCGTTCAACAACCCGACGGTGTCGGTCGCCATCATTCTGGAAAACGGCGGCTCCGGTCCGGCGGTGGGGACCATCACCCGCCAGATCCTCGACCACATTCTGCTGGGCGACAACAATACGCAATTGCCAAGCGAGGCCCCGCTGCCGCCTGGCGTAGAAGGTGACTAAGGTAGAACATGACTGAAAGCCAACAAAAAGGCTCGATCTGGACCAAAATCCACATCGACCCGACGTTCCTGCTGCTGATCCTGGCCCTGTTGGTCTACAGCGCCTTCGTGATGTGGAGCGCCAGCGGCCAGGACATCGGCATGATGGAGCGCAAGATCGGGCAGATCGTCATGGGGCTGATCGTGATGGCCGTCATGGCGCAAATCCCGCCGCGCGTGTACGAAAGCTGGGCGCCCTATCTGTATATTTTCTGCGTAATTTTGCTGATCCTGGTGGACGCCTTCGGCCAGATAAGTAAAGGCGCGCAGCGCTGGCTGGATCTCGGCGTGGTGCGCTTCCAGCCGTCGGAAATCGCCAAGATCGCCGTGCCGCTGATGGTGGCGCGCTTTATGAACCGCGATGTCTGCCCGCCTTCGCTGAAAAACACCGCCATCGCGCTGGTGCTGATCTTCCTGCCAACGCTGCTGGTGGCCGCGCAGCCAGATCTGGGCACCTCGATCCTGATCGCCGCCTCCGGCCTGTTCGTGCTGTTCCTGTCGGGCATGAGCTGGAAATTGATCGCCGTCGCCGCCGTCGCACTGGCGGCCTTTATCCCGGTGCTGTGGTTCTTCCTGATGCACGGCTATCAGCGCGACCGCGTCATGATGCTGCTCGATCCGGAGAGCGACCCACTCGGCGCCGGCTATCACATCATTCAATCCAAGATCGCCATCGGCTCCGGCGGCCTGTCCGGCAAGGGCTGGCTGCACGGCACCCAGTCGCAGCTGGAGTTTCTGCCGGAGCGCCATACCGACTTTATCTTCGCCGTCCTGGCCGAAGAGCTGGGGCTGATCGGGGTATTGGTGCTGCTGGCGCTCTACCTGCTGGTGATCATTCGCGGGCTGATGATCGCCGCCAAGGCGCAAACCACCTTTGGCCGCGTGATGGTCGGCGGCTTGATGCTGATTTTGTTCGTTTATGTCTTTGTTAACATCGGTATGGTCAGTGGCATTTTGCCGGTAGTTGGCGTACCTTTGCCTCTGGTCAGTTACGGGGGTTCGGCGCTGATAGTATTGATGGCCGGTTTCGGCATCATCATGTCGATCCACACGCATCGGAAAATGCTGTCTAAAAGTTTATAAGAGGTGAGTAATGCGTAAGGAATGGCTTTGGATCGGCGTCGCGGCGGTGTTGCTCTCCGCCTGTACCGCCCCGACCACGGAACAGCAGGCACCACAGCAGCCGTACAACGGCCCGGTGGTGGAGATCGGTGGCGTCGAGCCTCAATATGAACCCTATAACCCTAATAACATGCAGGATTATAAGGTTAATGGCGATACTTACCGCATCGTAAAAGATCCGCAGAACTTCTCGCAGACCGGCCTGGCGGCCTGGTATGGCGAAGAAGCCAACGGCAACACCACGGCGCTGGGCGAGCAGTTCGACCCCAACGGTCTGACTGCGGCGCACCCGACCTTACCGATCCCAAGCTATGTGCGCGTCACTAACCTGGCCAACGGCCGTCAGCTGGTGGTGCGCGTCAACGATCGCGGGCCTTACACCAAGGGCCGTATTATCGATCTGTCGAAAGCCGCCGCCGATCGCCTCAACCTGTCGAACAACACCAAGGTCAAAGTCGATTTCATCAACGTGGCGCCGGACGGCACGCTGAGCGGCCCAGGCACCATCGGTACCATCGTGGCGAAGCAGAGCTATGCCCTGCCGTCGCGCCCGGATCTCGGCGCCAGCGGCATGGGCACCCCGATCCAACAGGACGTGCCGGTCGCCAGCGGCGCGGCGGTACGCCCGATCGATAACAGCACCCTGCGCACCGACGACGACAACGCCCCAGCAACCGGCGGCAACGCCGGTAGCGGCCGCAGCGGTTTCCTCGGCGCGCCAAGCGCATTGCCGGCCGGCGTGCTGGAAGGTTCGGAGCCTGAAGCCGCCGCGGTGGCTGCACCGGTCGCGGCCGGCGCCGCAGCTGCCGGCATGGCTGCCGCTTCGTCCTCCGGCGGTTACGTGGTGCAGGTCGGTGCGCTGAGCAGCGCCGAGCGTGCCCAGAGCTGGCAGCAAAGCCTGAGCCAACAGTTTGGCGTCCCGGGCAAAGTGGCGGCCAACGGCAACGTTTATCGCGTCCAGCTCGGCCCGTTCAGCAGCCGTCAGCAGGCAGCCCAGCTGCAGCAACGCCTGGCGAGCGAAGCGCAACAACAGTCTTTCGTTACTGCTGCACCCTGAGCATTAAGCCCGGTGGGCATTCACGGCCGATAAGCGGTTATTTAGCTGAAACATTTTCTTGCAGCTAAAAGGGCACTAACCGCAATTAGTCAGATGAATGGGTAATGCCTGCCGGGATCGCATCTGCTATAGTGTGGCTCGTTTTTTAACTTTACTTTCACGGATGTTGTAGTCCCGATCATGAAACAAGTAACTTCTTTTCGCTTAATCAAAAGCATCGCCCTCGGCACCGTTATCGCAATGAGCGCAGCCTCCGTTGCGCACGCCGATGACGTTAACATCAAAACCATGATCCCAGGTGTCCCGCAGATCGATGCGGAAGCGTACATCCTGATTGATTACAACTCCGGCAAGGTGCTGGCCGAGATGAACGCCGATGCGCGTCGCGATCCGGCCAGCCTGACCAAAATGATGACCAGCTACGTCATCGGCCAGGCGCTGAAAGCGGGTAAAATCGGCCAGGACGATCTGGTGACCGTCGGCCAGGACGCCTGGGCGACCGGCAACCCGGTGTTCAAAGGCTCCTCGCTGATGTTCCTGAAGCCGGGCGATCGCGTGCCGGTCTCCAAACTGACCCGCGGCATCAACCTGCAGTCCGGTAACGACGCCTGCGTGGCGATGGCCGACTACGTCGCCGGCAGCCAGGACGCGTTCGTTAACCTGATGAACACCTACGTCAGCAAGCTGGGCCTGCAGAACACTCACTTCCAGACGGTACACGGCCTGGATGCCCAGGGCCAGTACAGTTCGGCGCGCGACATGGCGCTGATCGGCCAGGCGCTGATCCGCGACGTGCCGGAAGAGTACGCGATCTACAAAGAAAAAGAGTTCACCTTCAACAATATCCGCCAGATGAACCGCAACGGTCTGCTGTGGGATAACAGCCTGAACGTCGACGGCATCAAAACCGGCCATACCGACGCGGCGGGTTACAACCTGGTGGCTTCGGCGACCGAAGGCCAAATGCGCCTGATCTCCGCCGTGATGGGCGGCCGCACCTACAAAGGCCGTGAAGCCGAAAGCAAGAAACTGCTGACCTGGGGCTTCCGCTTCTTCGAAACCGTGGCGCCGCTGAAAGTCGGTAAAGAGTTCGCCTCCGAGCCTGTCTGGTTCGGCGATGCCGACCGCGTTGAGCTCGGCGTGGACAAAGACGTCTACCTGACCATTCCGCGCGGCCGCATGAAAGATCTGAAGGCCAGCTACGTGCTGAACACGCCGGAAATTCACGCGCCGCTGGCGAAAAACCAAGTGGTAGGCAGCATCAACTTCCAGCTGGACGGCAAAACCATCGACCAGCGTCCGCTGGTGGTGATGAACGAAGTGAAAGAAGGCGGTTTCTTCAGCCGCATCGTGGACTACATCAAACTGATGTTCCACCACTGGTTCGGTTAACGGTTGAAACGGGCGAAATTGCCCCCATATACTGAATAACATTAACTCCCGCCCCGGCGGGAGTTATAATTTATAGATTAGCTAGCACTCTGGAGCGCACGCACATGCAAAAAACTAAACTGAACGAACTGCTCGAATTCCCTTGCTCGTTTACCTACAAGGTGATGGGCCTGGCGCAGCCTGAGCTGGTTGACCAGGTAGTTGAAGTGGTGCAGCGCCATGCACCGGGCGATTACAACCCGCAGGTTAAGCCGAGCAGCAAAGGCAACTACCACTCCGTTTCCATCACCATCAACGCCACTCATATCGAGCAGGTCGAAACCCTGTACGAAGAGTTGGGCAACATTGAAATTGTTCGCATGGTGCTGTAATTCCAGCATAAAACCCTGCTTATCAACCCGGGATGGCGCAGCGTCTTCCCGGGTTGCGCATTTTTGGTCAGCGAAAGGCTGGCCGCAAGCCGGAGCGCCCGGTATAATGGCTTTACCACTTCTGTAACCTGACGATGACTCTTTTGCAACCAGACAAGATCATTTTGCGTCAGCTGGGGTTGCAGCCCTACGCGCCTGTATCCCAAGCCATGCATAACTTCACCGACAGTCGTACCGAGACTACGCCGGACGAACTGTGGCTGGTACAGCATCACCCGGTGTTCACCCAAGGCCAGGCCGGCAAAGCCGAGCATGTGCTGATGCCCGGTGATATCCCGGTGGTCCAGAGCGATCGCGGCGGCCAGGTGACCTACCACGGCCCGGGTCAGCAGGTGATGTACGTGATGGTCGATCTGAAACGCAACAAGGTCGGCGTGCGTCAATTGGTCACGGCGATAGAAGATACGGTTATCAACACCCTCGCCCACTTTCGCCTCGCATCGCGCGCCCGTCCGGATGCGCCTGGCGTGTATGTGGGGGAGCAGAAAATCTGTTCGTTGGGTTTGCGGATCCGCAAAGGCAGCTCATTCCACGGCCTGGCCCTGAATGTGGCGATGGATCTCAGCCCCTTCCAACGCATCAACCCTTGCGGTTACGCCGGCATGCAAATGACGCAGCTCAGCGCGCTGGCGCCCGGCGTTGGCATTGAAGACATACACCCAATCCTGGTACAGGAATTTGTTCATTTACTCGGCTACCAGACGGTCGAGCTTCGTAACTGGAACCTGCACGATTATGAGTAAACCAATTCAGATGGAACGCGGCGTCAAATACCGCGATGCTGACAAAATGGCGCTGATCCCGGTCAAAACGGTGGTCACCGAACGGCAGGAGCTGTTGCGTAAACCCGAGTGGATGAAGATCAAACTGCCTGCCGACTCAACGCGCATTCAGGGCATCAAAGCCGCGATGCGTAAAAACGGCCTGCACTCCGTCTGTGAGGAAGCCTCGTGCCCTAACCTGTCCGAGTGTTTCAACCACGGTACCGCCACCTTTATGATCCTCGGCGCTATCTGCACCCGTCGCTGCCCGTTCTGCGACGTGGCCCACGGCCGCCCGATCGCGCCGGACGCCAACGAACCGGAAAAGCTGGCGCAAACCATCGCCGACATGGCGCTGCGTTACGTGGTGATCACCTCGGTTGACCGCGACGATCTGCGCGACGGCGGTGCTCAGCACTTTGCCGACTGCATCTCGGCCATCCGCGCCAAGAGCCCGAACATCAAAATTGAAACGCTGGTGCCGGACTTCCGCGGCCGCATGGATCGCGCGCTGGAAATCATCACCGCCACGCCGCCGGACGTGTTTAACCACAACCTGGAAAACGTGCCGCGCGTCTACCGCCAGGTGCGCCCGGGCGCCAACTACGAGTGGTCGCTGAAGCTGCTGGAGCGCTTTAAAGAAGCGCACCCGGATATCCCGACCAAATCCGGCCTGATGGTCGGCCTGGGCGAAACCAACGCGGAAATCGTCGAAGTGATGCGCGATCTGCGCCGCCACGGCGTGACCATGCTGACGCTGGGCCAATACCTGCAGCCAAGCCGTCACCACCTGCCGGTGCAGCGCTACGTCAGCCCGGCCGAGTTCGACGAAATGAAAGAAGAAGCGATGGCGATGGGCTTCACCCACGCTGCCTGCGGCCCGTTCGTGCGTTCGTCTTACCACGCCGATCTGCAGGCCAAAGGGATGGAAGTGAAATAACGCGTAATAGTTTGTTACGCTAAAGACGGCGGAAACGCCAAAAAACGGATGTCCGTAAGGCATCCGTTTTTTTATTGTGCGTCACCAGACGGAATTAAACGTCTTTCTTTTCGACGCTCTGCTGAGCGGACTGGCTCTCGGCGGTGCTGTTGCCGGCGGCCGGCGGCGTGCTGTCGTCGCCCACGGCTTTTTTAAAGCCTTTCAGCGCCGCGCCAAGATCGGCGCCGAGCGTACGCAGTTTGCTGGTGCCGAACAGTAAAATCACCAACACTGCAATCACCAGAAGTTTGGTAATGCTGATACCTTCCATACTCACCTTCTTATCATAGAGCGCTGTGTGAACAGCGAGAAAAACTGACCTTGCCTGCGAATATTTAGCGACTTTCCTTCGGCTCACACAACCGCAACATGTAACAGAGTGAGATCCGTTGCAGGAATGTCACGTAACCTCGCGGCGTGAATCCCAGACTATTCTTAGTTTATCACCCGCATGATACGCTGCCGTGATACTCATCAGGGAGATGCCGGATGTATATTGCCCCATCCATTTTCGATGCCCGAAAATCCGGCCTCAGCTTCGCCAAACGCACCTATCTGCCCCGCGTCGCCGGTCTGGGGCTCGGATTTATCTGCGTTTGCGCCGCGCTCTACCCGCTGGCTCCGCCCACGGCGGTCTGGCTCTTGCTGGCCTTTCACGGCTTTGTCTGGCCGCATCTCGCCTACCATCGGGCCTGCCGCGCCAAAGATCCGTTCAAAGCCGAGATCCGCAACCTGCTGATCGACTCCGCCTTCGGCGGCTTCTGGGCGGCGATGATGGCATTCAACGCGCTGCCGGCGATCGTCATCCTGTCGATGATGAGCATGAACAACATCGCTTCGGCCGGTAAGGCACTGTTTGTCAAAGGCTTGGCGATTCAGTTGGCCACGGCGATGCTCACCGGCGCGCTGCTCGGCTTCCCGTTCCACCCGCACAGCACGCCGCTGCAAATCTATCTGTGCCTGCCGATGATCTACCTTTATCCGACGTTGCTGGGGCTGGTGACCTACCGCACCGCCAAGCGGCTGGCGGAAAAGAAACAGGAGCTGCAGCGCATCAGCACCCGCGATGGACTAACCGGCCTGTATAATCGCCGCCACTGGGAGCACCTGCTGCATCGCCAGTTCGACAGCTGCCGCCGCTACCAGGACAACGCCACGCTGATCCTGATGGATATCGATCGCTTCAAAACCATCAACGACACCTTCGGCCACGCGCTGGGGGATGAAGCCCTGGCGGCATTGGCGGAAGAGCTGTTGATCGGCTTGCGCAACGTGGATATCGTCGGGCGTTACGGCGGCGACGAATTTGGCGCGGTGCTGCCGAACACCAGTGCCGAACAGGCGGAAATCGTTCTGCGCCGTATCCAGCAGCGGCTGGACGCGGTCATTTTCAAGGAGGCGCCGCAGCTGCGGCTGCAGATCAGCGCCGGCATCGCCAACTACCACCCCGCGCTAGGCGGTTATCTGGACTGGCTCAAAGCCGCCGACGGCGCGCTCTACCGGGCGAAGCATAATGGCCGCAACCGGCTGGAAACGGCGACGCCGACGAGTGACTAGCTTACTGACTTAATAACTTGGCAAAATACTTTGGCGCTTCGACAAAACCTTCGCGCCGATAAAACGCATGGGCCCGCTCGCGGCGGCTGTGGCAATGAACTTCCAACCGATCGCAGTCGCGACGGTGCGCCAGCGCCTCGCCCTCCGCCAACAGCAACCGCCCTACGCCCGCGCCGCGCGCCCGATCGTCGACGCAAAAATAGCTGATGCGGGCAATATCGCCGGCCAACGCCAGCTGAGGCAGAAAATGCAGCGACAACACGCCCAGCACTTGCTCCTCCTCAATCGCCACCAGCAGCGCCTCATCCGGATGCGCCAACAATTGCTGCATTCGCTGCGTCAGAAACGCCTCGGTGCCGGGATAATCCAGCGCCGTCATTAATTCGGCGATAGCGTGCCGGTCGCTCAGACGCGCCGTTCTGATTTCCATCCGTTTTACCTCGCAGAGTGTCGATACTACAAAATAGGCGGCGTTAGGTGTAACATCCATCGGGTACGGCAAAAAAGGCCGTGCGGCACGCTGGAGATGACATTCCTCCCTAACCGCCTTCACAGGCTGATGATGTCTACGTAACCTCTCGGAGAGAGGCGCGTAGCGTTACGTCTGTCCCTTTCCGAGTCCCGTGAATTTCTCTGATTGAAAGGTAGTTGCCCCATGTTGAGTTCTTTACTGGCCGTATTTATCGGCGGCGGCGTCGGCAGCGTTTTACGCTGGGCGGTAAGCATGAAAATGAATCCGCTGAACGCCCACATCCCGCTCGGTACGCTGATGGTCAATCTGATCGGCGGTTTTATCATCGGTCTGGCGATGGCGATTTTCACCCGCATGACGCATCTGGATCCCACCTGGAAATTACTGATCACCACCGGATTCTGCGGCGGCCTGACTACCTTCTCCACCTTTTCGCTGGAGGTGGTGTACCTGATGCAGGATGGCCGCTTCGGTTGGGCACTGGCCAACATGCTGCTCAACCTGGCCGGTTCGCTGGCGATGACGCTGCTGGCCTTTATGCTGGTGATGTGGGTCAACGGACGCTAAGCCCTTAATGTTTCCTTAATCTTGCATGCGCATAATCTCATCCAGTACTCCTGACTGGATGAGAAACCGCTATGTTTAGCCTGCCGAAAACCGCCGCCGAAGCGATTGCCGTTGCGCTGTGCGTGCTGATCGTCGCCGCCTTTATCAAATCCTACCTGTTCGCATAAGCGCCTTTTTCCCCGCAGCACGCATTCATCTTGCGCCTTTCCGGCCGATTACACTACAATTGAGAATGAACGTTCACACCCAAAATGTGAACCCGGCTCACGCGTAGCAAAGGATCGGGCAGATGCTCTCCCCCAACGACAGTAAACAGGCTAAGGTGCAGGCCCGCCGCGATCAGATCGTCGAAGCGGCGAAAATCAGCTTCCGCCGCCACGGCTTCCACGCCGCCAGCATGGCGGAAATCGCCCAGGGCTCACAGCTCAGCGTCGGCCAAATCTATCGCTATTTCGCCAATAAAGACGCGATTATCGAGGAGATCGTCAACCGCATCATCGCCAGCAAGATGCAGCGGCTGGAAAACCTTGGCGATCACATCAACCTGATCGCCGGCACGTTGGCGGCGCGCACGCTGTTTCAGCAGCCGGGCGAGAGCGAAACCGATCACATGCTGATGCTGGAAGTGACCGCCGAGGCCACGCGCAACCCGGTGGTGGCCAAACTGCTCAGCGATGCGGAAGCGCGGCTGTTTCGCCACGTGTGCCACAATCTGCAGCGGCTGTATCCCCATTTCAGCGCGGAAGAGATCGCCGCGCGGGTGGAATTTATCGCCGTCATGAGCGAAGGCACCGGTTACCGTATCCTTACCACGCAAAAAGCCGATGCGTCCCTGCTGCGCGATCTGTATCAGCAGGCCATTTCTCACCTGTTCAGGAAACTCTAATCTCCCATGACCAAACACTTAGCCAGACAGCGTCTGGTGTACGCCGTCGTGCTTGGCCTGCTGGCCGCGCTGGGGCCGCTGTGCACCGATCTCTACCTGCCCGCCTTGCCGGAAATGGCGGGTGAGCTGAATACCTCTACCGCCGCCGCGCAGCTCAGCCTGACCACCGGGCTGCTCGGCCTGGGCGTCGGCCAGCTGATTTTCGGCCCTTACAGCGACAAACTGGGCCGCATGCGCCCGCTGCTGCTGTCGCTGATCCTGCTGCTGGGCGCTTCGCTGTGGTGTGCGCTGGCGCCCACCATCGACCAACTGCTGATCGCCCGCCTGCTGCAAGGCATCGCCGGTGCCGGCGGCGCGGTGATTTCCCGCGCCATCGCCCGCGATCTGTATGCCGGCCATGAGCTGACCCGCTTCTTCGCCCTGCTGATGCTGGTCAACGGCCTGGCGCCGATCGTCGCACCGGTGCTGGGCGGCGTGATGCTGCAGGTAATGAATTGGCGCGGCATCTTCGGCGTGCTGGCGGCCATCGCCGTGCTGCTGTTCAGCCTGTCGACGCTGAAGCTGCGCGAATCCCTGCCGGTCGAGCGCCGCAGCCAGGGCGGTATCCTGGCGATGCTGATGTCGCTCGGCGGGTTGCTGACCCAGCGCTATTTCATGGGCCTGTGCCTGACACAGGGCTTCGTGATGGCCGGCATGTTCGCCTATATCGGCGCCTCGCCTTTCGTCTTGCAGCAGATCTACGGCCTCAGCCCGCAGATGTTCAGCCTATGCTTCGCCATTAACGGCGTCGGCTTGATCATTGCGGCACAGCTGGCCAGCCGTCTCAGTTCGCGTTGGGGGGAACGCCGGGTATTGAGGGGCGGGTTAACGCTGGCGGCCGTCGCGTCGCTGTTGCTGCTGTTGGCCGCCGCGCTGCATGCGCCGCTGGTCGTGTTGCTGGTGCCGCTGTTCTTCTCGGTAGCGGTGATCGGCATCGTCGGCCCGACCGCCTCTTCGCTGGCGATGCAAAGCCAGGGAGACAAAGCGGGCAGCGCCTCGGCCTTGATCGGCGTGTGCATGTTCGCCCTCGGCGCCTGCGCCGTGCCGCTCACCGGGCTGGGCGGCACCTCGGGCCTGTCGATGGCGCTGACCATCGTCGGCTGTTACGCCATCGCCATCCTGCTGTTCGGCCTGTTGGCCCGCCGCAACGACGCATAACGCGCCCAATAAAAAACCCGCTCAATGAGCGGGTTTTAAGAAATTCAGCTACGCAGCTTAGATAGCAGTAACGTTAGCGGCAGATGGGCCCTTGGCACCGTTCGTGATTTCAAATTCTACACGCTGGCCTTCAGCAAGCGTTTTGAAACCGTTGCTAACGATGGCAGAGAAGTGAACGAAAACGTCCTTGCTACCATCTTCCGGAGTAATGAAACCGAAGCCTTTGGATTCATTAAACCACTTAACGCTACCTTTAATCTTAGACATCAAACTTACCTTTAACGTGAATGAAAGACACAAAACCTGTGTCGATTACAGTACAGCAAGCAGGCAGGATTTTGTCCACCACCGCGATCACAGAAATCCGATAAAGAGTGAAAAAATCCGTGTTGTCCGGTGTAAATGGATTGCACCGGTTGCGATACGTTACCGTTCCAGGCCAAACCTCTCCCTGCGCCGGCGAACAACGAGCGAACGCCCAAACTCGCCCGCTTCCCCCAGCGTTGACGCCCCCATGCAGACGCAATCGCTATGAAATATAACCAGATGGTCTTTTTGCTTCGGCGGTCCCTGCACTAGGGTTAGGGTTTATTTCCCACTGTGAGCCAAGCCTATGACCAGCCAATTGGCAGACAAAATCATCGCCTATCGGCGTGAGCTGCACCAAAACCCGGAACTTTCCAATCACGAATTCGCCACCACCGCCCGGCTGACCCGCTGGCTGGAAGAGGCAGGCATCCGTCTGCTGCCGCTGGCGCTGAAAACCGGCGTCGTGGCGGAGATCGGCAGCGGCAAGGGGCCGATTATCGCGCTGCGCGGCGACATTGATGCCCTGCCGATCGACGAAATCGCCGACGTGCCCTTCAGCTCGCAAAACAGCGGCGTAATGCACGCCTGCGGCCACGACTTTCACACCTCGGTGATGCTCGGCGCCGCGCACCTGCTCAAAGCGCGTGAGGCCGAGCTGCCCGGCACGGTGCGCATCTTCTTCCAGCCGGCGGAAGAGACCTTCAACGGCGCCCGGCACCTGATCGACGCCGGCGCGCTGGATAACGTTGCGGCGGTATTTGGCCTGCATAACGCGCCGGAGCTGCCCACCGGCACCTTCGCCACCCGCGCCGGGCCGTTCTACGCCAACGTCGATCGTTTCCAGATCCTCATCACCGGCAAAGGCGCCCACGCCGCCAAACCGGAACAGGGCGTCGATACCATCGTCACCGCCAGCCAGATCGTCGGCGCGCTGCAGACGCTGCCCAGCCGCAGCTTCAGCTCGCTGGAATCGCTGGTGGTGAGCGTGACGCGCATCGAAGGCGGCAATACCTGGAACGTGCTGCCGCAAACCGTGGAGCTGGAAGGCACGGTGCGTACCCACAGCGACGCGGTGCGCCGCCAGGTGCCTGATAAAATTCGCCAGGTGATCGACGGCGTTGCCGCCGCGCTCGGCGCGCAGGCCGAACTCCACTGGCAGCCGGGGCCGCCGGCGGTGATCAACGACGCCCATTGGGCGGCGTTCAGCAAAACCGTCGCCGCCGAGGCCGGCTACCGGGTCGAAGAGGCGGAGCTGCAAATGGGGGGTGAAGATTTCGCGCTGTATCTACATCACGTGCCGGGCGTCTTCGTCAGCATCGGCTCCGCCAGCGAGTTCGGCCTGCATCATCCGCGTTTCAATCCCGATGAACGCGCCCTGTTCCCCGCGGCACAATATTTTACGCTGCTGGCGGAACGCACGCTGCAACAGCTCACTACCGCGCCAGAAAAAGCCCTCAGCAACGCCTGAATAACGTGAAATAGTATTTCCCCGACGCCGCAGATACCGCGCCGGGGATTATTATTTTCGCTCGCCGTGATATTTGCAGTTTTCAACATTTGAATATGCTGTTTTGTTGTTTTACATCCCGTTGCCGCTCATCAATAGTGGACACATCAGACACCGCGCGCCTTTGCGGCGCATGACAGGATAATCACGATGAGCGACAACGCGAATAATCAACGGCAATTACGGCTGGGCGCCATTCTGCACGGCGCATCGGGAAATATGTCCGCCTGGCGCCACCCGGATGCCACCGCCGACGCCAGCATCAACCTCGAATTTAATATCGCCTCGGCGAAAAAAGCCGAACAGGGGAAATTCGATTTCGTGTTTGTCGCCGATGGGTTATATATCAACGAAAAATCCATTCCGCATTTTCTTAATCGTTTCGAACCGCTCACCCTGCTGGCCGCGCTGGCCGCCGCCACCGATAAAATCGGCCTGGTAGGCACCCTTTCCACCTCTTACAGCGATCCGTTCACCGTCGCCCGCCAGTTCGCCAGCCTCGACCACCTGAGCAACGGCCGCGCCGGCTGGAACGTGGTGACGTCGCCGCTGGAAGGCTCGGCCAAAAACTTCTCGCGCGCCGAACACCCGGAACACAGCCTGCGTTACCGCATCGCCGGCGAATTTCTCGACGTCGCCAAAGGGCTGTGGGATTCCTGGGAAGACGATGCCTTTGTGCGCAACAAGGCTAGCGGCGAATTCTTCCGCACCGGCAAGCTACACACCCTCAATCACCAGGGAGAGTTCTTCTCGGTGCAGGGGCCGCTGAACATCGGCCGCACGCCGCAGGGGCGCCCGATCCTGTTCCAGGCCGGCGCCTCCGAAGACGGCAAACGGCTGGCGGCTCAACACGCCGATGCGATCTTCACCCATCACGACACGCTGGAACAAGCGCAGAATTTTTATCAGGACGTGAAGCGGCAGCTGGTGGAACAGGGGCGCGAGCCGGACGACCTGCACATCTTCCAGGGCGTCAGCGTGATCGTCGGCGACGACGACGCGGACGTCGAGCGCCAGTACCAGGAGACCGCCCGCCTGGTCAGCATTGAGAACGCCCTCAACTATCTTGGCCGCTACTTCGAGCATTACGACTTTTCCCGCCATCCGCTGGACGCCCCCTTCCCGGACATCGGCGATCTGGGGCAAAACAGCTTCCGCAGCACTACCGACGCCATCAAGCTCAGCGCCCGCGAACGTAACCTCACGCTGCGCCAGGTGGCGCTGGAAGCCGCCTCGCCGCGCCCGGTGTTCAGCGGCACGCCGGAAGCGGTGGCGGACGGTCTGCAACGCTGGTTCGACGGTGAAGCCGCCGACGGTTTCATCATCAGCGGCGGTACGCCCAGCGCCTTCGGCCACTTCGTCGATCGGGTGGTACCCATCCTGCAACAGCGTGGCCTGTTCCGTCAGGCGTACCACGGCGATACGCTGCGCGAGCACCTGGGCCTGAAGCGCCCGTTGAACAGATTCACCCAATAATAAGATCGTTTTCAGGGATATCCGCTATGCAGAAAACCGTTACCGCCGCCCTCGTGGCGGCCTTGCTGAGCCTGACCGGTGCCGCGCAGGCGGGCACCGGCATCGATTTACAGGCCAATGAAACCCCGATCCACGCGCCGAAAAACCCGCAGGCGATCGCCAAACTGCCGGCCGATTTCCACTTCGTGAAGCCGGGCCAATTCACCGTTGCAATCGCCGCGCTCAACACGCCGCCGCTGGCGCTGTTCGCCGCCGATAACCGGCGGCTGATCGGCAGCGAAGTGGATATCGCGCAGCTGGTGGCCGACAGCCTGGGGCTTGAATTAAACGTGGTGCAAACCTCGTGGGAAGACTGGCCGCTGGGGGTGGTTTCCGGCAAATATGACGCAGCCATCACCAACGTCACCGTCACCAAAGAGCGCAAAACCCGCTTCGACTTTGCCACCTACCGCATCGATTCGCTCGGCTTTTACGTCAAAACCGGCGGCAAGATCGCGACGATCAAACAGCCTGCCGATATCGCCGGATTAAAGATCATCGTTGGCTCCGGCACCAATCAGGAAGCAATTTTGCTGGCGTGGGACAAACAGAACCGGCAGCAGGGGCTCAAACCCTTCCAGCCGATCTACGTGACCGACGATGCGGCCGCCACGCTGGCGATCCAGTCCGGCCGCGCCGACGCCTACTTCGGGCCGAACGTGCTGGGCGCCTATAAAGCGGCGCTGAACGGCCGCACCCGGCTGGCGGGCACGGTGGAAGGCGGTTGGCCCAAGGCGGCACACATCGCCGTCACCACCCGTAAAGGCAACGGCCTGGTGCAGGCGGTGAACGAAGCGCTGAACGGCACGATCCGCGGCGGGCAGTACGATCGGGTGCTCAACCGCTGGGGCGAGAGCGTCGAACGCCTTGCGCAGTCGGAAATCAACCCGCCCGGCCTGGGCGATTAGGAGCGCGCGATGACGCAAGACACTTTCATTCAGACGCTGCCGACCGACCCGCTGATCGCCCCGGTGATCGAGGGGCTGTTCGGCGAATATCGCCAGCGTTACGGCGACTATTTTGGTGACCAGGAACCGGAAGCGCTGGATCTGTACGCGCCGCCGCAAGGGGCCTTCATCGTGCTGCTGCGCGCCGGTGCGCCGATCGCCATGGGCGCCTTCAAACGCTATGACGCACAGACCGCCGAGCTGAAGCGCATCTGGACGCGAGGCGATCTGCGCCGCCAGGGCCTGGCACAGCGGGTGTTGCAGCAGTTGGAAACGCTGGCGTTGGCGCAAGGATATCGCCGGCTCTATCTGACCACCGGCTTTCGCCAGCCCGAAGCGGTGGGCCTGTATCTGAACAACGGGTATCAGCCGCAGTTCGATCCCACCGTCGACAGCGAGGTTTACAGCCGCCCGCCCTACGATGGCCGCCTGCCGTTCCGCAAAAGCCTGATTGCAGAGGATGCGTGTTGTTGCGCGTCGGAAAGGAAAATCGCCTAAGGCCCCTTTATCTGTATCAGGAGACATGACATGTCCAAACAAGAAGTCTTGAAAGTGGTGCCCGCCCGCTATCCGCTGCGGCTGATCGGCGCGCTGTTTTCGCTGTTTATTCTGGCCGCCATCGTACAATCGGTGGCGGGTAACGCGCGCTGGGAATGGGGCGTGTTCGCCGAGTGGTTCTTCGCGCCGGCGGTACTGGCGGGGCTGGGGCAAACCCTGCTGCTGACGCTGCTCGGTACGCTGTTCAGCATCCTGTTCGGCACCCTGTTGGCGCTGGCGCGCCTGTCGCGCTCCTACCTGCTGGCGTCGCTGGCCTGGGGCTATATCTGGCTGTTTCGCTCTCTGCCGCTGATCCTGGTGCTGATCATTCTGTACAACTTCTCCTATCTGTATGACGCCATCTCGCTGGGCATTCCCTTCACCTCCGTGGTGTTCGCCAGCTTTCCCACCATCGACATTCTCGGCCAGTTCGCCGTGGCGGTGCTGGGCCTGACGCTGGTGCAGTCCGCCTACACCGCCGAGATCATCCGCGGCGGCATCCTGGGCGTGGATTACGGCCAGCACGAGGCGGCCGCGGCGCTGGGCCTGCCGGGCTATCGTCGCACCTTCCGTATCATTCTGCCGCAGGCACTGCGCTCCATTATTCCGACCGGCTTCAACGAGATCATCAGCCTGGCGAAAGGCACCTCTATCGTTTACGTGCTGGCGCTGCCGGAGCTGTTTTACACCATTCAGGTTATCTATAACCGCACCCAGCAGGTGATACCGCTGCTGATGGTCGCCACCGTCTGGTACCTGTTCATCACCACCGCGCTGTCGGTGATCCAATACTATATCGAGCGCTATTTCGCCCGGGGCGCGGTGCGCGAATTGCCGCCGACGCCCTGGCAGAAACTGGCCGGCTGGCTAAAACGTTAGGAGACCCACATGTCTGAAGCCATTGATTATTACGCCTTGCCCGAGCAGCCGGTACGCAATCTCACCCCAGTGCCGGCACGCGGCCTGATCGAAATCAGCAACGTCAGCAAGTTCTTCGGCAAACACAAGGCGCTGGACGACGTCAGCCTGACGCTGCAGCCGGGCACCGTGACCGTGATCCTCGGCCCTTCCGGCTCCGGAAAATCGACGCTGCTGCGGGCGATCAACCACCTGGAGCGCGTCGACGAGGGCTTTATCCGCATCGACGGCGACTACGTCGGCTACCGCCGCAAGGGCAACCGGCTGTACGAGCTGAAGGAAAAGGCCATCCTCCGGCAGCGCATCAACGTCGGCTATGTGTTCCAAAATTTCAACCTGTTCCCGCACCTGACGGTGCTGGAAAACATCATCGAAGCGCCGGTGGTGCACAAAATTCACTCCCGCGAGCGGGCGAAGGCGGTCGCCTATGAGCTGCTGGATACCGTCGGGCTGCGCCACAAGGCGGATGCCTACCCGCGCCACCTCTCCGGCGGCCAACAGCAGCGCATCGCCATCGCGCGCGCGCTGGCGCTGAACCCGAAGGTAATCCTGTTCGATGAGCCGACCTCCGCGCTCGATCCCGAGCTGGTCGGCGAAGTGCTGGACGTGATTAAAGGGTTGGCGGATCTGGGTGTCACGCTGGTGGTGGTCACGCATGAAATCGGCTTTGCGCGCGAAGCGGCGGATCGGGTGGTGTTTATGGTCGACGGGCAGATCGTCGAACAGGGCGACGCCAGGCAGGTGCTGTCCCAACCGCAGCATCCGCGCACCGTTAACTTCCTCAACAAAGTGCTGTGATCGTCGGGGCGCCGCGGCGCCCCGCACCTGAGCCGCTTATAGGCCGGCGAAACGCCGCTTATAGGCCGGCGAAACGCCGCTTCTCGGCGGCGAAATCCAGTGGGCGGATCCCCTGCTGGTTTTTATCCTCGTCGGTCAGCAACGCCGGCGGAATAAACCAGGTCACCTCGAACAGCAGCCCGTCCGGATCGTGACCATAAATGCTTTTGTGCACGCCATGATCCTCTTCCAGCCCGAGAATACCGCGTTCGGCCAACTGGTGACGAATGCGCTCCAGCTCTTCCAGACTGTCCACTTCCCAGGCCAGATGGTA
Organism: Serratia sp. CY43202; assembly: GCF_052168755.1. Classification (NCBI taxonomy): domain Bacteria; kingdom Pseudomonadati; phylum Pseudomonadota; class Gammaproteobacteria; order Enterobacterales; family Yersiniaceae; genus Serratia; species Serratia sp. CY43202. The sequence goes on from NZ_JBJNMB010000014.1 coordinate 68,242, forward strand.
CAGCCCGGCCGGTGGCTCATGCTCCGCCGGCGGCTCGTTGTTGGCGCGAAACACCCCGGCGCGCTGCTGGCCCAGATTCTTGCTGAACAGCGCCAAATCGTGATCGTTTTCCGAATCGGCGGCCTGGGTAAATACCGCGCGATCGGGGCTGTCGGACGGCTTCAGCTTGAAGCCCAAGACCTGATGATAAAAGTCGGCGCTCTGCCGCACATCGCTGACATACAGCACGGCGTGATTGAGACGTTTGATGCCCATCGATATTCCTTTTTCGCATTGAATGAAGTCAGCATGAACATAGCATGTGGCCAGGAAGCCGCTAAATGCCGTTATCGCATGACTAAATGCCGCCCGCGCAATCTGTCGCTGCAAGGCATTCCGCGCTATCATAAGCGCTGTATTGAACCCTTTTGTGAGAATAGCGATGAACGGCAAGATAACGACTTTTTTTGAAGACAAAGGCTTCGGCTTTATTACCGACGAGAACGGAGAAAATCGTTATTTTCACGTGATTAAAGTGCAGAACCCGGAGCTGATTAAGAAAAACGCGGCGGTCACCTTCGAGCCAACCAACAACACCAAAGGCCCGTCGGCTTATGCGGTAAAAGTGTTGGCGCCCAGCAAATACATCATCATCGCCAATGAAAGAATCAAGATCACCAGCATCAAGTCTTTTAATACCTTCACCAAGGAAGTGCCGGTCAAAGCCGACGTGGATAAAGAGAACACCGTGCTGTCGGTCGGCCTGCTGATGAACCGCATTCGCCCACAGTCCGAAGATCAGGCGCAGACCATGCAAACGCTGCGCATGCTGACCATTACCACCTTCCAGAACACCACCCATACCTTCTCCGAGCACGAGATCGATATGGATGAAACCATCAAGGCGCTGAAAAGCCTGTAAGTATCTGCGTACGGAAAATAACCAACGAAATTTGTCGTTGCCTGTGTTAGCGTGAGTTTTCACCTGACACAGGCCATTGATATGTCCGATTCCAGCAGCGTCAAAGGTTTTATCAACCGCTCCACCCAAATCGTCTGCCCTAAATGCGGCTATGTTACCCGGCAAAAATGCGCAGCAATGCTGCAAGATGTGATACTGATTTGCCCTAATTGCGAAACCCGCTTCGAGCCCAGGCAAGGCTGAAAACGGTTAACGGAACAGGATATGCTCGACGCTGTTGCCGTTGATCACGTTGAACGACTCCACCCGATTACGCCCCTGCGATTTGGCGCGATACAGCGCGATATCCGCCATATTCATCAGCTGTTCCAACGATTTCACCTCATTCATCGCCAGGCTGGCAACGCCGACGCTGATGGTGATTTTCAACGTCTGCTTGCCTTCCGCCTGCAGCTCCGTCTGCTCCACCAGCCGGCGCAAATGTTCCCCCAGCGCCACGCCCTGCGCCGCCAGCGCGCGCGGCAGCATGATAGCAAACTCTTCCCCGCCCAAGCGGCCGAACAGCTGATCGTGACGCAGCTCGCGCCGCACGATGTGCGCGAACGACGCCAAAACCTGATCGCCGGCGCTGTGGCCGTGCGTATCGTTGATCTGCTTGAAATGATCAATGTCGATCAGCAGCAGCGACACCGCCTCTTTGGAACGGTGTTTATGCTCCAGCAACTCGCCCGCTTTGCGGGTCATCGCGCTGCGCGCCAGCACCCCGGTCAGAAAATCGTGGTTGGCACTGTGCTCCAGACGTCGCATCAGCTTGCGGTTGGCGGCGATGGAGCTGGCGAGGATCAGCGGCCCCATCACCAGCATGGCGATGCCCAATCGGGCGGACATCAGGGTATCGAGGAAGGCGTTGTGGTTGTTCGGCGTTTCATAAAGCACCAGGTTGGCAGAAATGCTGCTGATCTCGGTCATGCCGGTCAACAGCGTCAGCAACGTCACGGGGAACAGCGGGTAGCGTACCGCGCACCACAGCAGCGCCGGGATCGGGAAGGCGATGGCTCCCGGCCCGCCGATATAGACGCTGAACGCCAGCGACAGCAGCAACGCCAGCAACGGCAGGCAGCCTTTCAGGCGCCAACGTACCTGCATGCGCAGCAGTTGCTTCAGCCGCGGCGCCGCCATCAGCACCGGCAACAGCAGCAAGGTCGTCGAGAATTGCTCACTGAACCAAGCCAGCCAGGCGATCACCACCGTGTTGTTATAGAGGCTATCATTACGCAGCACCGACAGCGTCGACGCCACCGCCGCGCCGGCCAAACTGGCGCTGAACATATAGAGTATCGCCTGGGGCTTGCCCATGCGCCGTTGAGATTGTGGCAGCATCAGCATGATGCCGTAACCGACGGCGATCAGCGACATGTTGCAGGCGTTCAGCCACAGCGCCAGAGACCAACCTTCGCCGGTGCTGAGATCGGCGGCGACCATGCCCAGATAGGTGGTAAGCCAGCCGAGCGGCGTGCCGTAAATGGGTTTGCGCAGCAGCAAACCGAGCAGAATCGCATTCACTGGCCAAAATAAGGAAAGCGAGCCAATCGGCCGGCTAAGAATACCCACCAGGGAAAGCAAAAAAGCCAGCATGAAAAGATTGATCAGCTGAACCGTTAGCGGCAGGCCATGCCTGGCGTTTATTCTGGCGTTCATCGCCTTGCCCATATTTTGCTAATAACCAGAATAATAATGTGCATACTCTCTCGCCCGGCCAGTGAGGGATAGTCAACCCGGATTTCAACCAAAAAAGCCAGACAAATCAATAATAAAAAACGTTAACATTTAATTAACAGACTTTTCTTAGCCCCGTTCGGCTGCGGCGGGCACACCCGCGTAGCGTCAGCAAATAATGGCTACTCTGCTGTCAGCATAGCGCATAGCGTAATAGGTCGCCGACGGCGTCAATTACATTAATAAGCTTGTGGTTATTGGTCGTTGAATGATGTTTGAATAACTGCGCGATTATTTTCCTGCAACTGGGCCGCCCGTGCAATAACAACTCAAAAAAAGCCCGCATGAAGCGGGCTTGCTTGAACAACAGCAAATCGACAGTTACAACACGGCCATGCCTTGCATGCCCGTGTTGCCACGCAGTATAGCGGTGAAAGCTTAAGCAGACCTTAGCAACAAAAAACCCGGCCTAGGAACCGGGAATATTTGTACGAAATGCAGTGTTAGCCCAAGCAGGCTAATAACATTTCGCAGCCTACACGCCAATTGTGCAGAGAAAATGAACGCGGCATCCGTTCAACCGCACCGCCACCCCATCTACACGGTAAGGCCTTACGCCAGTTTGGCGGCAAAGCCCGCTACGCGCTGGCCATAGAGCTTGGCGGTCGCCAGATCGCCCGACAACATCTCATCCACGCCGGCATCCGCCGGGGTCTGCACCAGCAGCCCCACCGAACCGCCCAGGTTATTGACGTCGGTACGCTGCGCCGATTTGGTGTTGGCCGGCAGCAGCCCCAGACTGACCCACAGGCCGCCATGTTGCGAAGCCAGCGTCTGCAGTGCGATCAACGTGACCTGCTTATCGCCGTTCAGGCTGGCGCTGTTGGTAAAGCCGCCGAACACTTTGTCCTGCCACTTGCGGCCGAACCAGGCTTTGGAGCTCGCGTCGGCGAATTTCTTGAACTGCCAGGATGGGCCGCCCATATAGGTCGGCGAGCCAAAGATGATGGCGTCCGCCTCATCCAACGTCTGCCAGGCTTCGTCGCTGATGTCACCGTTCTGATCGATGGCGATCAGTTCCGCCCCCGCACCTTCCGCCACAACTTTCGCCAAACGCTCGGTATGGCCGTAGCCGGAATGAAACACCACTACTGTCTTCGCCATAGAAATTCTCCACTCATTGCACAAAGGCACCGACGGCGCCCCCTCTCGCGTTCAATCTAATCAAGCGCGCAGCGGCTGAATACCGAATAAAACTGACGGTGATATTCAAAAAAATCGCGTTACGCACCGCCGGGTATGCGCAGATAAAAAAAATCCCGCACAAGGCGGGATAAACTTAACAGGGATGGGGTAATACACTACAGGGAATGGATAACACACAACATCATCGGGTAGAGCTACAGTACCAATCCCAATGTATAGAACTGTCATCCCCGCGTAAGTTTGCTCGGCCAGATGTAACGCCGAATGGGAAATATGACATTTTGCTCAACGCACCACGAACAGGCGCGACTCAAAGCCGCCGCTCTTGAAGGTGCCGGTATTGACCCACCCGGGCGGCGAACGGCCGAAGTCCTGATTGAAATCGCCGCCGCTGACCAGCCAGACCCGGCGATGGCCTTTCGCTAACGCGCTGAGATTATCGACGTAAGTCTGCGCCGCCCGATCGTGGAAAAAGGTGCCGAAACCATAGGCATTGGGCTTGCCCGAAATGCCGTTGGGCCTGGCCGGGGTATACAACAGGGCGCGATAGCCCTGCTTGTTGTAATACACATAGCTCAGGTAGTTGAACATGTTGCTGACCACCACTGCATCGTTAGGCTGATAGAGACTGTTGATGTAGTGCACCATCACTTTGAACTCATCTTTCTCGACCGGGTAATCGTTACGCACGCCGCAGCCGAACAGCAAACTGAAGAACAGCAGCAAAGAAATCCCGCGCACCCGGCTTTTCGTGCCGGCGATCAGCACGCCCAACACCAGCGGAATGCCCAGCGCGGCCGAATAGAGGTAGCGATCGACAAACAGCGGCGAGCGCCAGGAAATGGCGAATACCAACGTCACCGGGATCAGAATGCCGCCGAGCAGCAGCAGCGAGAATGTTCTCGGCGTCTCCCGCCGCCACAGTAGCAATGAACATAAGGCGATAAACATCGCCGGCAGCAGCCAGAGAATGACCGTCGGATAATTGCTGCCATCATGCCCAGTGAGAAAACGCCAATACATCGCCGGCAGATCGCCCCAGGAAACCTGAGGGATCCAACCGACGTCGCCGCCGACCCGCAGCTCGGCGATATGCGCCAGCAGATTGAACAGCACCAGCAGCCAGGGAATGTAGGCCACCCCGATCGCCACATTGGCCAGCCACCACGCCGGCTGCTTGATGTAACGTACGCCTTCGCGGCGGCACGACAGCGCCAGCAGCACCAGCCAGTGAGCGATCAGCGTAAAAATCGTGAAGTAGTGGGTATAAAAGCTCAGCGTCATCAATAACGCATACAGCGCCAGGTAACGGTGGTTATCCGGCGTTTTCAGCCACTTCGCCAACGCCATGGCGGCGGCGATCGCCAGCATCCCCATCAGCGCGTACATGCGCGCCTCCTGGCTGTAACGCACCGCCATCGGCATGATTGCCATCAGCCACCCCGCTATCAGCGCCGCCCGCTCATTGGTCAACCAACGGGTAAAACGCATCGCCAACGCCACCGTCATCACGCCGAACACCAGGCTCAGCGAGCGGGCCGCCATGATGCCGTCGCCAAACAGCGCCATCCAGCCATGCAGCAACAGGTAATAAAGCGGCGGGTGAACATCGAAAGAAGCGTGGTACAGCAAAGCGCCCACGTCATAGCGGCTGGTCAGTACGCTGGAGGCTTCATCGCACCAAAAATACCGATCTGATAAGGAAATAAATCGCACGATCGCCGAAAACGCCACGATCGCCAACGCGTAATGTTTGTAACCGATGCCCTTTAAGCCGTTGTTGCTCAAAGAAACATTCGATACCTGCTGCAGTGACATAACGGCATTCCGCCCAAGAGAACCACACCGTGTGGAGACGCAGCGTCATCATTGCCGACGGCGGGTAAATGGCGGGTAAATCAGTGCGAAAAAGTCGGTGCAATCACCGCGGCGCCGCACGGCCCTCAGCGGATTTCAACGCTGATATCCGGGTAGGCTTTCTCCCCGTCGCTGAGGTAATGCCCCAACGCCCGGTAAGCCATGACGTACAGCACGGCGGCGGCGCACAGGCACAGCAAGGTCACGAGCAGGAATCTGGATTTGCGCACGATAGGCTCCATGGGGAAATTTTCGCCTATTGTAGCGCGGCAAAATAAACGAAAGTTCAATTGCCGGCGGGTCAAGCGCCTCGCACTCACTCGGCGAGGCGGCTTCATCTCATTTCTTCAACATGTAGATAAACGAATCGACGGTTTCGCCGCCGGCGGTGGAGACGCTGACCGCCACCCGTTCATACCCCTCACCTTCGAACGCATCGAGAGTCGGCCAGTGGTTGACGAGATTAGCTGAACGGAACAGAAAACCGTTCACCCGATTGCCGCTGTTATCCAACACGATGCCTGGGTAGCCCATCTCGGCGCCCCAGCCTTCGTTAAGCAGCGATCCGCCGACGCTGCCTTCTTCCCAGCTGCCGCCGATGGCTTCCATAATGTGCGCGTTGGGTCTGCCCGGCCCCAGGGTGCCGTAAACGAATAAGCTTTGCATGTTGCTCTCTGCCACTGACTAAAAGTTAGCGAACGAACATAGCATGGCGCTCAATGGCGAGCCAACGAGAGTATGGATTACACAGTCGAATTTTTGCGGGAACAAGTCGGGGGGAAGAAAATCAAGGAAGTAATGGCACGCCCTATAGGATTCGAACCTATGACCTACGGCTTAGAAGGCCGTTGCTCTATCCAACTGAGCTAAGGGCGCATTGAGATGCGGCAACCTGTGGTTGCGGGTTGCGATTATACGGTCAGAGGTTAGCGAGTCAATGCCTTTTCATGACGTTACGGCGGCGACGGCGCTTTATGGCGTTTTTTCCGCCAGCGCCCGCGCTATGTTACGGTGCGCCAGGCCGACCGCGGTATCGCCTGGTGTGCGCTCAGCCTCTTGCCGCCCACCGCCCCGCCGCAGACAAAGGCGCGTAGACTGTACCACTGCGGCAATATCCCCCCAATCGGCATGCTCAACCACCTGCATATTGCAGGTCGCTTCCCCCCTTTCCCCCAATGCGGAGTCAGGGCGTGCGCTGTTTAAGGATGCCTGGCTCCACGGCGCCCAAGCCAGCAATAGCGCGCAACCTCCCCATGCGCTGCCGTTCATGCGCACAGCTTCCGCCACAGCGCGCTCAGGCGCGCCCGCCACGACGGCGCTGCCTGGTGCTGGCCGAGCTGATGCAGCGCGGTGAGTTGCGCACTGCCCGCCGGATGCCGTGAAGAATCGAACACCGTCTCCCCTACGTGTTTAGGCTCCGCCGGTTGCTGATCAGGTTGATGATGCAACGGATAAAGCCGGGTTATCGCTCTCATGATCCTGCCCTCTTTCGCCCTGTGTATGGCCCCAGCGTATGCAAATGCAGGTAAAAATGACGTAGAGGATCCTGAGGCCGATATAAAAAAAGCGTAAATCGCCGTCGGCAACGGCGGCGAGGGTGATTCTGCGCCTGACAGCGCGCTCAGCTTCTGCCAGAATAGCGGCATCCCCGCTTTTCTTAATTGATGGATTTCCACACTGATGTCAGCAAAGATTATTGATGGTAAAACGATTGCGCAGCAGGTTAGAAACGAAGTGGCTGAGCAAGTGAAACAACGTCTGGCGGCCGGCAAGCGCGCCCCAGGGCTGGCGGTTGTGTTGGTCGGCGAGAATCCGGCTTCGCAAATTTACGTCGCCAGCAAGCGCCGCGCCTGCGATGAAGTCGGCTTCCTTTCCCGCTCCTACGACCTGCCCGCTGCCACCAGTGAAGCCGAGCTGCTGGCGTTGATCGACCAGCTGAACGCCGACGCAGAAATCGACGGCATTCTGGTGCAGCTGCCGCTGCCGGCCGGCATCGATAACGTCAAGGTGCTGGAACGCATCCACCCGGACAAAGACGTCGACGGCTTCCACCCGTACAACGTCGGCCGCCTGTGCCAGCGCGCGCCTAAGCTGCGCCCGTGCACGCCGCGCGGCATCGTTACCCTACTGGAGCGTTATAACATCGATACCTACGGCCTGAATGCCGTGGTGGTCGGCGCGTCCAACATCGTCGGTCGCCCGATGAGCATGGAGCTGCTGCTGGCCGGCTGCACCACCACCGTCACCCACCGCTTCACCAAGAATCTGCGTCATCACGTCGAGAACGCCGATCTGCTGGTGGTGGCGGTCGGCAAGCCGGGCTTCATTCCGGGCGACTGGATCAAACCGGGCGCCATCGTGGTGGACGTCGGCATCAACCGCTTGGAAAGCGGTAAAGTGGTGGGCGACGTCGATTTCGACGCCGCCAGCGAGCGCGCCGCCTACATAACCCCGGTGCCGGGTGGCGTTGGCCCGATGACCGTTGCTACACTGATCCAAAATACCTTGCAGGCCTGCGAGGAATATCACGACGTTCAACCTAAATAAGTAAGGCAGTATGGAAATTTTCAATCTGGACAATCATCCCCACGTCGAACTGTGCGATCTGCTGAAGTTCCAGGGCTGGTGTGAAAGCGGCGGCGCCGCCAAAGAAGTGATCGCTGAAGGGCAGGTGAAAGTCGACGGCAAGGTCGAAACCCGCAAGCGCTGCAAGATCGTCGCCGATCAGGTGGTGGAGTTCAACGGCGGCAAGGTCATGGTTAAACCCTAACCCGCTGCCATAGAAAAAGGCGCTGAATTCAGCGCCTTTTTTGTTTTTCCCTGCGGCCGGATTACTTACGGCGCCAGGTGGTGCCCTGCGGGCCGTCTTCCAGCACGATGTTCATCTCGTTCAACCGATCGCGAGCGGCATCCGCCAGCGCCCAGTCTTTGGCGGCACGCGCTTCGTTACGCTGTTTGATCAGCGCTTCAATCTCCGCCACTTCGCCGTCGTCAACCTGAGCGCCCCCTTGCAGGAACTGCTCCGGCTCCTGCTGCAGCAGGCCGAGCACGTTCGCCAGCTTGCGCAGTTCCGCCGCCATGCCGTTGGCCGCCGCCATGTCTTCACCCTTGAGGCGGTTAACCTCGCGCGCCAGATCGAACAGCGCCGAGTAGGCTTCCGGGGTATTGAAGTCGTCGTCCATCGCTTCGCGGAAGCGGGCTTCGAACGCTTCGCCGCCGGCCGGTGCGGCGTCGGCATCGGTGCCGCGCAGCGCGGTATAGAGGCGCTCCAGCGCGGTGCGCGCCTGCTTGAGGTTCTCTTCGCTGTAGTTCAGCTGGCTGCGATAGTGGCCGGACATCAGGAAGTAACGCACCGTTTCCGCATCGTAATGGCCGAGCACGTCGCGGATGGTGAAGAAGTTATCCAGCGATTTGGACATCTTCTCTTTGTCGATCATCACCATGCCGGAGTGCATCCAGTAATTGACGTACGGGCCGTCGTGGGCGCAGCTCGACTGCGCGATCTCGTTCTCGTGGTGCGGGAACATCAGATCGGAACCGCCGCCGTGGATGTCGAAGTGGGTGCCCAGCTGTTTGCAGTTCATGGCGGAGCATTCGATATGCCAGCCCGGACGGCCCGGCCCCCACGGCGACTGCCAGCTCGGCTCGCCCGGCTTGGACATTTTCCACAGCACGAAGTCCATCGGGTTGCGCTTCACGTCGTCGATTTCCACGCGCGCGCCGGCCTGCAGCTGATCCAGATCCTGGCGCGACAGCAGCCCGTATTGCGGATCGCTGTCGATGGAGAACATCACGTCGCCGTTGCTGGCCACATAGGCGTGATCGCGATCGATCAGGCGCTGCGTGATCTCGATGATCTCGGCGATATGCTGGGTCGCGCGCGGCTCTTGATCCGGACGATCGATCAGCAGCGCGTCGAAGTCGGCGTGCATTTCCGCCAGCATGCGTTCGGTCAGCTGGTCGCAGGTCTCATGATTTTCCGCCGCGCGGCGGATGATTTTGTCGTCTACGTCGGTGACGTTGCGCACGTAGTTCAGCGAATAGCCGAGATAGCGCAGGTAACGCGCCACCACGTCGAAAGCGACAAAGGTACGACCGTGGCCGATGTGACACAGGTCATAAATGGTTACCCCGCACACGTACATGCCCACTTTCCCGGCATGAATGGGTTTGAATTCCTCTTTTTGACGACTCAGGGTATTAAAAATCTTTAGCATCGGGAGATTCCGTGGTGTGCGTGATAACAAAAAAGATAACCGGGCTTCAGGTTTTCCGCCCGGTAGCGTATTGAAACCTGAAGCCTGATCTATTGCAAGGTTAAGGCCATGCTTTGCTGGCTTCACGCGAAGAAAACGCGCAAAATTCGGCGGTCAGCGCAATTGTTATAATATAACATAAACACAATTACCACAGACAGTGCGCGGTTGAGCCGCTGCTGACTCGCTAGGGCGGATATGTTATAAGGGCGGTCTGAATGTTCACTCGCTTTACGTGACGTCTCACTTCACCTTGTTAGGATTAAAACTATGGTTACTTTCCACACCAATCACGGCGATATCGTTATCAAGACCTTTGCTGACAAAGCGCCGGTTACCGTTGAAAACTTCCTGAACTACTGCCGCGCCGGTTTCTACGACAACACCATCTTCCACCGTGTGATCAACGGCTTCATGATCCAGGGCGGCGGTTTCGAGCCGGGCATGAACCAGAAAGCGACCAACGCGACCATCAAGAACGAAGCCAACAACGGTCTGAAAAACACCATCGGCACCCTGGCAATGGCACGTACCAACGATCCGCACTCCGCCACCGCACAGTTCTTCATCAACGTGGCTGACAACGACTTCCTGAACTTCCGCGGCGAAAACGCGCAAGGTTGGGGCTACTGCGTGTTTGCAGAAGTGGTTGAAGGCATGGACGTGGTCAACAAGATCAAAGGCGTGAAAACCGGCCGCAGCGGCATGCACCAGGACGTACCGGTAGAAGACGTCGTGATCAACAGCGTGACCGTCAGCGAGTAATCGCGGCTGCATGAGTACGCTGTTCATCGCAGATCTGCACTTGTGCGCACAGGAACCGGCAATCACTGCCGGTTTTCTGCGTTTTTTACGGCGCGAAGCGGTGCACGCCGACGCGCTGTACATCCTCGGCGACCTGTTTGAAGCCTGGATCGGCGACGACGATCCCGAGCCGCTGCATGCGGAGATCGCCGCGGCGCTGAAAGCGCTGCAACAGGCCGGCGTGCCCTGCTATTTCATCCACGGCAACCGCGATTTTCTGCTCGGCAAACGCTTCGCCCGCGCCAGCGGCATGCAGCTGCTGCCGGAAGAAAAAGTGCTGGAGCTGTACGGCCGCAGGATCCTGATCCTGCACGGCGACACCCTGTGCACTGACGATCAAGCCTATCAGCAATTCCGCCGTAAAGTGCACAACCCGCTGATTCAAAAACTGTTCCTCGCGATGCCGCTGCGCTGGCGACTGAAGATCGCCGCCAAGATGCGCGCCCGCAGCCAGCAATCCAACCAGTACAAGTCGGACGCCATCATGGACGTCAACCCGCAGGCGGTCGAGCAAACCATGCTGCGCCACGACGTGCACTGGATGATCCACGGCCATACCCATCGCCCGGCGGTGCACCGGCTGGCATTGAGCAATGGCGAAGCCCATCGCGCGGTGCTGGGTGCCTGGCACGTCGAAGGATCGATGATCAAAGTCAGCACCGACGCCGTCGAGCTGATCTCATTCCCATTCTGAATTCCGCACTGGCGCGCGAGTAAAAATTCGCGCTTTCGACGGTGAAAACCGGCGACGCAACCGTTTTCCTCGCCGTGCGCTCATGGTATGCTCTACGCCCTCATTCGGCCCTCAGCCGACGCCAGAAAAATCACAGGAGCCTTACACCCATGGGAGCCAACGCCGCTTCAGCCGCCAATACCGGGGCGAAAATCGCAATTGTAATGGGATCGAAAAGTGACTGGGCCACCATGCAGTTCGCCGCCGAAGTCCTGACCCAGCTCGATGTCCCCTTCCATGTCGAAGTCGTTTCCGCTCACCGCACGCCGGACAAGCTGTTCAGCTTCGCCGAGCAGGCTGCCGCCAACGGCTTTGACGTGATCATCGCCGGCGCCGGCGGTGCGGCGCACCTGCCGGGCATGCTGGCGGCGAAAACCCTGGTGCCGGTGCTGGGTGTGCCGGTGCAAAGCGCCGCGCTGAGCGGCGTAGACAGCCTGTACTCCATCGTACAGATGCCGCGCGGCATTCCGGTGGGCACGCTGGCGATCGGCAAAGCCGGCGCCGCCAACGCCGGGCTGCTGGCGATGCAGATCCTGGCGCTGCACGACGCCGCGCTGGCGCAGCGTTTGGCGGACTGGCGTCAGGCGCAGACCGAAGACGTCTTGAACCACCCCGATCCGCGGGAGGACGCATGAAGCCGGTTTGCGTACTGGGCAACGGCCAACTGGGGCGCATGCTGCGCCAGGCCGGCGAACCGCTGGGCATCGCCGTCTACCCTGTCGGCATCGATGCCGAACCTGAAGCGGTGCCGTATCAGAACAGCGTCATTACCGCCGAGATCGAACGCTGGCCAGAAACCGCGCTGACGCGCGAGCTGGCGACCCACAGCGCCTTCGTCAACCGCGACATCTTCCCGCGTCTGGCGGATCGCCTGACGCAAAAACAGCTGCTCGACCAGCTCGGCCTGGCGACCGCGCCGTGGCAGCTGCTGGCGAGCGCCGCCGAATGGCCGCAGGTGTTCGCTGCGCTGGGCGAGCTGGCGATCGTCAAACGCCGGGTCGGCGGCTATGACGGCCGCGGCCAATGGCGCTTGCGCCCGGGCCAGGAAGCCGAACTGCCGGCCGACGCCTATGGCGAGTGCATCGTCGAGCAAGGCATCAATTTCTCCGGCGAAGTGTCGCTGGTGGGCGCGCGCGGCCACGACGGCCGTTCGGTATTCTACCCGCTGACCCACAACCTGCATGAAGACGGCATCCTGCGCACCAGCGTGGCGCTGCCGCAGCCCAACCCGGCACTGCAGCAACAGGCCGAGCAGATGCTGGCGGCGATCCTGAACGAGCTGAACTACGTCGGCGTGATGGCGATGGAGTGCTTTATCGTCGGCGATCGGCTGCTGATCAACGAACTGGCGCCGCGCGTGCACAACAGCGGCCACTGGACGCAAAACGGCGCGTCCATCAGCCAGTTCGAATTGCACCTGCGCGCGATTCTCGGCCTGCCGCTGCCGCAGCCGGTGGTGAGCACGCCGTCGGTGATGGTCAACCTGATCGGCACCGCCGTCAACGAACAGTGGCTGTCGCTGCCGCTGGTGCATCTGCACTGGTATGAGAAAGAGGTGCGCCCGGGCCGCAAGGTCGGCCACCTCAATATGAACGACCCGAGCGCCGCCGATCTGCGCCAGGCGCTGCAGGCGCTGGCACCGCTGCTGCCGGGTGAATACCAAAGCGGGCTGGCCTGGGCACAGCAGAAGCTGGCTTAACGGTTTATACCGCCGAAAAGAAGAAGGTTCAGCCCAGGCTGAACCTTTTTTTTGCCGCTGACCCGTCCTGAATAGCGTTGACACATTTTACTCATGCACAGAGGAAAATGTGATGAACCAGTATATTAAACGCACACAACGCGATTACTCTCTATCCTTTAAACTGGCTGTCGTCG
>NZ_JBJNMB010000015.1:0-35161 GCF_052168755.1 Serratia sp. CY43202
TTTGCCGGCATCGAGAGATGCAACGTAAAAGAATCGGTGGAGCGGTAGTTCAGTTGGTTAGAATACCTGCCTGTCACGCAGGGGGTCGCGGGTTCGAGCCCCGTCCGTTCCGCCACTTATTTAATTATGCCTGCTTTATTAGCAGGCATAATGTTAAGCGAGATTTAGGGGCGTAGCTCAGTTGGTAGAGCACCGGTCTCCAAAACCGGGTGTCGCGAGTTCGAGTCTCTCCGCCCCTGCCATATTAAGAACCCTTTGCGAAAGCAAAGGGTTTTTTTTTACCTATTATCCCTTCCCTTAGTGCATTCCCGCTTTGGAAAAGAGCGCTTTTGACGCATATGCCGAGGTTTGCCCGATCCTGGCTGCTTCATGTTCTTCCGAGCTTTACCCTGCACGTCTCCGGATTCTCTTATCGTTTTGCATTATCTTCTCTCAGAAGGCGATGGGCGGCTTTTGGCATGATAGACAGTCATTACCACGATGACGGCATTTAAGGCCGCCATAATGCTTTAGGCTGCGGTATTTAAAGGTATTTTAAGTAATTGCCGAATCAAAGGCTGTTGATCGCTGTTTTGCAACCAGACGGCATACAGTGGGCGGATAATCGGCGGGATCTCAGTAGTGGCCACCAGCTGCGGATACTCCTTTTCCCACTGGCTGGGCAGGAAAGCGCATCCGCCCGTGGTTTCCAGCAACTGACGCGTCAGATGAGCGGAGGTAGTCGTGAGGACCGGCACGTTATCACCTTCCAACATGCGGCTTTCCTGTTGGTGGAAGTCGGCTCCCCATTCCAGCTTGATGTAGGGCATTGGGGCCTGTTTGTCACGATACGCGGATGAGAACAGGCGTAATGAGAAATTGCTCAGCTGTTGGCTGGCCAATTCGTCCATCTTCGGCGGTTCGGTGGTGATCAGTAAATCGAGCTGCCTTTCATGCAGTTGTTTTACCAAAGAGTGCCTTAATGCCACCCTGGCTTCGAGCTGCAGCGCCTCGCGTTGTTGATAGAGCGCCTGCAACCAAGGGGTCAGATAGGCCTCCCACAGCGAAGCGGTAGCGCCGATCGACAACTCGGTGTGTTGCAGCGAACGCACGACCTCCTTCTTCGCCAACTGCCAGGTGTTCATCAGGCTTTCGGCATAGGGCAGAAGCCGCTCACCGGCAGGCGTCAGGCGGATATTATTGCGATGACGGGTAAATAAATTTGCGCCCAGCTGGTTTTCTAACTGACGGATGCGGAAACTGACCGCGGACTGCGTTAAGTACAAAGATTCTGCGGCTCTGCCAAAGTGACGCGTTCTACTGACCTCCAAAAAGGTTTTCAGTAATTCGGTATCCACACCTATCTCCAAAAAAATTTGTCGTTAAGATTTAAATGTTTTGTTTTACACGCTGTCAAGCCTATCTAATACTCCGCGCCATAAACAGCACGGCCATAAGAGAATTAGGAGCGTGTCAGATGGCGGATAGCTTCACCACGACCAATCGTTTTTTTGATAATAAACATTACCCTCGCGGGTTCTCCCGTCACGGCGATTTCACCATTAAAGAGGCGCAATTGCTAGAGCGTTTCGGCTACGCGTTTAACGAGCTGGACTCGGGTAAACGCCAGCCAGCGACTGAAGAAGAACAGCTGTTCGTCGCAGTGTGCCGAGGTGAGCGCGAAGCGGCTACCGAGCAGGAAAAAGTATGGGCTAAATATCTGGCGCGCACACGTCGCCCGAAGAAATTCCATACTCTGTCCGGCGGTAAACCGCAGGCTGACGCAGTGGAAGATTACAGCGACAGCGAAGACTAAAGACGATGGGGCCTGCGGGCCCCATTTTCATTCCAGACTGCGATGCAGCTGTAACAACAGACGATCCATACTGCGATAGCCCAGCGCTTCGCTGAGGTGGCGCCTGTCGATCTCAGTATCTCCCGCCAAATCCGCCAGCGTGCGAGCCACTTTCAGGATGCGCTGCCAGGCGCGTACCGATAGCCCTAACGCGTTTAATGTCGCTTCCAGAAACTCGGCGTCTGCCGGCTGCAACACGCAATCCCGTTCTACTTCGCGGTTGCTCAACAGCGCATTGACTTTACCGGCGCGTTCGAGCTGGCGGGCGCGTGCCAGTTGCACTCTTTCCTGAACCAGCTCACTGCTTTCTCCCTGCGTTTGCCGCTTACTGAGCGTACCCGGCGGCAACAGCGGCACTTCGATAGACAGATCGAAACGGTCGAGAAAAGGCCCTGACAGCCGGGCCAGATAGCGCAACACCTGCTGCGGCGAGGCGCGGTTGTGCAACCCATGATAATGCCCTGTCGGGCTGGGGTTCATTGCCGCGATCAACTGTACTCTGGCAGGGAAACAGACCTTGGCGTTGGCGCGTGAAATCACGATCTCGCCGGATTCCAACGGCTCGCGCAGCGCATCCAGGACCTTACGCTCGAATTCCGGTAGCTCATCCAGAAACAGCACGCCGTTATGCGCCATCGAGATCTCGCCCGGACGCGGCAGTGAGCCGCCGCCGACCAATGCCGCCATCGATGCGCTGTGATGCGGCGCGCGAAACGGCCTCTGGCGCCATGGCAGAGCGCTCAGAACAGGGTGTTGCAAGCTGGCGATCGCCAGGCTTTCCAGCGCCTCAGGCTCCGTCAGCGGCGGCAGTAAGCCCGTCAGTCGGCTGGCCAGCATGGTTTTGCCTGTGCCCGGCGGCCCAATCAGCAGCAGGTTATGCCCGCCGGCGGCGGCGATCTCCAGCGCCCGCTTGGCCTGCTCCTGGCCGATGATGTCGCGCAGATCGGCGTTTTCGTACGCATTGCCGGCTGCGGGAGGTGTGACGGCCACCGGCAGTTCGCCCTGGCCGAGTAAAAAAGCACAGACCTCCAACAGGTGTTGGGCGGTATGGGATTGTGACTGTGCGATCAGTCCGACCTCGGCGGCGTTGTCCGTCGACAGGATCAATTGTCGCCCGGCGTCAGCCGCCGCCAGTGCCGCCGGGATGGCGCCTCTGACCGCACGCAGTGCGCCGGACAGCGCGAGCTCGCCAAGAAACTCGTAGCGTGCCAACGGTGCGAGGGGCAGTTGCTCGGAGGCGGCGAGGATCGCCAGCGCTATCGGCAGATCGTAACGCCCGCCTTCTTTCGGCAGATCGGCCGGTGCCAAATTGACGGTGATGCGCCGGGCGGGAAAGGTGAAACCGTTGTTGATCAGGGCGCTGCGCACCCGATCGCGCGCCTCTTTTACCGTGGTTTCCGGCAGACCGACCAGCGTCAGGCCGGGCAGGCCATTGCTGATATGCACCTCCACCGTCACGGAAGGGGCCTGAACGCCGATGATGGCGCGGCTATAGATTACCGCCAGTGACATATCGCTCTCCTTGCTAAGGGCGGCATGATGCGCGATTTATCCAGGTACCGCGCGGCGTTCTTGGCATTTTTTCCATGAAACTCGCAGCATAATCACTGATTTTCATCGAATTGAACGAGATTGTGCGAACCACCTCGCAACCTGCTGCAATACCCATTAACAATTCGCTGAAGGCTGCAACACATTAGCGGCCCATACGCATTGCAACCATAGGGTTAACGGGTGTATTTAACAATTGATTAAAAGAAAAATCACTTCTTTAACACACTCCGACCGCCGCCGCAGTCTGCCCGGCAGCCGCTAAACCTCCTGACTTCGTACTCTACGGTAGGGATAACACTATGTTTGGTTGGACCCCGCTGCAACGCAACGCGGCAATTGCCAGTTTTTCAAGCTGGACGCTCGACGCTTTCGATTTTTTCGTGCTGGTATTTTTACTCAGCGACATCGCGCAATCTTTTCACGTCGGTCTGGAACAGGTCACGTTGGCGATTCTGCTCACGCTGGCGGTGCGTCCGATCGGCGCGCTGATCTTCGGGCGTGCGGCGGAAAAATATGGCCGCAAACCGATCTTGATGCTGAATATCGTCTTCTTCTCGGTGTTTGAGCTGCTCTCCGCCGCCGCGCCCTCGTTGACGGTCTTCTTGCTGTTACGAGTGTTGTACGGCGTTGCGATGGGCGGTATCTGGGGTGTGGCGTCGTCATTGGCGATGGAAACCATACCGGACCGCTCGCGCGGCCTGATGTCGGGCATTTTCCAGGCCGGCTATCCGTTCGGTTATCTGCTGGCGGCGGTGGTGTACGGCCTGCTGTTCGAAACGGTCGGCTGGCGCGGAATGTTCGTTATCGGCGCGGCGCCGATCCTGCTGCTGCCGTTTATTTATTATTGCGTGCAGGAGTCGCCGGTGTGGCTGGCGGCACGTGAGCGCAAAGAAAGTACGGCTTTATTGCCGGTGTTGAAGAGCCACTGGAAGCTATGCTGCTATCTGGTGCTGCTGATGGCGGCGTTCAATTTCTTCTCTCACGGCACGCAGGATCTGTATCCGGTGTTTCTGAAAGTTCAGCACGGTTTCGACCCTAAAACCGTCAGTATCATCGCCATTAGCTACAATATTGCGTCAATTATCGGTGGCGTTTTCTTCGGTTCATTATCGGAAAAAATCGGTCGTAAAAAAGCGATCATTATCGCCGCGTTGCTGGCCTTACCGGTGATCCCATTGTGGGCATTTTCCAGCGGTTCGCTAATGTTGGGGATCGGCGCTTTCCTGATGCAGTTCATGGTGCAGGGTGCCTGGGGTGTGATACCGACCTACCTGACCGAACTGGTGCCGGCCAACACCCGCGCGGTGCTGCCGGGGTTCGTGTATCAGCTGGGCAACCTGATCGCCTCGGTCAACGCTACGCTGCAAGCCACCATCGCCGAGCATCATGGGCATAATTACGGCTTGGCGATGGCGATCGTTGCCGGTACGGTGGCGGTGGCGATCGCCCTGTTGGTGTTCTTCGGCAAGGATACGCACGGCAAGGCGATCACCGACGCGGTGAGAAATCCGGGCGTGCGCGCCAACGTGTGAAAGAGAGGCGATTCGCGTGAGGTATGACCAGATTGCGCCGAATAATAACGCAAAAAAAGTGTTGTCATGTCGCGCGCGGCTGTGGTACCTCTGTAAGCATTAGTTCTGAATGAGCACAGTGAACAAACCCATTATGAAAGCCTTTGCCCAAGTGATTAGCCTAGTCGTGATTAGCGTGGTGGTGATTATTATCCCACCGTGCGGGGCTGCACTTGGACGAAGAAAGGCTTAGCAAACAAGCCGGAATCGCAAGAGAACCCCCGCACCGTCAGGTCCGGGGGTTTTTTATTGGCAAGAGAAAAGTGGAGCAAGGGGCAGAGCATGAAAAACAGAACAAAATCCTGCAGTTGTCGAAGTAAGGCGGGGAAATAACCATGAATGGCGCTCAGTGGGTAGTTCAAGCGTTGCGTACGCAGGGGGTGGATACCGTATTCGGCTATCCGGGCGGGGCAATCATGCCGGTGTATGATGCGCTGTACGACGGCGGCGTGGAACACCTGCTGTGCCGCCATGAACAGGGCGCCGCCATGGCCGCCATCGGCTACGCCCGCGCCACCGGCAAAGTCGGTGTCTGTATCGCCACTTCCGGCCCCGGCGCCACCAACCTGATCACCGGCCTGGCTGATGCGCTGCTCGATTCCGTTCCCGTTGTCGCCATCACCGGTCAGGTGGGGTCCGCGCTGATCGGCACCGATGCCTTTCAGGAGATCGATGTTCTCGGCCTGTCTCTGGCCTGCACCAAGCACAGCTTCCTGGTGGAATCGCTGGACGCCTTGCCGGGCATCATGGCGGAAGCGTTCGCCATCGCCGCCGGCGGCCGTCCCGGCCCGGTGCTGATCGATATCCCGAAAGACATCCAGCTGGCGCAGGGCGACCTGCATCCGCACCTGATGCCGGTCGATGAAGCGCCGGCGTTCCCGGCGGCGGCGTTGGCAGAGGCGGCCGAGCTGCTGGCGCAGGCGCACAAACCGATGCTGTACGTCGGCGGCGGCGTGGGCATGGCCCAGGCGGTGCCGGCGCTGCGCGAGTTCATCGCCGTGACCCGCATGCCGAACGTCGCCACCCTGAAGGGGCTGGGCGCGCCGGATGCGCAAGATCCGCTGTACCTCGGTATGCTGGGCATGCACGGCACCAAGGCTGCCAACCTGGCGGTGCAGGAGTGCGATCTATTGATCGCCGTCGGCGCGCGTTTCGATGACCGCGTGACCGGCAAGCTGAACGCCTTCGCGCCGCACGCCAAAGTGATCCACATGGATATCGACCCGGCGGAGATGAGCAAGCTGCGCCAGGCGCATGTCGCCCTGCAAGGCGATTTGAAAACGTTGCTGCCGGCGTTGCAGCGCCCGCTGAACATCGCCGCCTGGCAGCAGCAGGTGATAGCGCTGAAAGCCGAGCACGTCTGCCGCTACGATCACCCCGGCCAGCCGATCTACGCGCCGCTGTTCTTGCGCCAGCTGTCCGCCCGCAAGCCGGCCAACAGCGTGGTGACCACCGACGTCGGCCAGCACCAGATGTGGAGCGCGCAGCACATGACGTTCGAGCGCCCGGAGAATTTCATCACCTCCAGCGGCCTCGGCACCATGGGGTTCGGCGTGCCGGCGGCGGTCGGGGCCCAGATCGCGCGTCCGCAAGATACGGTGATCTGCGTCTCGGGCGATGGCTCCTTCATGATGAACGTGCAAGAACTGGGCACCATTAAGCGCAAACAGCTACCGCTGAAGATCGTGCTGCTGGACAACCAGCGTCTCGGGATGGTGCGCCAATGGCAGCAGCTGTTCTTCGACGGCCGCTACAGCGAAACCAACCTGTCCGATAACCCCGACTTCCTGATGCTGGCCGCCGCCTTCGGCATTCCCGGCCAGCGCATCAGCCGCAAGGATCAGGTGGAGGGCGCGCTCGAGGCGCTGTTCAACACCGAAGGCCCTTATCTGCTGCAGGTCTCTATCGACGAACTCGAAAACGTCTGGCCGCTGGTGCCGCCGGGCGCCGGTAACGAAACCATGTTGGAGGAAATATCATGATGCAGCATCAACTCTCGATCCAGGCGCGTTTTCGCCCCGAAATGTTAGAGCGCGTATTGCGGGTCGTGCGTCATCGCGGCTTTCAGGTTTGTGCTATGAATATGGTTTCCCCGGCCAACGCCGACAGCATCAATATCGAATTGACCGTTGCCAGCCCGCGCCCGGTCGCCCTGTTGTCATCTCAATTAAGCAAACTGATGGACGTCTCCTGCGTCGAGATCCAGCAGCCAACATCACAACAAATACGCGCCTGAGGCGCTGAGAAGGATAAATAACAATGACTAAGAAAGCCGATTACATTTGGTTCAATGGTGAGATGGTGCCTTGGGCCGAGGCCAAAGTGCACGTGATGTCGCACGCGTTGCATTACGGCACGTCGGTGTTTGAAGGCGTACGCTGCTATGACTCGCACTTGGGGCCAGTGGTATTCCGTCATCGCGAGCATATGCAGCGCCTGCACGATTCGGCGAAAATCTACCGCATGCCGGTGTCGCAAAGCGTCGACGAGCTGATGGAAGCCTGCCGCGCTACGCTGCGCAAGAACAACCTGGTCAGCGCGTACATTCGCCCGCTGGTGTTCGTCGGCGATGTCGGCATGGGCGTCAACCCGCCGGCCGGTTATAAAACGGACGTGATTATCGCGGCGTTTCCTTGGGGCGCTTATTTGGGTGAAGAAGCGCTGGATCAAGGCATCGATGCGATGGTCTCCTCCTGGCACCGCGTCGCACCAAACACGATCCCCACTGCGGCCAAGGCCGGCGGCAACTATCTTTCCTCCCTGCTGGTGGGCAGCGAAGCGCGCCGCCACGGCTATCAGGAAGGCATTGCGCTCGACGTGCACGGTTACATTTCCGAAGGGGCGGGCGAGAACCTGTTTGAAGTGAAAGACGGCGTGCTCTATACCCCGCCGTTCACCTCGTCGGCGCTGCCGGGCATCACCCGCGACGCGATCATCAAGCTGGCGAAAGACATGGGCTTCGAGGTGCGCGAGCAGGTGCTGTCGCGCGAATCGCTGTACCTGGCCGACGAAGTGTTCATGTCTGGCACCGCGGCGGAAATCACGCCGGTGCGCAGCGTGGACGGCATTCAGGTCGGCATCGGCAAATGCGGCCCGGTGACCAAACAGATCCAACAGGCGTTCTTCGGCCTGTTCAGCGGCAAGACCGAAGACAAATACGGTTGGCTGGATCCGGTAAACCCGTAACGACAAGGCTCGCCGCGCCGCGTGGCGGACGACAAGACAGACAAGATAAGAATATCCAGGCGGTTCGTTCGCCGCCTGTCATAAATACATTTGGAGTGAAAAGAGCATGCCTAAGTACCGTTCCGCCACCACCACCCATGGCCGCAATATGGCGGGTGCCCGCGCATTGTGGCGCGCGACCGGGATGACCGACGCCGATTTCGGCAAGCCGATCATCGCCGTGGTCAACTCCTTTACCCAGTTCGTGCCGGGCCACGTGCATCTGCGCGATCTGGGCAAACTGGTCGCCGAACAGATCGAAGTCTCCGGCGGCGTGGCCAAAGAGTTCAACACCATCGCGGTGGATGACGGCATCGCCATGGGCCACGGCGGCATGCTCTATTCCCTGCCGTCACGCGAGCTGATCGCCGACTCGGTCGAATACATGGTGAACGCCCACTGCGCCGACGCGATGGTGTGCATCTCCAACTGCGACAAGATCACCCCGGGCATGCTGATGGCGGCGTTGCGCCTGAACATTCCGGTGATCTTCGTTTCCGGCGGCCCGATGGAAGCCGGCAAAACCAAACTCTCCAACCAGATCATCAAGCTGGATCTGGTGGACGCGATGATCCAGGGCGCGAACCCGAACGTCAGCGACGCCGACAGCGAGCAGATCGAGCGTTCCGCCTGCCCGACCTGCGGCTCCTGCTCCGGCATGTTTACCGCCAACTCGATGAACTGCCTGACCGAAGCGCTGGGCCTGTCGCAGCCGGGCAACGGCTCGCTGCTGGCCACCCACGCCGATCGCAAGGAACTGTTCCTCAACGCCGGCAAGCGCATCGTCGAGCTGACCAAACGCTATTACGAGCAGGATGACGAAAGCGCGCTGCCGCGCAATATCGCCAACAAGGCGGCGTTTGAAAACGCCATGACGCTGGATATCGCCATGGGCGGTTCGACCAACACCGTGCTGCACCTGTTGGCTTCGGCGCAGGAAGGCGAGGTGGACTTCACCATGGAAGACATCGATCGTCTGTCGCGCAAAGTGCCGCACCTGTGCAAGGTGGCGCCGAGCACGCAGAAATATCACATGGAAGACGTGCACCGCGCCGGCGGCGTGATCGGCATCCTTGGCGAGTTGGATCGCGCCGGCTTGCTGAACCGCGAGGTGAACAACGTGTTGGGGCTGACCCTGCCGCAGACGCTGGAAGCTTACGACGTGATGCTGACCCGCGACGAAAGCGTCAAGAAAATGTACTCCGCCGGGCCGGCCGGTATCCGCACCACGCAGGCATTCTCTCAGGATTGCCGCTGGGATTCGCTGGACACCGACCGCAAGGAAGGCTGCATCCGCACCCGTGAGCACGCCTACAGTCAGGACGGCGGGTTGGCGGTACTGTACGGCAACCTGGCGGAAAACGGCTGCATCGTCAAAACTGCCGGCGTGGACAAAGAAATCCTCACCTTCCGCGGCCCGGCCAAAGTGTATGAAAGCCAGGACGACGCGGTAGAAGCGATCCTCGGCGGTAAAGTGGTGGCGGGCGACGTAGTGGTGATTCGCTACGAAGGGCCGAAAGGCGGGCCGGGCATGCAGGAAATGCTTTACCCAACCACCTACCTGAAATCGATGGGGCTGGGCAAGGCGTGTGCGCTGATCACCGACGGGCGTTTCTCCGGCGGCACCTCCGGGTTGTCCATCGGCCATGCTTCGCCGGAAGCGGCTAACGGCGGCCTGATCGCCCTGGTGCAGGACGGCGACATGATCGCGATCGACATTCCTCATCGCGGTATCCAGCTGGATGTCAGCGAGCAGGAGTTGGCGGCGCGGCATGAGGCGGAACTGGCGCGCGGCGACGCGGCCTGGACGCCGAAAAATCGTGAACGTCAGGTGTCCTTCGCGCTGCGCGCTTACGCCTCGTTGGCCACCAGCGCCGACAAAGGCGCGGTGCGCGACAAGAGCAAACTGGGGGGATAAGCAGCATGGCGGTCTCTCAACCCCTACCCAGCGCCCCCTGCGGCGCGGAATATCTGCGAGCGGTACTGCGCTCGCCGGTTTACGAGGTGGCGCAAGTCACCCCGTTGCAGGCCATGAGCAAAATCTCTTCGCGCCTCGGCAACACCATTTTGGTGAAGCGCGAAGATCGCCAGCCGGTGCACAGCTTCAAGCTGCGCGGGGCCTATGCGATGATCGCCGGGCTGGATGAAGAGCAGAAGGCGCGCGGCGTCGTGACGGCTTCGGCCGGCAACCACGCGCAGGGCGTCGCCTTCTCCGGTAAACGGCTGGGGATCAAAACGCTGATCGTGATGCCGGTGTCCACCGCGGACATCAAGGTGGATGCGGTGCGCGGCTTCGGCGGCGAAGTGTTGCTGCACGGCGCCAATTTCGACGAGGCCAAAGCGAAGGCAATCGAGCTTTCCCATCAGCAAGGCATGACTTTCGTGCCGCCGTTCGATCACCCGACGGTGATCGCCGGGCAGGGCACGCTGGCGATGGAGCTGTTGCAGCAAGACGCGCATTTGGATCGGGTCTTCGTACCGGTCGGCGGCGGCGGCTTGGCCGCCGGGGTGGCAGTGCTGATCAAACAGCTGATGCCGCAGATCAAAGTGATCGGCGTCGAAGCGGAAGACTCCGCCTGCCTGCGCGCGGCGCTGGATGCCGGCCATCCGGTGGATCTGGCGCGCGTCGGGCTGTTCGCCGAAGGCGTGGCGGTGAAGCGCATCGGCGACGAAACCTTCCGCCTGTGCCGTGAGTATCTGGACGACGTGATCACCGTGGACAGCGACGCCATCTGCGCGGCGGTCAAAGATCTGTTCGAGGACGTGCGCGCCATTGCCGAACCTTCCGGCGCGCTGGCTTTGGCGGGGCTGAAAAAGTACGTCCAGCAGCACAATATTCAGGGCGAGCGTCTGGCGCACGTGCTGTCCGGCGCCAACCTCAACTTCCACGGGCTGCGCTACGTTTCCGAGCGCTGCGAACTGGGCGAACAGCGCGAAGCGCTGCTGGCGGTGACCATTCCGGAACAGCAGGGCAGCTTCCTCAAGTTCTGCCAACTGCTGGGCGGCCGCTCGGTGACCGAATTCAACTACCGGTACGCCGATGCCGACAACGCCTGCATTTTCGTCGGCGTGCGGCTGACGCGCGGCCACCCCGAACGGCGGGAGATCATCGACGAACTCAACGCCGACGGTTACCAGGTGGTGGATCTGTCGGACGACGAGATGGCCAAGCTGCACGTGCGCTACATGGTGGGCGGGCGTCCGTCGAAGCCGCTGCGCGAACGGCTGTACAGCTTTGAGTTTCCGGAGTCGCCGGGCGCGCTGCTGAAGTTCCTGCAAACGCTGGGCACGCACTGGAACATTTCGCTGTTCCACTATCGCAGCCACGGTACCGACTTCGGCCGGGTGCTGGCGGCCTTCGAACTGGCGCAATCCGAGCCGGAATTCGAGCGGCACCTGCAGGCGCTGGGCTACGATTGCCACGATGAAACCGACAACCCGGCGTTCCGCTTCTTTTTGCAGGGATGAGTCGAATTGATAAGTAACCGTGACGCATGAGTCAGTTTATGGGTTGCGCGGTTGTGATTTTGTCGTGCATTTTTATACTGCCAAAACTTCTGACGTATAGGGATGCACGACAATGAAAACTGCTTTTTCTACGCCGTTCGGTTCTCCCGAAGACGATTTGACCAACGCCGAGTTTGCCCGCCTGTTGGGCAATACCGGCGTACAAGAATTCTATCGCGATATTAATCTGCAAGCCTTGCAGGACTCGCTGGACTGCAGCCTCGCCTTTCATGGCGTGGGAATTATTTTTTCCGACGGGCAAAACTCATTTTTAGTCCGCCCGACGCAGCACACCGGTTACTCGAACGCTTCGCAGGTTACCCACGTGGTCATCAGCAAAACGGTGGCTCATACCTCGCGCGTTGCCGCGACCAATACGCTGTCGGAAGCGTTGAGCAAACCCAGCGTCAGCAAAGAGCTGGCCTCGGCCGCGCTGTCGTGTGGAACGCTGCTGGTATCGGTCTTTTTACTGGCGTCGGGCAGCGTCGCCGTGCCATTTACCGGCGGTACCAGCTCAGCGGTGGCTTATCTGGGCTATGCCGGCATGGCCGCCAGCGCGTTGCAGTGCGGTAATGGGCTGTACCGCGTCAACAAGCTTTATGACGGGAAAGGCGATGAATTGGCTCAGCTCGATTCAGAGCAGTGGTATATCGCCACCAGTACCGTGCTCGATGTGATCTCGCTGGCCAGCGCCGGGGCTGCCCTGAAGGAAGCGACGATGACCTATCGTGCCATGCGCCGCATTTCGGCGCGCAAGGCGACGGAGTGGCTGAAAAGCATGCCCCGCAGCGAAAGGAAGCGACTGACCGAAAACATCATTCGGGCGGAAAATCCGGGAATTTCCAACAACGTCTTGAAAGAGATGGTGAAGAACGGCCTGTATCCGAAACGCTACCCGACGGAAGCGATCCAAAACGGGCTGCGCCAGCAATTGCACTCGGCGCTCAATAACGCGTTGACGTTTGTCGGCAGCGGCATCAGCGGCACCCTGTCGGCGCCGGTGAATGTGAAAACCACCGGGCAGTATTTTGTGGGCATTATGCAGAAATTGCCGCAGATGGTGAGGTAATGGCGGAGTGGATGATTAAACGCCTGATCGTGCAGGGTCGGGAGATGGAAAGCCAAATCGCGGCGCGCGATCGCGCACTTTTCGCCGGTGTGGATGCGCAGCTCGAGCAGCATTTCATGACGCCGGGCCAGCGGCTGTCGCCGCCGGGCGTCGGCAATGTCATGTTGCTGATGGTGTGCCTGACGCTGGGGCTGGCGGGCGTGATGGGTCTGGTCACGGATGTGGCGGCCGCCTGGAGCGGCAAGACCTCCGCCGCCGTGTTGATGGGCAGCGGCGCGATCGTGGCGGTGTGGATGACGTTGATCCTGTTCCAACTGGTGCAGGGTAAAAACAGCGGGGTGGTATTGTTGCAATATTACCTTGGCATGCTCGGTCTGTGTTGCCTCGGCGCCGCGGCGGCGTGGGCGGCGGGCATGACCGGGATCGCCACCGGCGCCCTGCTGCTGGGGGGCGTGGTTGGCGGTGCGCTGTTCAGTAACCGGGCGGCGTTCTACCTGTATGTCGCCTATTTCCGCACGCGTCGGCGCGTGTTTATCAAACGCCGTTGGCAGAGGGAAGATCTGCGCAACACCCGATAAACCGTCAGAACGGAAAAACTTATGACGCAACCTTTCTCAGGCTTTAGCCAGCAGGGCCTGAATTTCCTGCAGCAGGTGCGGATCGAGAACGATAAGGCCTGGTTCGACGGCAATCGCGACATCTACGATCGCGAGCTGCTGGCGCCGTTTCGCGCGCTGGTGGAGCAACTGGCTCCCGGCATGCTGGCGATCGACCCGCAGTTCGAGACCCGCCCGGCGATCGGCAAAACGCTGTCGCGCATTCATCGCGATACGCGGTTTTCTCACGATAAATCGCGCTACCGCAGCCGCATGTGGCTGACGTTCAAGCGCCCGAGTAAAGACTGGAAAGACGCGCCGGTCTACTTTTTCGAACTGGGGCCGGACATGCTGCGCTATGGGCTCGGCTACTACAGCGCCAACAAGCCGACCATGGATCTGTTCCGCCATACGCTGAGGCAGCGGCCGCAGCCTTTCCTGGAGGTGGCCGCCTGCTGCCGGCCGCCGTTCGAGCTGGTGGGCGAGCGCTACAAGCGCCCGCTGGTGAAGGAACAGGCGGCGGAGATCGCCACCTGGTACAACCGCAAGTCGTTTGCGGTGATGGTGACGGACAGCGAAGTGGAAAAGCTGTTCAACGCCGATCTGGCGCCGCTGCTGGCCGGGGCATTTTTGCAGCTTGAGCCGCTCTACCACTGGTTGATGCAGGTAGAGACGATGAAGCAGATCGATCCGGCGGACCTTTGAAACCCCGCGTCAGCGGGGATGCAGTAACCGCCAAAAGGCGTCGATCAACGGATCGCTGAGGCGCTTTTTCTGAACGCAGACCCCCAGTTCAAACGGTTCGACCATCGAGATGTTATCCAGCTGCGAGATGCGGTTACGTACCGGCTCCGGGCTGTTGTCCACCACCACGCTTGGGATCAGCGCGATGCCGCAGCCCAGGGCCACCATCGACACGATGGCCTCGTGGCCGCCGACGGTAGCGTAAATCAGCGGATTGCTGATGCGATGGCGGCGGAACCACAGCTCGATGCGTTTTCGCGAGGGGCCGTGCTCCGGCAGGATGAACGGGATCTCGGCCCAGTCGGGCTTGTCGGCGAACGCCTGGCTGCGCACCGCACAGGGCAGCGCCGGCGCGATCAGCACTAGCGGAATTTCGCCGATTTTGGTGAACGCCACGCTGGCGGGCAGCGTTTCCGGCCGGCCGGCGATGCCGAGATCGGCCTCGTTGGATTGCACTTTGTCGACCGCGTCGGCGGCGTCGCCGGTGGTCAGCTTAATCTCTACCAGCGGGTGCTGCGCGCGGAAGCGATCGAGGATTGGCGGCAGGTGGCTGTACGCCGCGGTCACCGAGCAGAACAGCCGCAGTTCGCCGCTCAGCGAAGGGCCGTGCTGGCCGAGCGAGTGCTTCAGCTGCTGATACTGCAGCAGCGTCTGTTGGGCGAATTCTTTCAGCTGTTCGCCGGCGTCGGTGAGCTGCACGGTGCGGTTGTCGCGCAGGAACAGCGGCTGCCCGAGGATCTCTTCCAGCCGCTGGATCTGGCGGGAGAGCGTCGACGGGCTGACGTGCATCGCCTTGGCGGTGCGCCCGAAGTGATGGCTTTCGGCCAGATGCAGGAACAGCTTTAAATCACGTAAATCCATATCGATACGCTCGCAGTGAGAGTGTTGCAAAAATTGCAATGTCACGTTCTCAATATATCAATTTAAGCAACGCATTTCCTGTTATACATTGAGTTTAACGAATCTCCGCACAGACAGGGCGGGGAATGAAAATAACAATGCAAGACAACATCAAACCGGAGTACCACCATGGCTAACTATTTCAACACATTGAACCTGCGTCAGCAGTTGGCGCAATTGGGTAAATGCCGCTTTATGGCGCGCGACGAATTTGCTGACGAAGCCGGCTACCTGAAAGGTAAAAAAGTGGTGATTGTCGGCTGTGGCGCCCAGGGCCTGAACCAGGGGCTGAACATGCGCGATTCCGGTCTGGATGTCGCCTATGCCCTGCGCAAAGAAGCGATCGACGAGAAGCGCGCTTCCTGGCGCAAGGCGACCGAAAACGGCTTTAAGGTCGGCACCTACGAAGACCTGATCCCGCAGGCGGATCTGGTGGTCAACCTGACGCCGGACAAGCAGCACTCTTCCGTAGTGCGTGCGGTGCAGCCGCTGATGAAAGACGGCGCGGCGCTGGGTTACTCCCACGGCTTCAACATCGTTGAAGTGGGTGAGCAGGTGCGCAAAGACATCACCGTGGTGATGGTCGCGCCGAAGTGCCCGGGCACCGAAGTGCGTGAAGAGTACAAGCGCGGCTTCGGGGTGCCGACCCTGATTGCGGTTCACCCGGAAAACGATCCGAAAGGCGAAGGCATGGCGATCGCCAAGGCCTGGGCGGCGGCGACCGGCGGCCACCGCGCCGGCGTGCTGGAATCTTCCTTCGTGGCCGAAGTGAAATCCGATTTGATGGGCGAGCAGACCATTCTGTGCGGCATGCTGCAGGCGGGTTCGCTGCTGTGCTTCGACAAGCTGGTTGCTGAGGGCACCGATCCGGCTTACGCCGAGAAACTGATCCAGTTCGGCTGGGAAACCATCACCGAAGCGCTGAAACAGGGCGGCATCACGCTGATGATGGATCGCCTGTCCAATCCGGCTAAGCTGCGTGCCTATGCGCTGTCCGAACAGCTGAAAACCATCATGGCACCGCTGTTCCAGAAGCACATGGACGACATCATCTCCGGCGCGTTCTCCAGCGGCATGATGGCCGACTGGGCGGAAGACGACGTGAAACTGCTGACCTGGCGCGAAGAGACCGGCAAAACCGCGTTCGAGAATGCGCCGCAGTTTGAAGGCAAGATCGGTGAACAAGAGTACTTCGATCACGGCGTGCTGATGGTGGCGATGGTGAAAGCAGGCGTCGAGCTGGCGTTCGAAACCATGGTCGATGCCGGTATCATCGAAGAGTCGGCTTACTACGAGTCACTGCACGAGCTGCCGTTGATCGCCAACACCATTGCGCGTAAGCGTCTGTATGAAATGAACGTGGTCATCTCCGATACCGCGGAGTACGGCAACTACCTGTTCGCCAACGCGGCGGTGCCGTTGCTGAAAGACTTCATGACCACTCTGCAGGCGGGCGATTTGGGCAAAGCCGTGGCGGGTACGGCGGTGGACAACGCGCAACTGCGCGACGTGAATGAAGCGGTGCGCAGCCACCCTATCGAAACCGTTGGCCGTAAACTGCGTGGCTACATGACTGACATGAAACGCATCGCCGTCGCGGGCTGATTTTCCGCAAGGCAAAGCACAAAGAGCCGGCAGCGATGCCGGCTTTTTTATGCTTCCGGCGGTGCGATAAGCTGCCGCTCGAGACAGCGCCGGATCGCGTGTTTGGCGTTCGTGACCCCCAGCTTACGCACCGCATTGCCGATGTGAAACTTCACCGTACGGGTTTTGATCCCCAGGATCAGTGCGATCTCGTGGTAGGTTTTGCCCTGGCTGGCCCAATAGAGAATTTCCCCTTCGCGCGGCGAGAGTCGATCCGTCCGGTTCGCCTCGGCATTGGCCAATGTCAGCGCGTGCTGGTGGGTATCGACCAAGACCATCTGCAGGTTGGCCCTTTCGTCTTCCATCAGCTGCCGCAGTTCGGCGTCATCGGCCGCCGTCGCGCTGATCGACAAGATCGCCAGGTTGTTGTCGTGATCGTGCAAAACAAAGCTGCAGCCGTGCACGATGTCGTACTCCCGTGCCTGGCTGAAGATCTTCCGGTAATGCCGATCCTCGGTGGTGATTGGGGTGTCGTGCCACATAAAGGGCGCGCAGCGACTATGGGCGGCGCGCACGACGGGGTCGATGCGTTGATAGCGATTGTCGCTGTAGATGTTCAGCCATTCTTGCGGGTAGCTCGATACCAACAGATGGCGATCGGGATGGTGTTTGTTGAAGGTCAAATAAGCATATTTGAATCTGCCGAAGGCGTGCAGCCGGCTGTCCAGATGCAGTCTTGCGGCGACGGCGTTGGCGAATGCGACGGCCATCGGTAACCTCCCTGTCGTTCGGCGATTCAGCCCGACCTGCACCAAAGTCCAGCTAGTCAGTGCGGCGGATTGAAATTTATACTCGGCTAATAAATTCAAAAAGTCGGCAATGCCAAGACCTGAGCTTAGCAGTTCTGGGTATCAATAAGCCAACGCCAGGGAAATTCTTCAATCATCCTCTCATCAATACGTCTGGGAGCCATTGCGCCGGCGGCGAGGTCACCTCGCCGTCGTCTTATTGGTTGGGCATCGCTGCTGCGGGAATGATGGCGCCGCGATGTTGGATCACCGATGCGGCGAGCAGATGGCCGCGCTGCGCCGCCTGCTGGGCGCTGCCGCCGTTCAGGCGTACCGCCAGATAACCGGCGCTGAAAGAGTCGCCTGCTGCGGTGGTATCCACCACGCGCTCCGGCGGTAGTGCGATCGCCGGTACCTCAAGCCGCTCTCCCTCCACGCTGAACACCAGGCAGGCCTCTGCGCCGCGTTTGATAACGATCTCGCCGACGCCGAGCGCCTGCGTGCGTGCCACCACCTGTTCAACCGGCTGCGCGCCCCACAGCAACGCTTCGTCATCCAGCGTCAGGAAGGCGATGTCGGTGCAGGCCAGCACCTCACGGTAGGCCTGCTGCGTTTCCTCACGGCTTGGCCACAGGCGCGGACGGTAGTTGTTGTCGAAGATGACTAGACCACTGTTGGCACGGCAGCGGCGCAGCAGCGCCAGCAGCTTCGTGCGGTCGGCAGGCGCGAGGATCGCCAGGCTAATGCCGCTGAGGTACAGGTAATCGAATTGTGCCAATCGGTCGCACAGTGCGTCGGCCTGTGGGCCCGCAAGCCAATACCGGGCGGCTGCGTCGTTGCGCCAGTAGTAAAAGGTGCGTTCGCCGGCGGCGTCGGTTTCGATCACGTACAGGCCCGGCAGTTTGTTGTCCAACTGCTGAATCAACCCGGTTTCGATGTTCTCCTGCCGCCAGGCCTGCAGCATCTCGCCGCTGAAGCTGTCGGTGCCGAGTGCGGTGACGTAATGCACCTGCAGCGTCTGTTCCGGCATTTGGCGGGCAAGGTAGACGGCGGTGTTGAGGGTATCGCCGCCAAAGCCGCGCGTCAGCTGTGCGCCCTGCTGTGACAGCTCGATCATGCATTCGCCGATCACGGCGAGATTTCGGATAGTCATCGTCAATAAGCCCTGGCTAAAGAAGAAGCAACATCCGCCAGTCTCCATGTAAGGCGGTCAGGGAGTCAATAAATTAAAACAGTGTTTTAATTTTTTATGATCGCGATCGACCAACGCCAACAGGGTGAAGAGGAAAGCCTGCGGTAATTCGTGCTTAAAGTTTTACGCGGCGCGGCCGATAAGCTGGGTAAAGAAACAGCGGCAGCGCTCTCACTTCCCCGCCACGGCGATAGTACCGATGATAACCAACCTGATCTCGGGTCTGCTGGCGCCCTGTTTTGCCCTCTATGCCTGCGCCAAATCGCGGCGCTACTGGCGGCAATGCCGGCGCTTGTATACCTTCCAGCCGATTTATCGCACCAGCGGCGCGTTGCTGGCGGTGGAACTGCTGACGGCGGTGTATCACCCTAATGAGCCGGACAAACGGCAATCCCCGGAACAGTATTTTGCCTCGCTCGGCGTCGCCCAGCGTTTGCGGGTGATCCAGGAGCAGTTGGCGCTGTTGCAGCGCTGGCAGGCGTTGTTCATTCGCCACGCGGTGATGGTGTCGGTCAATATCGATGGTATGGCGCTGCAAGCGTTGCAGCGTCATGACGCGTTGCAACGGCAGATCGCCGAGATGCCCTACCTGCGCTTCGAGCTGGTGGAGCAAGCCGCAACGGCGTCAAACCGCCCGTTACAGCAGATCGTCGGCGGCGAACGGTTGTGGCTGGACGATTTCGGCAGCGGGCTGGCCAACTTCTCCGCCGTCGGCGCCTGGCGCTATCAATACATCAAGGTGGCGCGCGAATTGTTCACCTTGCTCAAACAGTCGGAAGAGGGCGTACAGCTGCTCGGCACCCTGATCAAGATGATGAATCAGCACAGCGACGGGGTGATCGTCGAAGGCGTGGAAACCGAACAGGAGTGGCGGCTGGTGCAGCGTTCCGGCGCGTTGGCCGCGCAGGGTTACTATCTTTCCCGCCCGGCGTGCTTTGAAACTTTACACAGCGTACCGACGCTGTTTGCCGCGCCCGGCGCGCCGGCGTGAACTCCGGCCTATCCTCAGCTAGGCTTAAACGGGGCTGCTCATTCCTTTTCCTTTCATTCGGCAGCCCGGTTTATGTGCTGAGGGAGCCCTATGACAAGAACAGGAAAGGTTTTCAGCTGGCTGGGCGGCATTGTGCTGCTGGTGCTCGCCGCGCTGGCGATCTTCATCGCCACCTTCGACTGGAATCGACTCAAGCCTACCATCAACGACAAGGTGTCGGCCGAACTGCGGCGGCCCTTCGCTATCCGCGGCGATCTGGGCGTCGACTGGTCGCGTAACCCTGAGGAGGGCGGCTGGCGCGCCTGGGTGCCCTGGCCGCATATTCACGCCGAAGACGTGTGGTTGGGTAATCCGAAAAACATCCCCGGCGACAGCATGGTGACGCTGCAGCGCGTCGACGCCAGCATCGCACCGCTGGCGCTGCTGAGGAAAGAACTGCTGATCCCGCGCATCTGGCTCAAGCAGCCGAATGCGTCGTTGCAACGCCTGGCCAACGGCGACAACAACTGGACGTTTGACCTGGCCGGCGGCCAGGATCCCAAGCAGCCGCCTTCCGCCTGGTCGTTCACTGTGCACGATATCGTGTTCGACAAGGGACAGATCGCCTTTAAAGACGCCACGCTGAAGGCGGATTTCCGCGCCGTTATCGATCCGCTCGGCAAACCGCTGCCGTTCAGTGAAGTGACCGGCAAACAGAGCGGCGGCAAGGTCGCTACACCCGATTATGTTTTCGGCTGGCAAGTGAAAGGCAAATATAACGGCGAACCGCTGAGCGGCAGCGGCAAGATCGGCGGCATGCTGTCACTGCAGAGCGCCGATCTGCCGTTCCCGCTGCAGGCCGACGTGCGCTCCGGCAGCACCCGGGTGGCGGTGGCGGGCACCTTGTCCGATCCGCTGAACCTCGGCGGCCTGGACGTGCAGCTGAAATTTTCCGGTGAAAGCCTGGGGAATCTCTATGGCCTGACCGGCGTGCTGCTGCCGAACACGCCGCCGTATGCGACCGATGGCCATCTGATTGCCCGCCTGCACCAGCCGGGCGGCGCCGTGTTCGAATATCAGAAATTCGACGGCAAAATCGGCGACAGCGACATTCATGGCGACTTGAAATACGTTGCCGCTAAACCGCGGCCGACGCTGAGTGGCGCGGTGAGCTCCCGGCAGCTGAGGCTGGCGGATCTGGCGCCGCTGATCGGCGCGGATTCCAACGCTGCCAAAGCCGGCCGCGGCGAGAAGAGCCGCCAGCCGGCGGATAAGGTGCTGCCGGTTGAACAGTTCGATACGCAAAGCTGGAGCAAGATGGATGCGGACGTGAAGTTTGCCGCCGCGCGCATTGAACGCGGCAGCGATTTGCCGCTGAGCGATCTGGCCACGCACCTGAAGCTGAACAATGGCGAATTGCGCCTGGATCCGCTGCGCTTCGGCATGGCGGGCGGCAGCCTGAACGCCGTGGTGCGCCTCGACGGCGGCAAAAAGCCGATGCGCGGGCAGGTGGATATGCATGCACGCAAACTTCAGCTTAAACAGCTGTTGCCTAACGTGGCGGCGATGAAGCGCAGCCTCGGGCAGATGAACGGCGACGCCAGGCTGACGGGCAGCGGTAATTCGGTGGCCGAGCTGCTGGCGACCAGCAACGGCGATCTGCGCCTGCTGATCAATAACGGGGTGATCAGCCGTAGCCTGATGGAGATCCTCGGTCTGAACGTCGGCAACTATCTGGTGGCGCAATTGTTCGGTGACGACGTGGTAGGCATCAACTGCGCGGCGGCGGACGTCGGCATCCGCAGCGGCGTCGCCGCGCCGCGGCTGTTCGTGTTCGACACCGAGAACGCGGTGATCAACATCACCGGCAACACTAACCTCGCCACAGAGCGGCTGGATTTATCCATCGATCCGGAAAGCAAGGGGATGCGCGTGCTGACCCTGCGATCGCCGCTGTACGTGAAAGGCACCTTCAAGCACCCGGACGCCGGGGTGAAAGCCGGGCCGCTGATCGCGCGCGGCGCGGCGGCGGTGGCGTTGGGGGCGGTGCTGACGCCGGCGGCGGCGCTGCTGGCGCTGGTCTCGCCCAGTGAAGGCGGCGAGGAGAACCAGTGCGGGCAGATCCTGCGGGAGATGAAAGGCAAAAAATAATCAGGCGCGCGGCGGTGGCGTAAGCAGCCGGCAGTCGTGATCCTGGATCTCTTCCGCCGAGGCCAGGGTGAACGGCAGCAGGCTGCGCTCGGTCGCCAGCAGCAGGAAATCGCCGTCCGGCAGCGCGGTCATCGCCAGGCCGAAGCTGCCCATGCGCCCGTCGGCGCGCGGCAGGCCGGCAGCCAACAGGCGGAAGGCGCCCTGTTGCTCCAGCTCGGCAGGGGTTACCCGCCGCCCCAGATAGTCATGCCCCAACAGGCCGCCGGGCAGCGGTTGCCATTGCTCGATGAAATCGGGGCCGATCTGCGCCAAGCGCTGTTTTACCGCCGGCAACAGGCAGGAGATATGAATGTGCAGCTGGTTTTGCGTGCGGCCATATTCCGAATTGATGGCCAGTGAAATATCACCGTCGTCGATGGGTTTGCCATAGCGTTCCGCCATCACGTGGCGCGCGCGCCAGGCCTGGGCGAAGAAATTCGGCGTGGCGGCATCCAGCACCGCCGGGCTTTCTATCCCGGTGATTTTGGCGCTGGGCATCAGCAGGTATTGCAGCGGTCCGTTGCGATCTTTAAACACCACGAAGCCGGCCTGCACATCCACCTGCTTGCAGGGCGCCGGGTTGTCATGCGCTTGCTGATTGGGCAGACATTGCTGGCTGACGATGCGCCACAGCGCATCGGGATGGTCGGGCTTCAACCCGTAATAGAGCGCGATGGCGAGAGCCGCCAGCAGCGCAACGCAGACAAATACCCCACGACGCAGAGACATCGGCCGATCCTGTTACCGAGAGAAACGACCAGCATAGCCCGGTTTTATGACAGGAAACGAACAACGCGTGCGGCCCCCGCAGTGAGGGGGCCGCAGGGGATCACAGCGACTGGTGGCGGGTTTCTTTCATCAACAGCAGAGCCAGTAGCGTCAACCCGGCCATTGCCGCCAGGTACATGCCGACGTAGAACAGCCCGTAATGGGCCGCCAGCCAGGTGGCGATATAAGGCGCCACGGACGCGCCGAGGATCGACGCGACGTTGTAGGAGAACGACGCGCCGGTATAGCGCACTTCGGTAGGGAACAGCTCCGGCAGCAGCGCGCCCATCGGGCCAAAGGTCAGCCCCATGATGCTCAGGCCGCACAGCAGGAAGCCCATTACCAGCGCCTGGTTGCCGGAGCCCAGCAGGGTCGGGAACAGAAACGCGAAGCCGATCATCAGCAGGGTAATGGCGATCATGGTCTTGCGGCGGCCGAACGCGTCCGCCAGCAGGCCGGCGATCGGCACCATCACGCCGAAACCGATCACCGCCACCATCAGCATCCACAGGAAGCTGTTACGGGAGTAGCCGAGGCCCAGCGGCTGCGGCGCGGTGCCGTAGGTCATCGAATACACCGTCATCAGATAAAACAGCGTGTAGGTCGCCAGCATGATGAAGGTGCCGAGGATGGTGGCTTTCAGATGCTTGCTCAGCAGCGTGCCGAGCGGCACTTTTACCTGTTTGCCGGCCTTGGCCGCTTTGGCGAACACCGGCGTTTCATGCAGTGATACCCGCACGTACAGGCCAATCAGCACCAGCGCGGCGGAGAGAATGAACGGCACGCGCCAGCCCCATTCCATAAACTGCTGATCGCTCAGCAGCCAGGAGAGCAGCAGGAAGGTGCCGTTGGCGAAGAAGAAGCCGATCGGCGCGCCCAACTGGGGGAAAGAGCCGTATAGCGCGCGCTTTTTGGCCGGCGCGTTCTCCGTTGCCAACAGGGCGGCGCCGCCCCATTCGCCGCCCAGCCCCAGACCCTGGCCAAAGCGCGCCAGCGCCAGCAGGATAGGGGCGAAGATGCCGATGGTTTCATAGCTCGGCAGCAGGCCGATCAGCACGGTGGAAATCCCCATGGTCAGCAGCGAGGCGACCAGCGTCACCTTGCGCCCCACGCGATCGCCGAAGTGGCCGAACAGCGCAGAGCCGATAGGCCGCGCGACAAAGGCGACGGCGAAGGTGGCCAGCGACTGCAGCGTCGCGGTGGTCGGGTCGCCCTGCGGGAAGAAGATGTGCGGGAACACGATCACCGCGGCGGTGGCATAGATGTAAAAGTCGAAGAACTCGATGGCGGTGCCGACCAGCGAGGCGACGATGACTTTCCCGCGGGAATTCACCGGTGTAGACGCGTCGTCGGCGTCGAGTGGGGGTGCGATGGTGGCTTGCATAATATTTCTTATTGTTGGAAGGGGTAAAAATCCATCTTAGTGACAGCATTCGGCCTTTTCAACGCGGGAACTTTGGGCAATGGCCCCGCTAACCGGTTAAAAAGACTAATGTTTTATCTGGCTTCTTTTCTGCAGCGTTAAACGTTGAGAAATGGGTTTCATACAGAGGGAATGGCTGTAAAAACGGGAAAGAAAAGTGAGTGGGTAGTTTGTTATGCTGGTTTTCCGAATGTCATGCCGCATGATTTAGAGGGATTGACTGGGTTTTTGCTTATTAACCAGAGGAAAGTGCCGGCGTGTGCGATAACACCGGCACGATTGCATGGCTTCAGGGGGCCGGTGGCTCGCGTTCCGGCAAGGCTTTGTCGCCTTTGTAGTCGGCGGTAGCGATCCAGGCGGCACAAAACAGCGTCAAACGGGCGAAGAAGTAGAAGAACGCCATCAGCCCGATCACCGAGCCGAAGGCCGCGCCGGAAGGCGATTTCGCCACCTGCGGCAGCGTCATCGTCATCACGAACTTGATCACCTCAAATCCGATGGCGGCGAGCAAGGTACCGCGCAGCAGCGCTTTTTTCTTCGGTTTGTGGCGCGGCAGCATCCAGAAAATCCACAGGAACAGCAGATAGTTGGCGAAAATCGAGATCGACAGCGCGATCGTCGTCAACGCCGGCCGCAGCCATTCGATGCCGTCCAACCCCAGCGCGTTGACGATCGCCGCCTGTGCCGATCCGGCGACCGAGGTCAGCGACAGCGTAATGATCAGCGCGACCACCAGGCCGGTCAGCGAGATGAAGTCGCGGGTGTACTTGAAATAGATTTTCTCCTGATCCTGCGGATTGCGCTCCCAGACGTCACGCGACT
Organism: Serratia sp. CY43202; assembly: GCF_052168755.1. Lineage (NCBI taxonomy): Bacteria > Pseudomonadati > Pseudomonadota > Gammaproteobacteria > Enterobacterales > Yersiniaceae > Serratia > Serratia sp. CY43202. Next base: position 24,738 of record NZ_JBJNMB010000015.1, read on the forward strand.
GTGCGCGGATCGCCTCGCGCAGGTTGCCCATCCAACTGATGCCGGAATAGAGCGCCAGCGCCAGACCGGTCAACCCCACGGTGGTACGCTGCTGAATGGCGGTGTTGACGGTGTTCTTCAGCGTGCTGGCCAGCGTCGGATCGCTGATGCTGCCGACGATCCGGTTGATCAATCGGGCCAGCAGATCCGGGTTGGAGGCCAGCACGAAACCGGCGGCGGCGAATGACACCATCAGGATCGGGATCAGCGAGAGGAATGAAAAATAGGTGATGGCGGCGCCGAACTGGCTACCCAGCCGATCGTTAAAGCGTTCGGCCGCGCGCAGCAGGTGCGCAACGCTCGGCCAGGCTTTGATGCGTTCAATCAGACGTGAAAAACCACCAATGCGGCGGTCGAGGGTCTCATGGCCGGTCTTGATGGCGATAAGCGGCTTCGGCGGCGTATCTTGTGCGGGCTGGCGGCGTTCCTGGTCTGGTCCTGTAGGCATTACTTCACGATTTCCTTAACGTTAAACGGCATGTATCCGTATTGATTATAGCCAAAGCCTCGCGGCGTTTTGAGCGCCGGGGCGGCAAACGGTCAATTTCCGAGCTTAACGCGTTAGCGCCTGGCATGAAATGCCGACGATGGCGCGATAGGTAAAATTCCTATGAAAAGCCCGTGGCGCCTCGGTTTTTTTCACTTCCCTACCTCCAATTTTTATCTGTTTCGTCGGCGAGAAAGCGTTTACTCATGATGTGGCGTCGCGCTTTACCGACCGCCGCTCCGCTGCAGCCGTAGGGGCTGGAACGGTCTCATCCGTCATCAACAGAAAAACTGGAAGGTCTTATGAAATTGCTTAATCACCCCACCTGCCGTCCGTTTACCGAAGCGGGCAATCTGTCGCAGCTTTCCGCCTACTATGAAGAGGAGAGGCATATCATGTGGATGCTGCTGCGCGCTGCGCCCCGCCCCTGCTTCAACCAGGCGCTGATCGAAGACATCATGACGCTGGCGCAGGCGGCGAAGGAGTCTTCGCTGCGATTCGATTTCTGGGTCACCGGCTCGCTGGTGCCGAACATGTTCAACGTCGGCGGCGATCTGCAGTTCTTCGCCGAAGCGATCAAAAACCGCAGGCGCGAGGCGATGATGGCCTACGCGCGGGCCTGCATCGACTGTGTGCATGCCGCTGCGCGCGGTTTCGACACCGGCGCGGTCAGCATTGCCATGGTTGAAGGTAGCGCGCTGGGCGGTGGCTTTGAAGCAGCGCTGGCGCACCATTTCGTGTTGGCGCAGAACAATGCGCGCATGGGGTTCCCGGAGATCGCGTTCAACCTGTTTCCCGGCATGGGCGGTTACTCGCTGGTGGCGCGCAAGGCGGGCATGCGCTTGGCTGAGGAGCTGATTTGGGGCGGCGAGTCGCACACCGCAGAGTGGTTCGAGAGCCGCGGGCTGGTGGATCAGCTGTTCCAGCCCGGCGATGCCTATATGGCGACGCGCACTTTCATCGATACCATCCGGCCGAAGCTCAACGGCATGCGCGCCATGCTGCGGGCGCGTCAGCGCGTATTGCAACTGACGCGTTCCGAGCTGATGGATATTACCGAGGATTGGGTCCACTCGGCCTTTACCATTGAGGAAAAAGATCGCGCCTACATTGAGCGGCTGGTGATGTTGCAGGATCGCCACACCCTGAACCTGCGTCGTGCCGGCTAACGTTAACGCGCCCGCCTCACGCGGAAGGTGAGCGCGGGCGATAGGACTGCAGCCAATGCTCCAGCTGTTCCGGGAGCATTGGCCGCGCAAACAGAAAGCCCTGTTTTTCGTCCACGCCGACCTCGTCGAGGAAGTGGTTTTCGCTCTCGGTCTCCACCCCTTCGGCGATCACCCGGAAGGCCAGCGCCTCCGCCGCCGCGACGATCGCGCGTACCAGGGATTGCGATACCGGATTGAAATTCACCCCGCGCACGAAGCTTTTATCCAGCTTGATGGCGTCCAGAGGAATACGCGCCAGCTGCGCCAGCGACGAATAGCCGGTGCCGAAGTCGTCGAGATGCACCTGCGCGCCCAGTTCGCGTAGCCGGGTGATCAGCGCGCGCGCGCGGTTCTCGTCTTCAATCAGGCTGCTTTCGGTCAGCTCGAAGTCCAGCAGACAGGGGGCCATGCGATGGTGGCGCAGCACCCCGAGCAGGTCGTTGACGATGCCGTCGTCGGCCAACTGCCGGGCGGAGAGGTTGACCGCTACCCGCAGGTTCAATCCCTGTTCTTGCCACTGCGCTGCCTGGCTGGCGGCGGTCTGCAGCACCCATTGGCCCAGCGGGCCGATCAGGCCGGACTCCTCGGCGTAGGAGATGAACTGCAGCGGCGGGATCAGGCCGCGCTCCGGCGAATCCCAGCGCACCAGCGCTTCCACACTGTGCACTTCGCCGCTGCGCGCGTCGATTTTAGGCTGGTAATACAACACCAGCTGATTTTGCTCCAGCCCTTTACGCAGATTGGTGTCCAGCCACATGTATTCGGCGACGCGTTTGTTCATCTCCGGCGAGAAGACGGTATAGGTGCGTTTGCCGTGCTCCTTGGCGACGTACATGGCGGTATCGGCGCTGCGGATCAGGCTGTCGAGATCGTTGCCGTGCTCCGGGCACAGCGCGATGCCGATCGAACAGCCGGTATACACCTCAATCAGGCCGATGCGGAAAGGGGTTTTCAGCCTGTCGATAATGCGCTGCGCCAGCGTTTGCAGGCGCTCGCGATCGGTTTGCGGCGCCAGCACCAGAAATTCGTCGCCGCCGAGGCGGGCGAGCACCTGATCCGGGCTCAGGCAGCCGAGGATCGCCAGCGCGACTTCGACCAGCAGCCGATCGCCGAACATATGGCCGTAGGCGTCGTTGACCTTTTTGAAGTTGTCGAGATCGAGGTACACCAGGCCGAAGCTCTCTTCGCTGCGCGTAGCGATGGCGTGGTTGATCTTATCCTGGATGGCGTTACGGTTAGGCAGGCCGGTGATAAGATCGGTGTTGGCCAGCACCCGCAGCCGTTCCTGCGCACGGCGTTCTTCGGTGATGTCGGTGCCGGAGCAGATCAAAAACACCTCGTTCTTGCCGCTGCCGCTGTGCACGAACTTATTGCGGAACAGAAACAGCCGTTCGCCCTTGACCGTTTTTACCCAACGCTCCACCTCATAAGACGATCCGTTGCGGAAGAAGCCGGCGATGTTGCGCCGCGAGGCGGCGGCTTCTTCCGGGCTCATAAACAGCTGGAAAACGTTTTTGCCGATCACCTCGTGTTCGTGCAGCCCGGTGTACTCCTCGCTCAGCCGGTTGAAACGCTGAATGCGGCCGTGCTGATCGACGATCACGATCACCGAGTTGGCTTCGGACACCACCTGCTCGGCAAAGGAGAGGCCGTGCACCAGATCGCGCGCCACGGATGGGGTATCGCTGAAGGCGGAAGCGGTGCCCGCCCATTCGAGGTTGTTGACGCGGCGCCCGACCAGATGCAGATGCAGCGGTTCGCCGGCCAGCGTAATGGTCAGCTCAAGGCTGGCGGTTACGCCGCTCAGACGGCGAATTTTCGCCGCGTCCATGGCGCTGAGTGCCACCGCGACGTGGGCTTTGCCCTTAACGGCGGACAGCTCCAGGGCATTGCTGTCAAACGCCAGCCGCCAGTGGGGGCTTTGGGTGCCGAAGTGGGCGTTAAGAAGCTCAGGGCCTTGGTCTGCGGGCATGATGATTCCTCAAAAGAGCACGGGCGGCCGGTCGGCGCAGCTCCGGGCAGCCTGTTGGCCCGAAAGCGATCGCCGTACGCATCTGTGCATCATATAACAGGTTTTTGCAGGCGGGACGGGTGATGGAAACTATTATATAAGCAATGATTAGTTTTGCGGTGTAAATGTCGCCCGGCGGCCGCTTGCCTTAAAGTGTAGGAGAACATCGGATCCTATGATGCTTGTACTGACTTCCCCCTGCTATCGGAAAACGGTTGAGGCAAGATTGCCGTGCTGGCGAGTAAATTATAGCGGTGAGGGGAAAGCGGAAAAATAACTCCACCGGGGGGATTTTTGCCGAGAAATTAAAATTTCCATCAAATAAACGCCATCTTCATAGTTTTCTCATAATTGGTGAATAAATCCGAGACGGGTTTTAAAAAGTTTACACACCCTCGCATTACTTGAATTTTATCAGCCTATTATTATCTCCGACGACGAATGAGCCTGTTAACGTACAGCGCTCCTGATGAAGAAAAACTTTTAAGGAAATGATTATGCGTAAATTGACGGCTTTATTTATTGCTTCCACGCTGGCTCTGGGTTCTGCTTCCGCGGCGTTCGCCGCCGATACGGTGGCTGCCCCGGCGGCGGATGGCGCGCCGATGAAAATGATGCATCACAAGGGTGAAGGTAAAGGCGGCCCGTTCGCCGGGTTGAACCTGACCGAGCAGCAGCGCCAGCAGATGCGCGATATCATGAAAGAGTCGCACCAGAAGCGCGGGCCGGGCATGAAAGAAGAACGCCAGGCGCTGCACAATCTGGTCGCTTCCGACAGCTTTGACGAAGCGAAGGCGAAGGCGCAAATTGACGCGATCGGCAAAGCACAATCCGAACGCATGCTGGAACGCGCCAAAGCGGAAAATAAAATGTATAACCTGCTGACGCCTGAGCAGAAAAAACAATACAATGAGAATTATCAGAAACGCGAGCAAAAGATGATGGACCACATGAATAAAATGAAGGAGCAGATGTCCTCCGGTCAGTAATATCCGCTCGCGGTGAGTAAAAAAGGGCCAGGCTATTTGTCTGGCCCTTTTGCTTACCTCACTACACGTCCCGTTAAATAACGGGTTTTCCCTGGTGTTGTGCGCGAGTAAAACAGTCTGTTAACCTTTATTGATATTTTTGAATTGTCGGGTTGTTTCCGTCAAAGCCACTTCGGTGGGCAAGCGCTCCATGGAGCTGGCACCATAGAATCCGTTGACTAAAGGGCAGTGTTGCATAATGTAGGCTGCATCCTCTGGCGTTGCGATAGGGCCGCCATGACACAGAACGATCACCTCTTCGCGCACGCGTTTCGCGGCTTGAGCCCACTCGTTGATCAGGGGAACGCAACCCGCCAGCGTCAGCGCCGTTTCCGCACCGATATTGCCACCGGTGGTCAGCCCCATATGCGGTACGATGATGTCGGCACCGGCCTGCGTCATCGCGATGGCATCTTCTGCGCTGAACACATAAGGTGTGGTCAGCAGATCCTTTTCATGCGCCAGGCGAATCATGTCGACTTCCAGCGCATAACCCATGCCGGTTTCTTCGAGATTGGCGCGGAAGTTGCCGTCGATCAAACCAACCGTCGGAAAATTCTGTACGCCGGAAAAGCCGATAGCCTTGATGTCATTAAGGAATTTATCGAACTGACAGAACGGGTCGGTACCATTGACCCCGGCTAAAACCGGCGTGTGTTTGACGACCGGCAACACCTCTTTTGCCATATCCATAACGATGTCGTTCGCATTACCGTAGGCTAGCAAACCCGCCAGAGAACCTCTGCCCGCCATGCGGTAGCGGCCCGAGTTATAAATGACGATCAGATCGATACCGCCGGCTTCCTCACATTTTGCTGAGAGGCCGGTTCCGGCTCCGCCGCCGATGATCGGCTCGCCACGGGCAATCATTTCTCTGAATTGAGTCAGCAGTTCCTGACGGGTATTTTTAGCCATGTTTAGCTCCAATCAAAAATGAGCGATCTCCCTGAACTGTTGCACGGCGAAGGCGGCAAAGCGGGGATCGTTAATGTTATAAGGGGTCTTGATCAGGCGGCGTTTTTCCGTGACGCGCAATGTAGTTTCCAACGCGTCGGCAAAGGCGGCCAACGCCTCCGGATCCCAAAACGGTTGCCCTGGCGCATCCAGTGCGGAAACGCCGCCCTCGGGTATCAGGAAACGCACATCGCCTTCGCAAGCATTGAGTTTGTCGCCGATCCAACGGCCCATCAGCGCATTCTCTTCCGGCGTAGTGCGCATCAGCGTGACTTGGGCATTGTGCTGATAAAATTGGCGCTGAGCGTATCGAGCTGGAACGCTGTCCGGGTGGGAAAAGTTCACCATATCCAGGGCGCCACAGGATATCACGCAGGGAATGCCGGTGCGTGCGAGAGCGCCAAAACGATCCTCGCTGCACGCCAGTACGCCGCCGAACAGGTAGTCACAAACTTCGGTGGTGGTCAGATCCAGCACGCCGTCCAACAAATGGCTATCGATCAGTTTTTCCATCGCTCTGCCGCCGCTGCCGGTGGCATGAAACACCAGGCAATCCAAGCTCTCTTCGAGCGCCGCCGTGGCGGCTTGAATACAGGGGGTGGTCACACCGAACATCGTGAGGCCGACGGCCGGTTTGCTGTCGACGGTCGCTTGAGCGGCGAAGCGAACGGCGCCGGCGATTTGATGCGCTGCGTTGCCCAGCACGGTGCGGGAGATGCGGTTCAATCCGGCAACGTCAGTGACGGAATACATCATGCAGATATCGCTGGCTCCGACATACCCGGAGACGTCACCGGAGGCCATGGTGGAAACCATCAATTTAGGTAAACCGATCGGCAGCTGTTGCATAGCGGGGGTGATCAATGCGGTACCGCCGGAACCGCCTAATCCGAGTATTGCAGCGACGTTACGGCGCGACAGCATGAACCTTTCAAACGCCTGCGCCATAGCGGCAATCGCCTTGCCTCGATCGCCACAAAAGACGGCGCGTTCGCCATCAGGATGGCAGTGAGCGACAGTAGCGGCAGAGATATCGGCCTGGTAGCTGCCGGGTGCTAACGGTTGGGTGGAAAGATCGACGGTCAGCGTGGGTAACCCGGTTTCGGCGATCAGGCTGCGCACATAAGCCAATTCCCGTCCTTTGGTATCCGCTGTGGTTGCAATGTAAATCACTGCCTGATTGTCGTTCATTAGCCTCTTCCTGACGTAGGGTTCAGATGGCCGACACGCTGATTTATAATTTATATTTTAATATGTTAGTAAAAATGAATTCCCTGGTGCTGACTAAGAGAGCTGAGCGTAGTCGGTGAATTCCTCATCATAATGAGACGGTAGTATCATTTATGCAAGTCTAATTCGTATCGAATGAGATGAAAGTCTCATTTTCGGCGTGAGGGAAAGCGAGCCCTGCGTACGCTGCATGGCGTAATAGCTGACAAGTTTGTTACAGTGGACTTTATTCGCCAAGTCTATGTTAGACGGGCGTAGAGAAAGAAGAGGTTGCTGTGCCATTAATCGTATCTACCCGCTTGACTCATATCCGGGCCAGAACTCGTAAGCTGTTGCTTGACAGCGCGATGGAATTGTTCGATGGCGGTGCCTTTCCTTCGATAACGGAGTTGGCTCAACATGCGCAAGTTTCGCGTGCGACAGCTTACCGTTACTTCCCTACGCAAAGCGATTTGATCACCGCCGTTGTGGCTGAAAGTCTGGGGCCCATTTTGGAGTGGCAGCCGAAAGACGACAGCGCCGAAGCGCGGATACTGCAGCTGCTCAGTTTTGCTTATCCGCAAATGGAACAGCATGAGGGGGCGCTGCGAGCGGCCCTGCAGCTTTCGTTGCAGCAGTGGGCACTGGCTCGGTCCAACACCGATAAACCGGGTGAGAAGCTGGTGCGCGGCAACCGCAAGCGTCTGTTGGCGCTGGCGGTAGAACCGTTGCAGGGCAAACTGCCGCCGGATTCTCTACAGAGAGTGATTCATGCTTTCTCGCTGATTTACGGCTCGGAGGTATTCCTGGTGTTGAAAGATATCTGGGGGCTGGAACTTGAGGGCATTCAGGACGTCACGCAATGGATGGCCAAAGCCATCCTGCGTCAGGCGGAAGAGGACGCGACGAACCGCAAAAAAACATCAGCAGGATAATCCAATTTTTGCCGATGACCGAGTGAAAAACCAGCATAATTCACTGAGTGAATATTGGCAAAATTTATAATTAAAAGTGATAAAAGACGCCTGTTAAGCACTTTTCAGGCGGCCATCTCCTTCATTCGATCTTTGTTTATATTTTTATTTATCAGCGTATTAAGGTTTTTCCTCTCACTTATTATCGCCGCTTCGCTACCGGCAAACGTCATTGCCATTTCTTATTGGCGTTGGCCTGATTCACCCCTGAAACGTTCTCTCCCCCCGCCGAACTGCCGAGTGACACATTAAGCGCACTTGAGATTGTTGTGCTTTATTTATTTGGTGTTACCAAACTGTTACACAAAAAATCTTATAAAACATTTGCAAACAACAACGGACGGTATCTGGGATGGAGAAGAAACTTAGAGGAGTCAAATCCGCTCGGGCGGCCTTCGGCTGGCCTGAAATCGGAGTTCATCGCGCACAATGGAGCGCGATGCTGATCTGCCTGACGGCGATCGGCGGGGCGCAGGCCTCCAGCTATATAGAGAACGGCAAAGCGGGCGATCCGGCCAGTTGGCGCAGCAGTGAGTTCAACGCGGAATGGGGGCTGGGAGCGATCCACGCCGACCAGGCCTACGCCGCCGGTTATACCGGAAAAGGCATCAAACTCGGTATTTTCGATCAGCCAGTCTACGCCAAGCACCCCGAATTTTCCGGCCCAGATAAGGTGATCAATCTGGTTACCCATGGCACTCGCGAATACACCGATCCCTATATTCCAGTGAAAAAAGGCGATGACTTCCGCTATGACGGTACGCCAAGCACCGACTCCAGTGGCAAATTAGGCTCGCACGGCACCCACGTGGGCGGCATCGCCGCCGGCAGCCGCGACGGTGGCGCCATGCATGGGGTGGCATTCAACGCGCAGATCATCAGCGCAGAAAACGGCGACCCCGGCCCGGAGGACGGCATTGTGCTCGGTAACGACGGCGCGGTTTACCAGGCCGGCTGGGAGGCGCTGGTGGCCAGCGGCGCGCGCATCATCAATAACAGTTGGGGCATCGGCATCACCGAGAAATTCGATGAAGGCGGGTATGACCCGGCTTATCCGCACTTTACGGTGAACGACGCGCAAAAGCAGTTCGATCAGATCAAAACGATCCTGGGCACCAAGCCCGGCGGCGCCTATCAGGGCGCGATCGACGCGGCGCGCAGCGGCGTGGTCACCATCTTCGCCGCCGGCAACGACGGTAACCTCAACAACCCGGATGCCATGGCCGGCCTGGCCTATTTCGTGCCGGACATCGCGCCGAACTGGCTGTCGGTCGCCAGCCTGCAGGATCCCACCAATAGCGGTGATTACAGCATCAGCACCTTCTCTTCCCGTTGCGGCTATACCGCCAGTTTGTGCGTCTCGGCACCGGGTACCCGGGTGTACAGCTCGGTGATCGCGGGCACCGGTGTGGACGACCTGACGACCGGCTATGCCAATAAAAGCGGCACCTCGATGGCGGCGCCGCACGTGGCCGGCAGCGTTGCGGTGCTGATGGAGCGTTTCCCGTATCTGAATGGCGCGCAGGTGGCGGAAGTGCTGAAAACCACCGCCACCGACATGGGCGCGCCGGGCATCGACGCGCTCTACGGCTGGGGGATGATCAACCTGGGCAAGGCCATCAACGGCCCGGGCATGTTCTATACCGTCGAAGATATTCCTGCGGAGTTCCGCATCCCGGATCCGACGGGCGTGGCCTACGGCCCGACCCAGTTCGTGGTGGATTTGCCGGGCGTCGGCGCGGTGCTGGATAAGGGCAAACCGACCGAGCGCGTCTGCAGCGATGTGCTGTGCGGGCTGGACGTCTGGAGCAACGATATCTCCGGTCACGGCGGCCTGACCAAGCAGGGCATCGGCACCCTGGTGCTGACCGGTAACAACACCTATGCCGGCCCGACGCTGGTCAATCAGGGTCGGCTGGCGATCAACGGCTCGGTCACCTCGGCCGTCAGCGTGCAGAGCGGCGGCATCGTCGGCGGCAGCGGCACGGTCGGTTCGCTGACCGCCCGCCGCGGCGGCACCGTGGCGCCGGGCAACTCGATCGGCACCCTGAACGTGGCGGGTAACGTCAGCTTCGAAACGGGCTCGCGCTACGCGGTGGAAGTGGGGCCGAACGGCCAGAGCGATCGGATCCAGAGCAGCGGAGCGGCGACGATCGGCGGCGGCGAGGTGGCGGTGACGCTGGAGAACAGCGCCAACCTGCTGACGCAAAGCGAGGTGCGCAGCCTGCTGGGCCAGCAGTACACCATCCTGAGCGCGCAGCAGGGGGTGAGCGGGCAGTTTGACGCGGTGGCGCCGAACTACCTGTTCCTCGGTACCGGGCTGAGCTACCAGCCGACCGGGGTGACGCTGAGCGTCGGGCGCAACGGCACGAGCTTCGCCAGCGTGGCGCAGACCTCGAACGAGCGGGCGGTGGCGGCGGCGGCGGATGCGCTGGCGGCGGGCAACCCGGTGTACGAGAGCCTGCTCAACAGCGGCACGGCGGGCGAAGCGCGGCAGGCGTTCCGTCAGCTGTC
>NZ_JBJNMB010000016.1:0-30876 GCF_052168755.1 Serratia sp. CY43202
AATTGTTAAAGAGCAGTGAGTTAGGCGCTTTCGCTTGCTAACTCGAGGTGGCGTATATTACGCTTTCCTCTTTCAGAGTCAACCCTAATTTTCAGGATTTTTTCTCTGCGACCCCCGGATACTCTGTGAAGTTGTTCACATGTTCCGTGTCGATGGAGGCGCATTATAGGGAGTTCCTCGCAGGCCGCAACAGGTATTTTCAGCAAAAACGATCGTTCGCTGCATTCCACAGCAAAACCCCGCCTTATACCCACTTGCACACAGTGTTATCCACAGATGCGATTTGCACGGAAAATTTACGAGCGCCACGCAAACGTTTTCGCTACAATTCCCCGCGACGAAACGATCCCCCTTTTTATGGGGGCGCTACCTGAATATGTGCCTGACCCTCCCTTATAAGGCAAAAAAACCTTCCTTATAGAGAGAACGAGGTGGACATTCACGTAACGCTCTTTAATTGCGACTCAAAGCCAAGGGATAAAACCATGCAACAACCTCGTCCAATCCGCCGGGCCCTGCTCAGCGTGTCTGACAAAGCCGGTATCGTTGAATTTGCCGAAGCGCTTTCCCAGCGCGGCGTTGAACTGCTCTCCACCGGCGGCACCGCCCGCCTGCTGGCAGACGCCGGTCTGCCCGTTACCGAAGTTTCCGACTACACCGGCTTCCCGGAGATGATGGACGGACGAGTTAAGACCCTGCACCCGAAAGTTCACGGCGGTATCCTCGGCCGCCGCGGCCAGGACGACGCGGTCATGAATCAGCATGACATCCAGCCTATCGACATGGTGGTCGTCAATCTGTACCCGTTCGCCCAAACCGTGGCGCGCCCAGATTGCTCGCTGGAAGACGCGGTCGAAAATATCGATATCGGCGGCCCGACCATGGTGCGCTCCGCCGCCAAGAACCATAAAGACGTCGCCATCGTCGTGAAGAGCAGCGACTACGCCGCCATCATTACCGAGATGGACAACAACGACGGCTCGCTGCGCTATGCCACCCGCTTCGATCTCGCCATCAAAGCCTTCGAACACACCGCCGCCTACGACAGCATGATCGCCAACTACTTCGGCGCGCTGGTGCCGGCGTACCACGGCGAGACCGAACAGCCGTCCGGCCGCTTCCCGCGAACCCTGAACCTCAACTACATCAAGAAGCAGGATATGCGTTACGGTGAGAACAGCCACCAGCAGGCCGCCTTCTATATAGAAGAAGAGGTAAAGGAAGCGTCCGTCGCGACCGCCGAGCAGCTGCAGGGCAAAGCGCTGTCCTATAACAACATCGCCGATACCGACGCCGCGCTGGAATGCGTGAAAGAGTTCGCCGAACCGGCCTGCGTGATCGTCAAACACGCCAACCCTTGCGGCGTGGCGATCGGTGACGACATCCTCGCCGCGTATGAGCGCGCTTACCAAACCGACCCGACTTCCGCCTTCGGCGGCATCATCGCCTTTAACCGCGAGCTGGACGCCGCCACCGCGCAGGCGATCATCAGCCGCCAGTTCGTGGAAGTGATCATCGCGCCAAACGTCACCCAGGAAGCGCGCTCCCTGCTGGCCGCCAAACAGAACGTGCGCGTGCTGGCCTGCGGCCAGTGGCAGCAACGCGTGGCGGGGCTGGACTTCAAGCGCGTCAACGGCGGGCTGCTGGTGCAGGATCGCGATCTCGGCATGGTGACCGCCGCCGATCTGCGCGTGGTATCCGAGCGCCAGCCGACCGAGCAGGAACTGCGTGACGCGCTGTTCTGCTGGAAAGTGGCCAAGTTCGTGAAATCCAACGCCATCGTTTATGCACGTGACAATATGACCATCGGCATAGGCGCCGGCCAGATGAGCCGCGTTTATTCCGCCAAGATCGCCGGCATCAAAGCGAGCGACGAAGGGCTGGAAGTGAAAGGATCCGCCATGGCCTCCGACGCCTTCTTCCCATTCCGTGACGGCATCGATGCCGCCGCGGCGGTCGGCATCACCTGCGTGATCCAGCCTGGCGGCTCAATCCGCGACGACGAAGTGATCGCCGCCGCCAATGAACACGGCATCGCGATGATCTTCACCGACATGCGTCACTTCCGCCATTAATTCCTTTTGCCGCGTGCGCTCCGGCGCACGCCATTCGTGGAGCCCCTGATGAACATTTTGATTATCGGCAACGGCGGGCGCGAGCACGCGCTGGCCTGGAAAGCCGCCCAGTCTCCGCTGGCGGACAAAGTCTACGTTGCGCCGGGCAACGCCGGCACCGCGCTGGAAGCCAATCTGGAGAACGTGGCGATCGCCGCCACAGATATCCCTGCCCTGGTCGCGTTCGCCCAGAGCCATGACATCGGTCTGACCATCGTCGGGCCGGAAGCGCCGCTGGTGATCGGCGTAGTCGACGCCTTCCAGGCCGCCGGTCTGAAAATCTTCGGCCCGTCGCAGGCCGCCGCGCAGCTCGAAGGCTCTAAAGCCTTCACCAAGGATTTCCTGGCGCGCCACCGCATCCCGACCGCCGAATATGAAAACTTTACCGAGGTGGAGCCGGCACTCGCCTATGTGCGCCGCAAAGGCGCACCGATCGTCATCAAAGCCGATGGCCTGGCCGCCGGTAAAGGCGTGATCGTCGCGATGACGCTGCAGGAGGCGGAAGAAGCCGTGCGTGACATGCTGGCCGGCAACGCCTTCGGCGACGCCGGTCATCGCATCGTAGTGGAAGAGTTCCTCGACGGCGAAGAAGCCAGCTTCATCGTGATGGTCGATGGCGAGAACGTGATGCCGATGGCCACCAGCCAGGACCACAAACGCGTCGGCGACGGCGACACCGGCCCGAACACCGGCGGTATGGGCGCCTACTCTCCGGCGCCAGTTGTGACCGACGAAATCCACCAGCGCGCCATGGACCAGGTGATCTGGCCGACGGTGCGCGGCATGGCGGCGGAAGGCAATACCTACGTCGGCTTCCTGTATGCCGGCCTGATGATCTCCGCCGACGGCCAGCCGAAGGTGATCGAATTCAACTGCCGTTTTGGCGATCCGGAAACTCAGCCGATCATGCTGCGCCTGCGCTCCGATCTGGTGGAACTGTGCCTGGCGGGTGCCGAAGGCCGCCTGAACGAGAAAAGCTCTGACTGGGACGAACGCCCTGCGCTTGGCGTGGTGCTGGCGGCCGGCGGTTATCCGGGTGATTATCGCAATGGCGAGGTGATCCAGGGGTTACCGCAGCAGGAAAGCGCCGACGGTAAGGTCTTCCACGCCGGTACGCGCCTGCAGGGCGATGACGTCGTCACCAGCGGCGGCCGCGTGCTGTGCGTGACGGCACTGGGCGACACCGTGGCGCAGGCGCAGCAACGCGCCTATCAGCTGGCGGAAGGCATTCAGTGGCCGGGCAGCTTCTGCCGCAAAGATATCGGTTATCGCGCGATTGCGCGCGGCAAGTGATTTGACCTTATAAGGTCATGGCAAGAGGCTCCGCAGCGCGGGGCCTTTTTTATAGCTGGTCTTCTTTCGGTTCCCAGCTGCAGAAGTCGTCGTTCGCCACCAGCAACAGTTCACTGCCTTCCGGCGCTTCCAACCAGGCGACACTCACCGGCCGGCTGCTGCTGCGGGCGCGTTTTTCGATCCAGCCGATGGCGGTGGCATCCAACCCAGGTTTTAAGCGCTGGCCGTCGCAGGTTTGCACCTCGCCCTGCATCCAACGCCCCTGCAGTAATTTGACCTTGCCGGCGCGCAGCGCATTGCTGACCTCGAGGATACGTCGCGCCTGATATTGATACAGGGCGATTTCATCGCTGGTCAGCGGTTCGCGGCGTGTCGCCAGCTGGCGCTGCATAAAGCTCACCGTGCCGTCGTCGGCAAAGCGCAGTTGAATGGAGTCTCGATCGCCGTCGGCGTCGTTGCGTTTGATTTGGCGCAGCACGTCGCCCTGATAGGTATACAGCGTGGTGATGGTACCCGCCCCCCGGTAGGGACTATAGACGCTGACCAGCACCTGCGGGCGATGTTGCTCATCGTCTTTACGCCACAGGCGTATCACGCCCTGATCGGCCACAAAGCCGCTGGCGGTAAAGCTGGGAATATCGGAATGGAAACTGCAGGCGCTCAGACCGAGGGCGATGCCGGCGGCCATGAGCACCCGACGAGTAAACAAAAGGGGCGCCATCGCCCCTCTGTTTAATCTTTTCACCGAGGCGCGGTCTTATTTAACAGCGTCTTTCAGTGCTTTGCCAGAAACGAACGCAGGCACGTTGGCTGCTGCGATTTTGATTTCTTTGCCAGTCTGTGGATTGCGGCCAGTGCGCTCGCTACGATGGTTTACTTTGAAAGTACCGAAGCCAACCAATTGTACTGCATCACCTTCTTTCAGAGACTCAGTAATAGCAGCCAGGGTGGATTCCAGAGCCAGTTTAGCTTGTGCTTTGGAAAGGTCAGCCTTGTCCGCGATTACATCAATCAGTTGAGTCTTGTTCATAAGTTATCCTTACAGTGTGTTTATCGTTTGCAAAGCATCGAGTGCGACGGATATGCCGATTGACAGCACTCTCCTGCATACACGCACCGATAGCCACTTTTTTTACGCCCCCCAAATGTAGACCAGACAGGGTGCGGATGTGAAGCCTTAAGGCATGACAAATCAGGCGTTAAATCACGTTTTGCTGCCTTATTGCGCTAAATTTATCCCGATGTTGCTGACACCGGCCTCTCGCAGGTCGGATCGCAGCCCCTTGATCAGGTCTATATCGCGCTCTTCACAGGCGTCCAACAGGCGGAAAATTTCCCATTGAATGTCCCATTCTTCCTCTACCGCAGGCAAACTGCCCAACTCTTCGTCGGTCATTTCCTTACCGGCTTGAGTCATTTCCAACATCGCCACGGTGCGAATCGATGTTTCGCTGATGGCGATGGCGTGCTCCAGCGTCTCCCCGCCGAGCCGCGAATGGATCAGTTCCCCTAATGCGATACAGGCATCAATTGCCGGGTAAACGCCGTAAAGATCGTAATCTTCCGCCGACGGAATCGCCTCTTCCAACTTCTCGAGCTGGCTGTCGAAGTTGACCTTGGCGTCCTTCACCACCAGCGTTTCCCACACCAAATCCAGAATGCGGCGATAAACCGCCGGATCGCCGAACTCGGTCTGTTTGCAGAACATCTGGTAATTCGGGTACATACGCTCGCACAAACTGGCCATAAAGGTCAAATGTTGCCAAGCCTCGTGCCGTTCCAGACGTAAATGAATCGGGTTACGTAGCATGCTTTACTCTCTTACGCGTTATCTGCGGCGCAGTGTACCCGAAATCGCTCATGGCGACACCTCCGGATGCTGCTGCAACCAACGCTGAAACGCCGGGCGCCGCGATGCGATGGCATCAGCCCAACGGGTCGGCTCCGGCAAACGGTAGCCCGCCATACAGCGCTGCACCCACGCCAGCGCGCTGTCGGCGCCCACGCGGTGACCGGTAGAGATGAACAGCGGGTTGCAGCGCGCCTTGCTGCGCCATACCCAGCCCAGCTGTTCACCCTTATCTTCCAACGGCGCCAGCGCACCGACGGCGGCCTCCAACGGTGCGAATTTGCCGCACAGGCGCTTCTTGGCCACGCCGATAGTCGGCACATCGACCAGCAGGCCGAAATGGCTGGCGACGCCGAGACGCCGCGGATGCGAAATGCCATGTCCATCGACGAAGATCAACCCCGGCTTTTGCCGCAGCTGAGCCCAGGCGGCCAACAGCGCCGGGTATTCGCGAAACGACAGGAAACCCGGGATATAAGGCATGACGGTGGCGATACGCGCCACCTGATACTCCACCAGCTCCAGCGACGGATAGCGCAGGATGGCGACGGCGGCGCGCGTCACCGCTCCCTCCTGCTCGAAGCCCACGTCGGCGCCGGCGATGAAGGCCGGCGGTTCGGCCGGCAGATCGTCGTAGCGAATGACTTCAGCCGCGCGCCGCAGCTGTTCGGCGCGCAGAGCCTGCATATCGGTCACATCGAATCCTTAACGGTGGTATTTCGCCGACTGCGCGTGCACCGCCTCGACGAAGGCGCCGGCGTGCTCAGGCGGCACATCCTGATGGATGCCGTGGCCCAGGTTGAACACATGGCCGTTGCCGTGGCCGAAACCGGCCAGAATGGTCTCCACTTCTTCCGCGATGCGCGCCGGGGAAGCATAAAGCATCGACGGATCCATGTTGCCCTGCAGCGCCACTTTATCGCCCACGCGCCGACGCGCGTCGGCGATGTCGGTGGTCCAATCCAGCCCCAGCGCATCGCAGCCGGTGGCGGCCATCGCCTCCAGCCACTGCCCACCGCCTTTGGTGAACAGCGTCACCGGCACGCGGCGGCCGTCATTTTCACGCAGCAGCCCGTCGACGATCTTGTGCATGTAGTGCAACGAGAACTCGCGGTAATCGCGCCCGGTCAACACGCCGCCCCAGGTGTCGAACACCATCACCGACTGCGCGCCGGCTTTGATCTGGGCGTTGAGGTACAGGATCACGCTGTCCGCCAGCTTGTCCAGCAACAGGTGCAGCGTGGCCGGTTCGGCATACATCATCTTTTTCAGCTTGGTGAAGGCCTTGCTGCTGCCGCCTTCAACCATATAGGTAGCCAACGTCCACGGGCTGCCGGAGAAGCCGATCAGCGGCACTTCGCCCTTCAGCTCGCGGCGGATGGTACGCACCGCGTTCATCACATAGCCCAACTCCACTTCCGGATCGAACACCGGCAGTTTGTCGACGTCAGCACGGCAGGTGACCGGTGAGCTGAAACGCGGGCCTTCGCCGGCTTCAAAGTACAGGCCAAGCCCCATGGCGTCGGGAATGGTGAGAATGTCGGAGAACAGAATGGCGGCGTCCAGCGCATAGCGGCGCAGCGGCTGCAGCGTAACCTCACAGGCCAGCTCCGCGTTCTTGCACAGCGACATGAAATCACCGGCCTGGGCGCGGGTCGCCTTGTACTCCGGTAAATAACGACCGGCCTGGCGCATCATCCATACGGGGGTCACATCCACCGGCTGGCGCAACAGCGCGCGCAGGTAGCGATCGTTCTTCAACTCAGTCATTTATGGGGCTCCCTTAATAATCTGCCGGCCATTGTACATTATTCTGCCCGGCACAGCGCCACGGTGTCCTCAATCAACCGGCGCGCCACGGTGCCGGGCGGCGGCAACAGCGGCAGTTGGTCGTAGCGATACCAGCCGGCGTTGAGCAGCTCCTTGGGGTCGTGTCGAAGGTCACCCTGATGGTAATCGGCCATAAAGGCCATCATCAGCGAGTGCGGGAACGGCCAGGGTTGTGAGGTGACGTAACGCAGGTTCTTGATTTCGATATTGCTCTCTTCCATCACTTCGCGCGCTACCGCCTGTTCCAGCGTTTCGCCCACCTCGACGAAGCCGGCCAGCACCGTGTGGATGCCGCCGCGATGGCGCACGTGTTGCGCCAGCAGGATCTGATCGTCGCGCCGAATGGCGACGATCACGCAGGGCGCAATCTGCGGGTAGTACCGCTCTTTGCAGTGGCCGCACAGGCAGGCGCTTTCGGAGCGGCTGAGGTGCATCTCATGGCCGCAGTAGCCGCAATAGCGATGAGAGCGGTAGAAATCCGCCAACTGAACGCCGCGCCCGGCAAGCTGGAACAGACCGCGATCCTGATCCAACAGCTGACGCACCGATCCCATCTCCCGCGGCATCGCCTGGCGCACCAGCCAAACCGGCGCGCCCTCCCATTCACCGATGGTGCGCGCCATGTGGCCCTGCAGCCCGAGGGCGGCGGCCGTCCCCGACGGCAATTCACCGTTCGGTAACCAAAGTTTGCTTTCATGGCTGACAATCCACCAGCCGTTTTCATTGCCCGTTAATGCAAGTTCCATATCGTTGTTGCACAACCTCAGCTTCACTGGCACTCTACAAATCGGCTTTGTTACATTTTAATAACTTACCGGTTACTTTTGTTACTTACACGGAGTCAAACATGCTCAACCGTTTGGAAAGGCTGACTCAGCGCGTTGGCGGTAGTAATGAATTAGTTGATCAATGGCTTCAGGCCCGCAAGCAGTTGCTGGTCGCCTACTGCACGCTGGTAGGCCTCAAACCGAATAAAGAAAAGCATACGCCGCTGAATGAAAAAGCGCTGGAGAACTTTTGCCACAACCTAGTGGATTATCTCTCCGCAGGGCATTTTCATATCTATGACAGAATTATCAAACAAGTGGAAGGCGCAGCCAGTCCGAAAATGTCGCTGGCGGTGAACATCTATCCCAAGCTGTGGGCCAATACTGAACAGATCATGGCGTTCCACGATCGCTATACCGAAGTGGATATCGATCAGGAGGTTTGTCTGGAATTCCACCAGGCCTTGTCGGATATCGGCGAAACGCTGGCGGCGCGCTTTGCGCTGGAAGATAAGCTGATCCAGTTGGAAGCAGAAGCCGCGCAGCAACCGCTGCCGGACCAGACGCTGGATCCGGCGCGTTAAAATTTTATAGTTTTTTTTCATATCCCTCCTATACTGGGGGGCATCTTGTCGGAGTGCCTAGCGCCTGATTTGTTCATCGAATCAGCCAGGCTGAGACCGTTAATTCGGGATCCGCGGAACCTGATCGGGTTAATACCCGCGAAGGGAACAAGAGTAATCTATCGCCACAGGCACGGCCTCCCCCTTGCGGGCGCCCTGCCTTATCGGCCACCATCATTACTCCCTCCGAGCTCCAGACAAGCAACTTTCCCAACCCAACACACTGGTAGGAACTTGCTATGTCTAACATTAATCCACCGCGCGCCCGTAAAGCGCAACGCGAAGCCGCCCAGCAGTTTATCGACACGCTGCAAGGCATGGCTTTCCCAAACTCACGCCGCATCTACCTGCAGGGCTCGCGCCGCGATATCCAGGTGCCGATGCGCGAAATTGAGCTCAGTCCGACCCTGGTCGGCGGCAGCAAAGATAGCCCGCAGTATGAACAGAACGAGGCGATCCCGGTGTATGACACCGCCGGCCCCTACGGCGATCCGCAGGCCGAGCTCGATGTGCACGCCGGCCTGGCCAAGCTGCGCGCCGGCTGGATCGACGCGCGCGGCGATACTGCGACCCTGAGCGGCGCCAGTTCCGGCTTCACCCAACAGCGTCTGGCGGACGAGGGGCTGGATCACCTGCGCTTCGAACATCTGCCGCTGCCGCGCAAAGCGCTGCCGGGCAAGTGCGTGACCCAGCTGCACTATGCCCGCGCCGGCATCGTCACCCCGGAGATGGAGTTTATCGCCATCCGTGAAAACATGGGGCGCGAACGCATTCGCGGCGAGGTGCTGCGCCACCAGCATCCGGGCCAGGGCTGGGGCGCCAACCTGCCGGACAACATCACGCCGGAGTTCGTGCGCCAGGAAGTGGCCGCCGGCCGCGCCATCATTCCTGCCAACATCAATCACCCGGAGGCGGAGCCGATGATCATCGGCCGCAATTTCCTGGTGAAGGTGAACGCCAATATCGGCAACTCGGCGGTCACGTCGTCGATCGAAGAAGAGGTGGAGAAGCTGGTGTGGGCCACCCGCTGGGGCGCAGACACCGTGATGGATCTCTCCACCGGCCGCTATATTCACGAAACCCGCGAGTGGATCCTGCGCAACAGCCCGGTGCCCATCGGCACCGTGCCTATCTACCAGGCGCTGGAGAAGGTCAACGGCGTGGCGGAAAACCTCACCTGGGCGATGTTCCGCGATACGCTGCTGGAACAGGCGGAACAAGGGGTCGATTACTTCACCATCCACGCCGGCGTGCTGCTGCGCTATGTGCCGATGACCGCCAAACGCCTGACCGGCATCGTGTCGCGCGGTGGCTCGATCATGGCCAAATGGTGCCTGTCGCACCATCAGGAAAACTTCCTCTATCAGCACTTCCGTGAAATCTGCGAGATCTGCGCCGCCTACGACGTTTCGCTGTCGCTCGGCGACGGCCTGCGCCCCGGCTCGATTCAGGACGCCAACGACGAAGCCCAGTTCGCCGAGCTGCATACGCTGGGCGAGCTGACCAAAATCGCCTGGGAATACGACGTGCAGGTGATGATCGAAGGCCCGGGCCATGTGCCGATGCAGATGATCCGCCGCAACATGACCGAAGAGCTGGAACACTGCCACGAAGCGCCGTTCTACACCCTCGGCCCGCTGACCACCGATATCGCACCGGGCTATGACCATTTCACCTCCGGCATCGGCGCGGCAATGATCGGCTGGTTCGGCTGCGCCATGCTGTGTTACGTCACGCCGAAAGAACACCTCGGCCTGCCGAACAAAGAGGACGTCAAGCAGGGCCTGATCACCTACAAGATCGCCGCCCACGCCGCCGATCTGGCCAAGGGCCATCCGGGCGCGCAGATCCGCGATAACGCCATGTCCAAGGCGCGTTTCGAATTTCGCTGGGAAGATCAGTTCAATCTGGCGCTCGATCCGGCCACCGCGCGCGCCTATCACGACGAAACCCTGCCGCAGGAATCCGGCAAGGTCGCCCACTTCTGCTCAATGTGCGGGCCGAAATTCTGCTCGATGAAGATTTCGCAGGAGGTACGCGACTACGCCGCCGCCCAGGAGGCCGCCAAGCCGATCGAGGTGCAGCTGACCGGCATGGAGAAAATGTCCGCCGAATTCCGTGCCCGCGGCAGCGAGCTGTATCACAGCGCCGGCACCCTGCAAGAGGAGACAAACAATGACTGATATCACGACCCCCTTCCCGGCAACGCCCCACAAGCTGGGACTCTACCCGGTCGTCGACAGCGTGGAATGGATCGCTCGCCTGCTGGAAGCCGGCGTCACCACGATCCAGCTGCGCATCAAGGATTTGCCTGACGAGCAGGTCGAAGAGGATATCGCCGCCGCCATCGCGCTGGGCCAGCGTTATCAGGCGCGCCTGTTCATCAACGACTACTGGCGGCTGGCGATCAAGCATGGCGCCTACGGCGTGCATCTGGGCCAGGAAGATCTCGATACCACCGATCTGGCTGCCATTCACCGCGCCGGGTTGCGGCTCGGCGTGTCCACCCATGACGACGCCGAACTGGCGCGCGCGCTGGCGGTGAAACCGTCCTACATCGCGCTGGGGCACATCTTCCCCACCCAAACCAAAGACATGCCTTCGGCGCCGCAGGGGCTGACGGAGTTGAAACGCCACATCGCCGGTTTGGCGGATTACCCGACGGTGGCGATCGGCGGGATCAGTATCGATCGCGTACCGGCAGTGCTGGCGTGCGGCGTCGGCAGCGTGGCGGTGGTCAGCGCCATCACCCAGGCGCCGGATTGGCGCGCGGCGACGGCCGAGCTGCTGCGGCTGATCGAAGGCGAGGGGTCGAGCGATGCTTAACGATCAGGAATTCCTGCGCTACAGCCGCCAGCTGCTGCTGGAGGACGTCGGCCCGGAAGGCCAAGAGAAACTCAAGCGCGCCACAGTGTTGATCGTCGGTTTGGGCGGGCTCGGTTCCCCGGCTTCGTTGTACCTGGCCGCCGCCGGCGTCGGCACGCTGCTGCTGGCCGACGACGACCAGCTGCACGTTACCAACCTGCAGCGGCAAATCCTCTACCGCAGCGCCGATACCGCCACCGGTAAGGCGGCGCTGGCGCAACGCCACCTGCAGGCGCTGAACCCGTTGGTGGAATCCATCCCGCTGGCGCAACGGCTACAGGGGCAAGCGCTGCGCGACGCGGTCGCCCGCGCCGATCTGGTGCTGGACTGCTGCGACAATATGGCGACCCGTCATGAGGTCAATGCCGCCTGCATCGCCGCCGCCAAGCCGCTGATCAGCGGCAGCGCGGTCGGTTTCAGCGGCCAGCTGCTGGTGCTCGAGCCGCCCTATGCACACGGCTGCTACGCCTGCCTGTATCCGGAGCAGGAAGAGCCGCAGCGCAACTGCCGCACCGCCGGGGTACTCGGCCCGGTGGTCGGCGTAATCGGCACCCTGCAAGCGCTGGAGGCCATCAAGATGCTGGCCGGCATGCCTTCCTCCCTCAGCGGGAAACTGCGGCTGTTCGACGGTAAGCAGCAGAGCTGGAGCACGCTGCAACTGAGCCAGGCCCGCGCCTGCCCGGTATGCGGAGGCGCGGCATGAAAATCCGGCTGAACGACCAACCGCTTGAGCTGGCGCAGCCGCTCAGCGTCGCCGCCCTGCTGACCCAGTTGGAACGCCACCAGCCGGGCACCGCGCTGGCGATCAACCAAACCATCATCCCACGCGCCGACTGGGCCGATCATCAGGTGCAGGACGGTGACGACATTTTGCTGTTTCAAGCGATCGCCGGAGGCTGATATGCTGAAAATCGCCGATACCACTTTTACCTCGCGCCTGTTCACCGGCACCGGCAAGTTCGCCACCCCGGCGTTGATGCTGGAGGCACTGGCGGCCTCCGGCTCACAGCTGGTGACCATGGCCATGAAGCGCGTCGATCTGCGCGGCGGCAACGACGCCATTTTGGCGCCGCTGCAGCAGTTGGGCGTCAGGCTGCTGCCCAACACCTCCGGCGCCAAAACCGCCGCCGAGGCGGTGTTCGCCGCCCGGCTGGCGCGTGAAGCGCTCGGCACCCACTGGGTGAAGCTGGAGATCCATCCCGATGTGAAATACCTGCTGCCTGATCCGATAGAAACGCTGAAAGCGGCGGAAACGCTGGTGAAAGACGGTTTTGTGGTGCTGCCCTACTGCGGCGCCGATCCGGTGCTGTGCAAACGGCTGGAAGAGGTGGGCTGTGCGGCGGTGATGCCGCTTGGTGCGCCTATCGGCTCCAACCGCGGTCTGCGCACCCGTGACTTCCTCGAAATCATCATCGAGCAAGCCAAGGTGCCGGTGGTGGTAGACGCCGGCATCGGCGCGCCAAGCCACGCGCTGGCGGCGATGGAGCTGGGTGCCGACGCGGTGCTGGTGAATACCGCCATTGCCGTGGCGCGCGATCCGGTGCAGATGGCGCGGGCGTTTCGCCTGGCGCTGGAGGCCGGCGAGCTGGCACGCAGCGCCGGATTAGGCTCCAGCCAGCGCGGCGCGGTCGCGTCCAGCCCGCTGACCGCTTTTCTCAGCCAGCCAGAGGAGGCGCAATGATGGCCGACGATTTCAGTAGCCGCTGGCAACAGCTGGACTGGGACGACATTACGCTGCGCATCAACGGCAAAACTACGCGCGACGTGGAGCACGCGTTGAACGCCGACAAGCTGACGCGCGACGACTTTATGGCGCTGATCTCCCCCGCCGCCGCGCCGTATCTGGAACCGCTGGCGCAGCGCGCACAGCAGCTGACCCGCCAGCGGTTCGGTAACGTCGTCGGCTTCTATGTGCCGCTGTATCTCTCTAACCTGTGCGCCAACGACTGCACCTACTGCGGCTTTTCGATGAGCAACCGCATCAAGCGCAAAACGCTGGATGCGGCGGAGATCGCACGCGAGTGCGAAGCCATCAAGGCGCTGGGGTTCGAACATCTGTTGCTGGTCACCGGCGAACATCAGACCAAGGTTGGCATGGACTATTTCCGCCAGCACATCCCGGCGATCCGCCGACACTTCAGCTCGCTGATGATGGAAGTGCAGCCGCTGGCGCAGGAGGAATACGCCGAACTGAAAACGCTGGGCCTGGACGGCGTGCTGGTGTACCAGGAAACCTACCATCCGGCCACCTATCTGCAGCACCACCTGCGCGGCCAGAAGCAGGATTTCCATTGGCGCCTGGCCACGCCGGATCGCCTGGGGCGCGCCGGGATCGACAAGATCGGCCTCGGCGCATTGATCGGTCTGTCCAACAGTTGGCGCACCGACTGCTACCTGCTGGCGGAACATCTGTTCTACCTGCAGCAAACCTACTGGCAGAGCCGCTACTCGATCTCGTTCCCGCGTCTGCGCCCCTGCGCCGGTGGCATTGAACCGGCGTCGATCATGAGCGAGCCTCAACTGGTGCAGCTGATCTGCGCCTTCCGGCTGTTCGCGCCAGACGTTGAGCTGTCGCTGTCTACCCGGGAGTCGCCTTACTTCCGCGATCATATGATCCCGGTGGCGATCAACAGCGTCAGCGCCGGATCCAAGACGCAGCCCGGCGGCTATGCCGATGACGTACCGCCGGAGCTGGAACAGTTCGAACCGCACGACGACCGCACGCCGCAGCAGGTCGCCGAGGCCATCAGCCACGCCGGGCTGCAGCCGGTGTGGAAAGACTGGGACGGTTATCTGGGACGCGGCGCGCAATAAACAGCAACGTTTGCCGCCGTGTGAAGAAAACGCTGGAGCGGCCGCGCAATGCCGAACGGCAGCGCTGGCGCCGGCAAACGCGCCGACTATAGTGGCCTTGCCGACCGCCAAACCCGGCGTCGGCCGGGGCCGTCACCCTCTCGATGGCCCGCCTTATCCCATCCCGGATCGCGCCGGAGATCCTCTTGCGCGACTCCGGCCCTCGTCCGCGGCAACGCGCATATGCCGTATCGCGGCCTGTAAGGGCGTACGGATAGGTTGTCTTGTCGGTTAATGGGCTGTCAGAAAGATGCGATATCTGCGTTCGGTATTCACTTAGGAGTGATATTCATAGGGCGCTATTGCGGCAGAACAGTGAGGAACGAGGAAAAAAGAAGATACAGCGACGAAGAGAGGTTCGAATGGTCATCCCCGATGCAGCCAATAGCCCTGGTGTTGACCGCAGATCTTTTTTGCCGCCTGCTCCCTGCTTACGGACAAGAGCAGGCGGTTTATTTTGTGAGACTGGCACCCCCCCAGGACGCGAATCACACAGTATGTGCGCTAATTAACCACATAAACGATTAAATGTGAATGTCTTTTGAGTGTTTTTTTATTTAGTATCGAGTATGTTTTGAGTTTGCCAAAGGAAATCAAACTGATATCACCGCAACCACCGGGGCATCATCTATAATCCAGCACGGGTTCTCGCGCAGGTTTTTCAGCGCTCGCGGTCAACATCAAAAAAGCCAAGGTTGTCATGAAGAAAACGCCAAATTATATCGATGCAATCAGCGCGTTGCTCACTCTGAAAGGAGTTGGCGACAGAAAACATGCCTCCACGATGGCCAACATACTGAACCTTCAGTACAACAGCGCCAAACAAAAACTGGATGGCAAAAGGGGCATCACCCTCGATGAAATCAAAAAGGTTTTTCAGTATTTCAACGAACCGTTTGCCGGCCAAAGGACGCATAACGGCGTCTTTATCATGAACAGCATTCACAAGCGCTGCAACATTGAGGTCGACGAGCGCCCGGCCACGCAAGCAGACAGCGACGAAACCTACGCCTACAAAAAAGACGATCTTTTCATCATCAACACCAACCGGGAACATGCCGCCGATGCCCCACTGTACAAAGTCAACAAGATAGACTTTTTGCCGGCTCCGCGTATCGCGATCCTGGACAATGACAGTGATATTCTCGAATTGTTGAAGAAGATCGCCTGCCGCTACGGCATCGAGACCGAGACCTTTCAAACGGCGGACGCCATGCTGGCCGCGCTGGAGCACCAGTCTTTTGAGGCGTTTATTTTGGACTGGCTGTTGGACTTCGGCGAGACTTCCGAACGCGTCGTGAAGAAAATAAAGGACACCCTCGATCCGCATGCCCGCATCATCATTTTGACCGGCCAGCTGAATCACTACGAGAAAAACATCGGCGATATGATCCTGCACTATGACGTGCATCTGGTGGAAAAACCGACCAAACCGCTGATTATCTCTTCGCTGCTGCTGTCGAACTTATTCTTTAATTAGTTTGACCGGGATGCGGATCAAAAACGACGAGCCAACCCCTTCGACGGATTTGACCTTGATGGCGCCTTTCATCGTCGTGACGTAATTTTTGATAATGGTCAGCCCCAGCCCCAATCCCTGTCGCGTTTCCCTTTCCACCCCCTGATTGAACGCCTTATATAATCGTTCCAGATTATCGACGTTAAACCCGATGCCGGTGTCTTTTACCCATAAATACAGATTGCCGTGGCACACCTTCACATTGAGGATAATCGCACCGTGGTGAGTAAATTTGTCCGCGTTGCTGAGCAGATTGGCCAATATTCGGTAGAGCTTATATTTGTCGGAGCAAATCAAACCAACATAGGATGAACGACGCACCACGATGCGATTACCACGCCCGGCGCTGATACTGGTCATGGCATCGTCCACCACCTCATTCAGACGGAAGGTGGATATATTCACTTTGACCTCCCCCATCTCTAGCCGCGAATAATCCATCACCTCGCGCGTTTGTTCGGTGATCTTATTGCCGTGATAGGAGATCAGGCGAGCTTCTTTTTTCAACTCTTCCTGCGCCAGCTCGTGCTCCATGATATCCGCAGCAATGACGATGGCCTGAGTCGAGCCGGCGATCTCGTGGTAGATGGAAGAGATAAAGATGTTCTTATTCTTGATGATCTCTTTTAACGAGAAGGCATTTCTCAGCACCAGGAACATCATCAGGAACACCAAAATCAGCGAAAAGAGGGCAAACATCTCGGCTTTACTCGAGTTGTCCTGGATGATGCCTTTCACTTCGGTAAAGTTTTTAATCTGTATCCGATAAATAATTTCCTGGATATCGACCAGCGTGCCCTCGATATCATCCATATAAGAGAGAATATCCGTCTTGTTTTTCTGCCCCACCAGCAAGCCGGTGGAGAGATCGTCCAACGTGCGGTACTGCTGCTTCAGCAGCGCAACATTCTTGATGAACTCGTCGTCGTAATAAAAAGAGTCGCTGAAGGTCGAACGGCTCTCCAGGATCTGAATCTTCGAGTAAAAGATTTTCTTCTTGATCAGGAAAGCATCGTAGTCGTTATTTTCACTGAGCAGCAGCGCGGTTTTGGTCCTTTCAAACGCCAGAAAGAGGATCTCGGCCACCGAGTAGTTGTCCAGATTGGGCTCGATCTGCTTATAGCGCTCTTTTACGCCACCGAAGTTAATAGCAATCAACAAAATCAATAAAGAGAAGATGGCAACCAACGCGATAAGAGTACCGATCAGTTTTTTGCTCATCTTATTTCATCTCCAACCGTTTAACTTGCCAGACGGTTTTCGCGTTCACATCCAGGTTATTCAGCTCAGCGTAGCCATCGCGCGGATAAATAATGGCGAATGGCCCCAACTCCCCCACGTCGATCGGCTTACCGCCGCGCAGATAGGCGACAATCACGCGGTATTTAATCATCTCGTCAATCGGCATCGAGTAGGAGTAATCGTCCCAGGCGAAAGCGCGCACCGACTGGCCTTTCAGATGATAGGCTTTCACCAGCTCGGCAAACTCAACGCCGGTAAACGTATCTTCCGGGGTGAAATTGGTCGAGGTTTTAATCGTGTGCGGCGGCATCGCCTCCAGCATCTGCCGGGTGATTTTGATCTTCTCGCCGTCGAGCGGTTTCAGATAAAAATAGTCAACGGCCGCATACAGCGGCGCGCTAAACAGCGAAAGCAGCAGTAACGTCATCAATCCTTTGATTTTCATCATTCACCCTCTTTGCGTTTCACCAATTCGGCCTGGCCAAATTCATCCTGCCCGACCACGACCCAGCCGTGACGTTGATAAAAGCCTTCGGCCTTGGAGCCGAGATCGGTGGTTAAGTGGATCGCTTCGGCGCCGTGCTCAAACATCCAGTGAGTGACCCGTGCCAGTAAGGCAGAGCCGATCCCCTTAGACTGGTATTCCGGCTTCACGAACAGGCCGCCGATCAGCGGTTCAGGGATGAATAACCCGAAGCCAACGCCGGCATAGTCGTCGCCATACTTGCAGATCCAACCGCCGCCCTGGTTGATGTCCTCCAGCGCCTGTTTGCGCTGCAGATACTGGACCTGATGCGGATGCAGCAGGTTTTCTTCAACGGAAAAGCGGATCTCATACAGGTATGGCAGGTGTTGCGCCGTCAATTTTTCGAAGGTAATGAGGCTGTCCATGTTTCGCACTGTCCTTAATTGTCAGATAAAAAGCGCCGGTCAATTTCTGCTGGAACCATAGTAGCAAAGTTTGTCTTAACCCGGCACGAGGCGAAAAAAAACCGCCCCCGAAGGGGCGGTTTATCTGGCGATGGGCCCGGCGTACCGGGCCCGCGGCGCGGATGACGATTACTCGTCGTCGCTGCCGCCCAGGCCTGCGTTGAGCAGCTCGGCCAGGTTAGCCGTCGCTTCTTCCGCGCTGACTTGCGGAACAACCGGCGCTTCACCCTGAGCACGGCGACGCATACGATCCTGATGATAAGCGTAACCGGTACCGGCTGGGATCAGACGGCCCACGATAACGTTCTCTTTCAGGCCACGCAGTTCATCACGCTTGCCGGCTACGGCAGCTTCGGTCAGAACGCGCGTCGTTTCCTGGAACGATGCAGCGGAGATGAAGGACTCGGTCGCCAAGGAAGCCTTGGTGATACCCAGCAGATCGCGCGAGAAGGTTGCCGCGATTTTACCTTCAGCTTCCAGCTGACGGTTGGCAATCTTGACGCGAGACACTTCAGCCTGCTCGCCTTCCAGGAACTCGGAGCCACCAGCGCTAACGATGGTGCCTTTACGCAGCATCTGACGAACGATAACTTCGATGTGCTTATCGTTAATCTTAACGCCTTGCAGACGGTAAACTTCCTGCACTTCGTTGGTGATGTAGCGGGTAACCGCATGCACGCCACGCAGACGCAGAATGTCGTGCGGAGACTCTGGGCCGTCGGAAACGACGTCACCACGTTCCACCACTTCGCCTTCGAACACGTTGAGCTGACGCCATTTCGGGATCATCTCTTCGTAAGCGTCGCTGCCGTCCAGCGGAGAGATCACCAGGCGACGTTTGCCTTTGGTCTCTTTACCGAACGAGATAATCCCGCTGATTTCAGCCAGGATTGCCGGCTCTTTCGGACGACGTGCTTCGAACAGGTCGGCAACGCGCGGCAGACCACCGGTAATATCCTTGGTACCGCCGGATTCCTGAGGAATACGCGCCAGGGTATCACCCGCACCGATCTGAATGCCGTCTTCCAGCTGAACGATCGCTTTGCCCGGCAGGAAGTATTGAGCAGGCATATCAGTACCTGGGATCAATACGTCTTCGCCCTGAGCGTCAACGATTTTCAGTGCCGGACGCAGGTCTTTACCGCTACCGGTACGCTCTGCGCTGTCCAGTACGACCAGAGAAGACAAACCGGTCAGTTCGTCGGTCTGGCGAGTAATGGTCTGGCCGTCAACCATATCCGCGAAGCGAATGAAGCCGCTGACTTCACTGATGACCGGCATGGTGTGCGGATCCCAGTTAGCAACGGTTTCGCCGCCGTTAACTTCTTCACCGTCGCCTTTGCCCATCACGGCACCGTAAGGCACCTTGTAGCTTTCTTTGGTACGGCCGAATTCGTCGATCAGTTTCAGTTCGGTGTTACGCGAGGTGATCACCAGCTTGCCCGCGGCGTTCATAACGAACTTCACGTTGCTCAGCTTGAGGCTACCCTTGTTTTTCACCTGGATGCTGGATTCAGCAGCCGCACGAGATGCCGCACCACCGATGTGGAACGTACGCATCGTCAGCTGTGTACCCGGCTCACCGATGGACTGTGCCGCGATAACGCCGATGGCTTCACCTTTGTTGATGATGTGGCCACGTGCCAGGTCGCGACCGTAGCAGTTTGCACACACACCAAAGTCGGTTTCACAGCTCACTACGGAACGGACTTTAACGCTGTCGACAGAATTCTCTTCCAACAGGTCACACGCCTTCTCGTTCAGCAGGGTGTTGCGTGGCACCAGAATGTCCGCCGTACCCGGCTTGAGGACGTCTTCTGCCGTCACACGGCCCAGAACGCGTTCACGCAGCGGCTCTTTCACGTCGCCACCTTCGATAACCGGAGTCATCAGGATGCCGTCGTGGGTGCCACAGTCGTCTTCGGTCACAACCAGATCCTGCGCCACGTCAACCAGACGACGGGTCAGATAACCGGAGTTCGCGGTTTTCAGTGCGGTATCCGCCAGACCTTTACGAGCACCGTGGGTGGAGATGAAGTACTGGAGTACGTTCAGACCTTCACGGAAGTTCGCGGTGATTGGCGTTTCGATGATGGAGCCGTCCGGCTTCGCCATCAGGCCACGCATACCGGCCAGCTGACGAATCTGAGCGGCGGAACCACGCGCACCGGAGTCGGCCATCATAAAGATGCTGTTGAAGGAAACTTGCTGTTCCACTTCGCCGTCACGGTTAACCACGTCTTCTACCGACAGGTTTTCCATCATCGCTTTCGCAACGCGTTCGTTCGCTGCAGCCCAGATATCGATCACTTTGTTGTAGCGTTCGCCGGCGGTAACCAGACCAGACTGGAACTGCTCCTGGATCTCGGCAACTTCGGTTTCCGCTTCTTCGATGATCTCTGCTTTCTTGGCCGGGATAACCATGTCGTCGATACCTACGGAAGCGCCTGAACGGGCTGCGTAAGCAAAACCGGTGTACATGATCTGGTCAGCAAAGATAACGGTCGGCTTCAGGCCCAGGATGCGGTAACAGGTGTTCAGCATCTTGGAGATCGCTTTCTTGCCCAAAGGCTGGTTAACGATCGAGTACGGCAGACCTTTCGGTACGATCATCCACAGGATGGCGCGGCCGATGGTGGTGTCGATGATGCTGGTCTGAGAAGTCCATTCGCCTTCGGCGTTTTTGACGTCTTCGGTGATACGCACTTTAACGCGCGCATGCAGAGACGCCAGGCCGGCGCGGTAAACACGCTCAGCTTCTTTGGAACCGTTCAGCACCATGCCTTCGCCCTTGGCGTTAACACAGTCGCGGGTCATGTAGTACAGACCCAGTACAACGTCCTGAGAAGGAACGATGATTGGCTCGCCGTTCGCTGGGGACAGGATGTTGTTGGTAGACATCATCAGCGCACGCGCTTCCAGCTGGGCTTCCAGCGTCAGCGGTACGTGAACAGCCATCTGGTCACCATCGAAGTCGGCGTTATAGGCCGCACAAACCAGTGGGTGCAGCTGGATCGCTTTACCTTCGATCAGAACCGGTTCAAACGCCTGGATACCCAAACGGTGCAGGGTTGGTGCACGGTTCAGCAGTACCGGGTGTTCGCGGATCACTTCGTCCAGGATATCCCAAACGACGGCTTCTTCACGCTCAACCATTTTCTTGGCGGCTTTGATGGTGGTGGCCAGGCCACGCAGCTCCAACTTGCCGTAGATGAACGGTTTGAACAGCTCCAGCGCCATCTTTTTAGGCAGACCGCACTGATGCAGACGCAGGTATGGACCTACGGTGATTACGGAACGGCCGGAGTAGTCAACGCGTTTACCGAGCAGGTTCTGACGGAAACGACCCTGCTTACCTTTGATCATGTCGGCCAAAGATTTCAGAGGACGTTTGTTGGAACCGGTGATGGCACGACCGCGACGGCCGTTATCCAGCAGGGCGTCTACCGCTTCTTGCAGCATACGCTTTTCGTTGCGCACGATGATGTCAGGCGCAGCCAGATCCAGCAGGCGTTTCAGACGGTTGTTACGGTTGATCACGCGGCGATACAGATCGTTCAGATCCGAGGTCGCGAAACGACCGCCATCCAGCGGAACCAGCGGGCGCAGATCCGGCGGCAGTACCGGCAGCACGGTCAGGATCATCCACTCCGGCTTGTTACCGGACTGTACGAACGCTTCCAGCAGCTTGATACGCTTGGTCAACTTCTTGCGCTTGGTTTCGGAGTTGGTTTCGTTCAGCTCTTCACGCAGCTGCTCGCACTCGGCTTCCAGATCCATGTTTTTCAACAGGGCCTGAATAGCTTCCGCACCCATCTTGGCGTCGAATTCGTCACCGAACTCTTCCAGCGCGTCCAGATACTGCTCTTCGGTCAGGATCTGACGACGCTCGAGGTTGGTCATACCGCCTTCGACCACCACATAGGATTCGAAGTACAGTACGCGTTCGATGTCACGCAGCGGCATATCCAGCAGCAAACCGATGCGGGATGGCAGCGATTTCAGGAACCAGATGTGCGCGGTCGGCGAAGCCAGCTCGATGTGGCCCATGCGCTCACGACGCACTTTGGTCTGGGTCACTTCAACGCCGCACTTCTCACAGATCACGCCGCGGTGTTTCAAGCGCTTGTACTTACCGCACAGGCACTCGTAATCTTTTACCGGCCCGAAGATACGGGCGCAGAAAAGGCCGTCACGTTCTGGTTTGAACGTACGGTAGTTAATGGTTTCCGGCTTCTTAACTTCACCGAACGACCACGAACGGATCATGTCTGGCGAGGCCAGAGCAATCTTGATCGCATCAAACTCTTCGGTCTTAGTTTGCGCTTTCAGAAACTTCAATAAGTCTTTCACGGATTGGCTCCTGTCGGAGTTAAACCTGTTGGGTACCCACAACCGCAGTAGGTACCCGTGTGACCTGAACAACCACCCTCAGGCTCCCTTAGGCGGGGAGCCTGAGCCGGAATGACGATTACTCGTCTTCCAGTTCGATGTTGATGCCGAGCGAGCGGATTTCTTTCAACAGTACGTTGAAGGATTCCGGCATGCCTGGCTCCATCCGGTGGTCGCCATCCACGATGTTTTTGTACATCTTGGTACGGCCGTTAACGTCATCCGACTTAACGGTGAGCATTTCCTGCAGGGTATAAGCCGCGCCGTATGCTTCCAGTGCCCACACTTCCATCTCACCGAAGCGTTGACCACCGAACTGCGCTTTACCACCCAGAGGTTGCTGAGTAACCAAGCTGTAAGAACCGGTTGAACGGGCGTGCATTTTATCGTCAACCAAGTGGTTCAGTTTCAGCATGTACATATAGCCAACAGTAACCTGGCGCTCGAATTGCTCACCGGTACGGCCATCGAACAGCGTGATCTGACCGGAGGTCGGGATACCACCCATTTCCAGCAGCTTCTTGATTTCAGTCTCTTTCGCACCGTCAAACACCGGTGTTGCGATCGGCATACCTTTTTTCAGGTTCTCTGCCAGACGCAGCACTTCGTCGTCGCTGAAGGTGTTCAGGTCAACTTTCTGGCAAACGTCGTCGCCCAGATCGTAGGCCTTCTGGATGAACTCACGCAGCTTGGCCACTTCCTGCTGCTGCTTCAGCATCTGGTTGATCTTCTCACCGATGCCTTTCGCAGCCATACCCAGGTGGGTTTCCAGGATCTGACCGATGTTCATACGTGATGGTACGCCCAGCGGGTTCAGTACGATGTCTACCGGCGTGCCGTTTTCATCGTAAGGCATATCTTCGATCGGGTTGATCTTGGAGATAACACCCTTGTTACCGTGGCGGCCCGCCATCTTGTCACCCGGTTGGATCTGACGTTTAACGGCCAGATAAACCTTGACGATTTTCAGCACGCCCGGCGCCAGATCGTCGCCCTGAGTGATCTTACGACGCTTGGCTTCCAGCTTCTTCTCGAAGTCGGATTTCAGTTCGTCGTACTGCTCGGCCAGCTGTTCCAGCTGGTTTTGCTTCTCTTCGTCGGTCAGGCCCAGTTCCAGCCAGCGATCGCGCGGCAGCTTGCTCAGCTTGTCGGCTTCGATGCCACCGGCAACCAGCACCGCGTGGATACGTGCAAACAGGCCGGCTTCCAGGATCTGCAGTTCTTCCGTCAGGTCTTTCTTCGCCTGCTTCAGCTGCATCTCTTCGATTTCCAACGCGCGCTTGTCTTTTTCCACGCCATCACGGGTGAAGACCTGCACGTCGATAACCGTACCGGAAACGCCGTTCGGCACACGCAGAGAAGAGTCTTTAACGTCAGACGCTTTCTCACCGAAGATCGCACGCAGCAGTTTCTCTTCCGGCGTCAGCTGGGTTTCGCCTTTAGGCGTTACCTTACCGACCAGGATGTCGCCGCCGGTCACTTCAGCACCGATATATACGATACCGGATTCATCCAGCTTGGAGAGAGCAGCTTCACCCACGTTAGGGATGTCGGCGGTGATCTCTTCAGGCCCCAGCTTGGTGTCGCGAGATACGCACGCCAGTTCCTGGATGTGGATGGTGGTGAAGCGATCTTCCTGCACCACGCGCTCGGAGACCAAAATGGAGTCTTCGAAGTTGTAGCCGTTCCAAGGCATGAACGCTACGCGCATGTTCTGGCCCAGTGCCAGTTCGCCCAGGTCTGTCGATGGGCCATCCGCCAGCACGTCACCGCGCTCGATTGGCTCACCCAGACTCACACACGGCATCTGGTTGATGCAGGTGTTCTGGTTAGAACGGGTGTACTTGGTCAGGTTGTAAATATCGATACCTGCTTCGCCCGGGTACATCTCGTCTTCGTTAACTTTGATAACGATACGGGAAGCATCCACGTACTGGATCACACCGCCGCGTTTGGCAACGGCGGTTACGCCGGAGTCAACCGCTACAGCACGTTCCATACCGGTACCGACCAGCGGCTTGTCAGCGCGCAGGGTTGGTACGGCCTGACGTTGCATGTTCGCACCCATCAATGCACGGTTGGCGTCATCGTGTTCCAGGAATGGAATCAGTGAGGCACCAACAGAAACAACCTGCTGGGTGGATACGTCCATGTAGTCAACCTGATCGCGGCTGAACAGGCTTGATTCGCCTTTGCTGCGGCAGGTGACCAGGTCTTCTACGAAGCGGCCTTCTTCATCCAGGTTGGAGTTCGCCTGGGCGATAACGAAGTTGCCTTCTTCAATAGCAGACAGGTAGTTGATTTCATCGGTCACCACGCCGTCACGCACGCGGCGGTACGGGGTTTCCAGGAAGCCATACTCGTTAGTCTGTGCGTACACGGACAGGGAGTTGATCAGACCGATGTTTGGACCTTCCGGCGTTTCGATTGGGCACACGCGGCCGTAGTGGGTCGGGTGTACGTCTCGAACTTCAAAGCCGGCGCGCTCACGGGTCAGACCGCCCGGGCCCAGTGCGGAGATACGACGCTTGTGCGTGATCTCGGACAGCGGGTTGTTCTGGTCCATGAACTGGGACAGCTGGCTGGAACCGAAGAACTCTTTCACCGCCGCCGAAATCGGCTTGGCGTTGATCATGTCCTGAGGCATCAGGGTATCCAGATCGCCCAGAGACAGACGCTCTTTCACCGCACGCTCAACACGCACCAGACCTACGCGGAACTGGTTCTCGGCCATTTCGCCGACAGAGCGGATACGACGGTTGCCCAAGTGGTCGATGTCGTCCACTTCGCCCTTGCCGTTACGGATATCGATGAGCTTCTTCATCACTTCGATGATGTCGTCTTTGCTCAGGATGCCCGAACCTTCGATCTCGTCGCGCAGCAGAGAACGGTTGAACTTCATGCGACCAACCGCGGATAGATCGTAGCGGTCTTCGGAGAAGAACAGATTCTCGAACAGGCTTTCGGCAGCTTCGCGCGTTGGCGGCTCACCAGGGCGCATCATGCGGTAGATTTCTACCAGCGAGCTCAGACGATCGTTGGTCGGATCGACACGCAGCGTTTCAGAGATGTACGCGCCGTGATCCAGATCATTGGTGAACAGCGTTTCGATGCGCTTGTGGCCAGACTGGCTCAGTTTGGCCAGCAGATCCAGCGACAGCTCCATGTTGGCTGCGCAGATCAGTTCGCCGGTATTGGTATCGATATAGTCTTTCGCGACCACTTTGCCCGCGATGTACTCTACCGGTACTTCAATGCTCTGAATGTCGTCTTTTTCCAGCTGACGGATATGACGGGCGGTGATACGACGGCCTTTCTCTACGTAGATCTTGCCGTTGGCTTCGATATCGAACGAAGCGGTCTCACCACGCAGGCGCTCTGGCACCAGCTCCATCTGCAGCTTGTTGTCGCGGATTTCGAAGACGATCTTGTCAAAGAACAGGTCGAGGATCTGTTCAGTGGTGTAGTTCAGCGCGCGCAGAATGATGGTCGCAGGCAGTTTGCGGCGACGGTCAATACGCACGAACAGGTTGTCTTTCGGATCGAACTCGAAGTCCAACCATGAACCGCGGTAAGGGATGATGCGTGCGTTGTACAGCACTTTACCCGAAGAGTGGGTTTTACCCTTATCGCTGTCGAAGAATACGCCAGGACTACGGTGCAACTGAGATACGATAACCCTCTCAGTACCGTTGATCACAAAGGTGCCGTTTTCGGTCATGAGCGGAATTTCGCCCATGTAGACTTCTTGTTCCTTGATGTCTTTGACCGTACCTTCAGGCGCTTCGCGCTCATAGATAACCAGGCGCAGTTTTACGCGCAGCGGTGCAGAGAACGTCACACCACGGATCTGGCACTCTTTGACGTCGAAGACCGGCTCACCAAGACGGTAGCTAACGTATTGCAGCTCCGAATTGCCACTGTAGCTCTGGATAGGGAAAACAGAACGGAATGCGGCTTCAAGGCCGTACTGCCCTTCTGGATCTTGCTCGATAAACTTCTGGAACGAGTCAAGCTGGATAGAAAGGAGATATGGTATGTCCAGCACTTGTGGACGTTTACCAAAATCCTTACGAATACGTTTTTTCTCGGTATAGGAGTAAACCATAGGGTTCCTCAGCTCGCTGATCAGTGACCCAATCTGTCCGTCCGATTAGGGACAGTTCATGCAACACCGTTTTGTCGACCGGAAAGCGGGAACACTTTCCGCAATGTCTCTTGCTATCACGCTTAAACCATTTCATCGCGTCTTCCCCCAGAACTCCTGGTAGTGCAAAGACCGCGGTATATTAAGTCGTCAACAGAAACAAACATTGGGAGGCGAAACCAGCAGCCAAACAGTGTGAAACGCTACTGGCGCCCTACAGCGCAAAAAGGCTGGTGACTAAAAAGTCACCAGCCATCAGCCTAAAAGACTAGGCTGCAACCGGAAAGGTTGGCTTATTTAACTTCAACTTCTGCGCCAGCTTCTTCCAGAGATTTTTTCAGAGCTTCTGCGTCATCTTTGCTCACGCCTTCTTTCAGAGCGGCTGGAGCAGATTCGACCAGGTCTTTAGCTTCTTTCAGACCCAGGCCGGTAGCACCACGTACTGCTTTGATAACAGCAACTTTGTTAGCGCCTGCAGCTTTCAGGATAACGTCGAATTCAGTTTTCTCTTCAGCAGCTTCAGCTGGGCCAGCAGCTACAGCTACAGCAGCAGCAGCAGAAACGCCGAATTTTTCTTCCATAGCGGAAACCAGTTCAACAACGTCCATTACGGACATAGCGGCAACTGCTTCCAGGATTTGGTCTTTAGTGATAGACATAACAATTGTTCCTAAAATTCAGAAATAGTTTAAATACGTTAGCAAAGGCTAAGAAAGAGTGGCTTACGCCGCTTCTTTCTGATCGCGTACTGCAGCCAGAGTGCGAACCAGTTTGCCGGCAGCGGCTTCTTTCATGGTTGCCATCAGGCGTGCGATCGCTTCTTCGTAAGTTGGCAGCGTCGCCAGGCGGTCGATTTGCGCCGCTGGGATCAGCTCACCTTCAAAGGCCGCAGCTTTAACCTCGAATTTTGCATTCGCTTTCGCGAACTCTTTGAACAGACGAGCAGCAGCGCCCGGGTGTTCGTGAGAGAATGCAATCAAGGTTGGACCGACAAACGTGTCTTTCAGGCATTCGAATGGAGTGCCTTCAACTACGCGACGCATCAGGGTGTTGCGAACAACACGCATGTAAACGCCAGCTTCACGACCTGCTTTACGCAGTTCAGTCATTTTATCTACGGTAACGCCGCGGGAATCCGCAACAACCGCAGACAGCGCGCCTTTGGCTACTTCGCTGACTTCAGCAACAATCGCTTGTTTGTCTTGAAGATTTAATGCCATTAGCTTTTTGCTCCTGGATTAGCCGGGGAAAATCCCCCGGAACTCACTTCACTCGGCGCTTTGTAAAACGCCACGCCGAGCGGCTTAACACGGTGAGCAGAATCCAGCAAAGACATTCTTTTATAAAAAAGAAAAATTTTCTTAGGCTCTGTCACCGTCTACGCAGGAAGGATTAAGTATCTTGCGATACACCTGCGGTCTTGGACGGAGGCCTGGATAGGCCAGGCTCCAACCGAAAAATCTTTGTTTTGCCTACGGCATAGCCAGTAGCAAAACCTTGGGGCATAAGATTCTAGACAAATCTCGGCCCCAAGTCAAAGCGATAATCGCAAGTGCGATTAGTTCGCTGCAGCAGACAGACCGCTCTGATCGATAGCAACGCCAGCACCCATGGTGGTGGAGAGGCTAACTTTCTTGATGTACATGCCTTTCGCCTGAGAAGGTTTTGCTTTTTTCAGCGCAACCAGCAGGGCTTCCAGGTTTTCTTTCAGCTTGTCTGCGTCGAAATCAACCTTACCGATAGTGGTATGGATGATGCCGTTTTTGTCGTTACGGTAGCGAACCTGACCAGCTTTAGCGTTTTTCACTGCTTCAGCAACGTTCGGAGTAACGGTACCCACTTTCGGGTTTGGCATCAGGCCGCGTGGACCCAGGATCTGGCCCAGTTGACCTACAACGCGCATTGCATCCGGGGAAGCAATAACAACGTCGAAGTTCATTTCGCCTTTCTTGATCTGGTCAGCCAGATCGTCCATACCTACCAGCTCTGCGCCGGCAGCTTTCGCTGCTTCAGCGTTAGCGCCTTGGGCAAATACGGCAACGCGAACGGAACGACCGGTGCCGTGTGGCAGAACGGTAGCGCCACGAACGTTTTGGTCAGATTTACGAGCGTCGATGCCGAGGTTAACGGCAACGTCAACGCTTTCTACGAATTTAGCGGTGGCCAGCTCTTTCAGCAGAGCAACAGCTTCGGTGATGTCATACTGTTTAGTAGCATCAACTTTGTCACGGATCACGCGCATGCGCTTGGTCAGCTTAGCCATCTCTTAATCCTCCACTACCAGGCCCATGGAACGAGCGGTACCTTCGATGGAGCGAGTCATCGCTTCAACGTCAGAACCAGTCATGTCCGCAGCTTTGGTTTCTGCGATTTCACGTACCTGAGCACGAGTCACTTTACCTACTTTGTCTTTGTTCGGCTTACCGGAACCAGACTTGATACCAGCCGCTTTTTTCAGCAGAACTGCTGCTGGCGGGGTTTTGGTAACGAAAGTGAAGGAGCGATCAGAATAAACGGTGATAACAACCGGAATCGGCAGACCTTTTTCAACGCTGTCAGTCTTAGCGTTGAATGCCTTACAGAATTCCATGATGTTAACGCCCTGCTGACCCAGAGCTGGACCCACTGGTGGGCTCGGGTTCGCCATACCAGCTGCAACTTGCAGCTTGACGTAGGCTTGTACTTTCTTAGCCATTTAAATTTCCTCGGTTTGGGTAGTATCGCCTCGTGAGAGGCTCCCCGTGTTTAACCTCGCCAGACAGGCATCAGGCAAGGCATCTAAAAACAAAAGGCGCGAAATTGTAGTTCAATTTCGCGCCTTTGACAAGCGGCAACGGACCGCTTATTGCTGATTATTCGATCAGCCTTTTTCAACCTGGCTGAAGTCCAGTTCCACCGGCGTTGCACGGCCGAAGATGGAAACGGAAACTTTCAGGCGGCTCTTTTCGTAATCGACTTCTTCGACCACGCCGTTGAAATCGGCAAACGGGCCATCGTTGACGCGCACCAGCTCGCCCGGCTCGAACAGCGTCTTCGGACGCGGTTTGTCACCAACCTGCTGCAGGCGGTTCATGATCGCATCAACTTCTTTATCGCTGATAGGCGCAGGACGGTCAGACGTGCCGCCGATGAACCCCATGACACGCGGTACGCTGCGCACCAGGTGCCAGCTGGCGTCATTCATCACCATCTGCACCAGCACGTAGCCAGGGAAGAATTTACGCTCGCTCTTGCGACGCTGGCCACCACGGATTTCAACCACTTCTTCCGTAGGCACCATCACTTCGCCGAACAGCTCTTCCATATCGTGCAGTTTGATGTGTTCACGCAGCGATTGCGCTACGCGACCTTCAAAACCGGAAAACGCCTGAACGACGTACCAACGTTTTTTTGGAGCTTCAGACATTTTAGAACCTCAGGCCAGTAATAAACGACACCAGACGGACCAGAATACCATCCAGTCCCCACAGAATCAGTGACATCACGGCGGTTACCGCGGCAACGATCAACGTGGTGTGTAGCGTTTCCTGACGAGTTGGCCAAATCACTTTACGTACTTCGGTACGCGCTTCGCGGGCAAACGCAACGGTGGCTTTGCCTTTGGTGGTCATCAGAGCCACTGCACCTGCAACGGCGATGATCAGCACAACTGCCAGCGCGCGCAATGGCAGGCTTAAATCACGGTAGTAATAGTTACCGACAATAGCCACAACCAACAGAACGGCGACGATCAGCCACTTTGCCGCTTCCAGGCCGCGTCCGCTCCCTTGAGCCTCGGTATTCGCACTCATAAACCAACCTGTCACAATGATGATTCAGAACAAACAACTTTGCCTCGCATTGCGAGGCAAACCAAACCGATCGGATACCGCAATAGCAATATCCCGGTGTTTTACGCCATGACGTATTCAGTCAATACGGTTTAAGAGCCCATCTCACCAATGATTATGACTGCAAAATCGCTGATGAGATAGGTTCTAGTTCACAGCGTAGAAAAAGGGCATCAAATGATGCCCTTTTACCGCGTGTCGCGTCAAACTTTATCAGCGATTAAGCGATAACTTTAGCAACAACGCCTGCGCCAACGGTACGGCCGCCTTCACGGATTGCGAAACGCAGACCGTCGTCCATCGCGATTGGGTGAATCAGGGTTACAACCATGTTCACGTTGTCGCCTGGCATTACCATCTCTACGCCTTCTGGCAGTTCGATGGTACCGGTCACGTCAGTGGTACGGAAGTAGAACTGTGGACGGTAGCCTTTGAAGAATGGCGTGTGACGACCACCTTCATCTTTGCTCAGGATGTACACTTCAGATTCGAACTGGGTGTGTGGCTTGATGGAGCCTGGTTTAGCCAGTACCTGACCACGTTCGATTTCTTCACGTTTGATACCACGCAGCAGAACACCTACGTTCTCACCAGCACGGCCTTCGTCCAGCAGTTTGCGGAA
>NZ_JBJNMB010000017.1:0-26210 GCF_052168755.1 Serratia sp. CY43202
AAAGCTTGATTTGCTTCCACTCGAGAAGCGATGCTCAAAGATTTACTGCATGAATTTTACTTCAGTTAGTCACTCTTCAAGACTTGATATTTTTTTGCATCCGAAGATGCTGGATATCGCCTTGTGGAGTGCCCACACAGATTGTCTGATAAATTGTTAAAGAGCAGTGAGTTAGGCGCTTTCGCTTGCTAACTCGAGGTGGCGTATATTACGCTTTCCTCTTTCAGAGTCAACCCTAATTTTCAGGATTTTTTCTCTTTCTTCCCGACCGCTGTGTGAAGTGAATCACTTGCGCCGTGTCGATGGAGGCGCATTATAGGGATCCGAGTTTTTTGCACAACCCCTTTTTTGATCTTTTCTTTCTGTTTGCACACTTTTCAGCCCTTCCGGGTGGATCTTGTGCGATCAGGGCCATTTTCCGCAGGATCCGGCGCTGAGATTGGTTGTAATTCCATCGTCAGAGTCTAGTATTGCCGGTAAATATGATCCCGAGGTGAGGCAGCACTATGTCCGATGCAGTACGTTCTTATCTTCAATACACCCCTAAACTCGGTCAGCGCGTCCTGATCGATCCTTCCAGCGTCGTCATCGGCGACGTCGATCTGGCGGATGACGTCAGTATCTGGCCGCTGGTCGCCATCCGCGGCGACGTCAATGCGGTAAAGATCGGCGCACGCAGCAATATTCAGGACGGCAGCGTACTGCACGTGACTCATCGCTCCGAACATAACCCTGACGGTTATCCCCTGCTGATTGGAGAAGACGTGACCGTGGGCCATAAAGCGATGCTGCACGGCTGCGCCATCGGCAACCGAGTGCTGGTCGGTATGGGATCGATCCTGTTGGACGGTGCAGTAATAGAAGACGACGTGATGATTGGCGCCGGCAGTTTAGTGGCGCCAGGCAAACGTCTGGCCAGCGGCTATCTCTATATGGGTAGCCCGGCACGCCAGATTCGGCCGTTAACCGCCGCCGAGTTGGAAGGGTTGCTTTATTCTTCGAACAACTATGTACGCTGGAAAGATGAATACCTGTCGGAAGACATCTGACAGCCCCCCGTTCCCTATAAAGAGAACGGGGCGGGATTTATGCCGCCAGTTCGCTGCGCAGCTGGCGCAATACCGGCTCGATCTCTGGCATTACGCCGTGCCAAAGCAGGAAGGCATGCGCCGCCTGCCCCACCAGCATACCCAGCCCATCGGCATATTCCGTTGCCCCCTGCTTCTGCGCCCAGGCTAGAAACGGCGTGACGCCCTGCTGATAAAACATGTCATAGCAACGGGTTTGCGCGTTAACTACGCCCGCAGGCAACGCCGGGACCTCCCCGCTGATGCCGGACGCCGTCGCATTGATCACCAGATCGAACGCTTGCTGATCACATTGATCCATCGGCGCCGCCGAGATCTCCCCCAGATGCCGGAAAGCGTCGGCCAACTCTTGGGCCCGGCTGAAGGTACGGTTGGTGATTGTTAACCGGCAGCCGAAAGACAGCAGCGGCAGGATCACACCGCGCGCCGCACCGCCGGCGCCCACCAGCAGAATGCGATCCTGCGGCCGGATCAATTGCTGACGCTGCAGATCGGTCAGCAAACCGATGCCGTCGGTGTTATCCCCCAATAGATCGCCATTCGGCAACACCTTCAGAGTATTGACCGCACCAGCCATCGCTGCGCGCTCGCTCAGCTCAGAAGCGGCCGAATAAGCTCGCTCCTTGAAAGGCACCGTGACGTTCGCCCCCAGCCCTCCGGCATGAATAAACGCCTGCAGGCTGGTTTCAAAACCGTCCAGCGGCGCCAGCACTGTTCCATAAGGATGCTCAATGCCGGTCTGGGCAGCAAACAGCGCATGAATTCGCGGCGACTTGCTGTGGCCGATAGGGTTGCCAAATACCGCAAACTTCTCCATGCCTATTACCTCTAGCCCTGACGGATCTGTTCGCCGGTCAGAACATCTCTGATTTCGGAAGGATTAAGACGGCCGCCCACCTCGCCGGCCAATACCGGGAAAGCTTCGCCGAATTGCCGTGTAACCTCATCGGCACTGCGGCACGGCTCCAGCCCGCTGAGATTGGCGCTGGTCGACACCAGCGGCTTGCCGTACTGCCGGCACAGCAGCTGCACCAACGGATGATCGCTGACGCGCACCGCCAGCGAGCTGAAGCGCCCGGTCAACAAACGTGGCGTCTCCGGGCGAGCAGGCAACACCCAGGTTACCGGCCCAGGCCAGCTGGCAAACATCGTCGTGCGCTGCTGTTCGCTGAGCGCACTGTCGTCGATATAAGGTTTAAGCTGCGCATAGTCGGCGGCGATCAGAATCAGCCCCTTTTCCCACGGCCGCTGTTTCAGCGCCAGCAATGCATTGACCGCCTGTTCGCTGTCGGGATCGCAACCCAGGCCGAATACGGCTTCGGTAGGATAGGCAATCACCTGCTGTTGATGCAAAGCATCGATGATAGATAAAAGGTTCAGGCTTAATTCTGAGTTCATGATGTGATTATTCTGTAGTCGCGATGGGTTTTCCGCACAGCTTGCTGGCGCAGCACAGGACGGGCCCTTTTGCCGTGCGCTTTTCCATCAGCAGCGGATAATGGCAATAGGCGCATTCACCGGCGACAGGTTTAACATTGAGGGCGAACTGGCATTCCGGGTAACGATCGCAGGAATGAAAAACCTTGCCGTAACGCGACTTGCGCTGCAGCAGTTTGCCTTGGCCGCACTGCGGACAGGTAATGGCGGTTTCATCAGGCTTATCGATCACTTCAGTGTGATCGCATTGCGGATAATCGCTGCATCCGATAAACATGCCATAGCGCCCCTGGCGCAGCACCAACGTCGCCAGACACTTCGGGCACGGTTGCCCATCCAACACTTTGACGATATGCCCATCGGCCTGCGCTTTCAGCGGGCGAATATATTGGCATTCAGGATACTGGGAACAGCCGAGGAAGGGGCCGTGGCGACCGCTACGGATCACCAGCTCGGCCCCGCATTCCGGGCAGGGTTCATTTTGCCTGGCGGCAAAAATCGCGTTTTTTGTCATAACGTCTTCTATGCGCGTTATCGGCTCAATGCAGATAACCTTCGTTCACTTCAAACAACAGTTCTTCCATTTGCTGATAGGCGCTTTCATATCCGGGGATATTAAACAGCACCATCAACACGACCCATTTCAGATCTTCGAGATCGAATTCCGCATTATCCAAAGCCATAACGCGATCGATAACCATTTCACGGGTTTCGAGGTTCAATACCTGAATCTGTTCCAGGAACAGGAGAAAACCACGGCAGCCGGCGTCCAAACGCGCACCTTCCTCTTCGGTATAGATCCGCATTGCCAGCGGATCGGCATCCATAAAGTAAGGGGCATTTTGACCTTCTTGCAGGTCAGCCAACTTCTCAAGCCAATTCAACGCGTTGTAGATATCATCCCGATGAAACCCCGCCTGAGCGAGATCATCGGTCAGTTGATCCTGATCGACGCGCATCTCTGGTTCATTGTGGATATAAGTTTCAAACAAGTACATGAGTACGTCGAACATGGCTTGCCCTCCTTATTCGGACATAGCCGCCGGGTACAACTGCGATCCACCCTGCTAACTCCAGTTCGAGTAACTTGATTACCACCACTGGCACA
Organism: Serratia sp. CY43202; assembly: GCF_052168755.1. Classification (NCBI taxonomy): domain Bacteria; kingdom Pseudomonadati; phylum Pseudomonadota; class Gammaproteobacteria; order Enterobacterales; family Yersiniaceae; genus Serratia; species Serratia sp. CY43202. The sequence goes on from NZ_JBJNMB010000017.1 coordinate 3,634, forward strand.
GGTTGGCCGGCACGTTCAGCGACGACGTCAACAGGTGTCACCTCATCTCCTACGTTAGCCAACACATCGGCAAATGGCAATTCAACTTCAGCCTGCGACGCACAAATAGTTGTATTTTCGTTCAGTGACAGCCATTGAAGGCCGCTTCCCAGCAATTCGGCGATATCTTTCGGCCCGGTGACCAGATGCGCACCCTGCTGGATTAACCAATGCGTACCCTCACTCATCGGGTTTCCCAATGGCCCAGGCAAGGCGAACACCTCACGCCCCTGCTCCAACGCATAGCGAGCCGTCACCAAGGTACCGCTGCGCAGCGAAGCCTCTATGACCAGAACGCCCAGGCTGAGCCCGCTGATAATACGGTTACGGCGAGGAAAATGGTCGGCCAGAGGCAAGTCGGTGACTAAATGATCTGAAATCACAGCGCCGCCCTGCTCGACTATCTGCTCCGCGAGCCGGCGGTGCCGGCGCGGATAGATATTGCCCAGCCCGCTACCCAACACCGCAATCGTGCAGCCACCGGCCGCCAGCGCCGCACGATGGCAAATACCGTCGATGCCGATAGCCAGACCGCTGGTGATGGTGAAGCCGCAACGCGCCAATTCCTCGGCAAAATGGTTAGCCCAACGTTCGCCGTAGTGGCTGAACTGCCGGCTGCCAACCATGGCGAGCTGCGGGTGTAACAACGCCTGAGGATCGCCCTCGATCAGCAAAAATAGCGGCGCATCGTCGATCTGGGCCAGGCGTTCGGGATAGCCGGCCGCCCCATAGTTCAGCATACGGTGCGCCGGCAGCTCCAACCAACGCAGGCTGGCCGACAGATAACCGGGATCCAACTGGTTGAACTGCGTCTGCTGCCGTTCGTTCAATCCCAGCTCATGCAGCACGCGGCGAGGCTCGCAACCCATTTGCGATAGCTGCTGCACGATCCGGCCGGCCACGACGGTCTGTAGCCCCGTTACCCCTCGCATCCGTAAAGCGATCTCTTCCGGCCGCATCGTCTGTTCCCTCAGCAAAAACGGTGGTATTACCAATCTGAGCAATTGGTGCACAATGCTGTCAATCAGGTCGGGAAATGTCTAGAATAGAGGTTAAACCTCGTTCATTACTCGGATACAGATCTAAAGATATATGTCAGTCTTGCAGGTATTACATTTCCCAGACGAGCGTCTGCGCAAAGTCGCAGCGCCGGTAAAAGAAGTCAATGCAGATATCCAGCGCATCGTGGATGATATGTTTGAAACCATGTACGCAGAGGAAGGCATTGGCCTGGCTGCGACTCAGGTGGATATCCATCAGCGCATTATCGTGATCGACGTCTCCGAGAATCGCGATCAGCGCCTGGTGCTGATCAACCCGGAGCTGCTGGAAAAAAGCGGCGAAACCGGTATCGAGGAAGGCTGTCTTTCCATTCCCGAGCAGCGTGCGTTAGTGCCGCGCGCCGCGCAGGTGAAGATCCGCGCACTGGATCGTGAAGGCAAACCTTTCGAGCTGGAAGCGGACGACCTGTTGGCGATCTGCATCCAGCACGAGATGGATCACCTGATGGGCAAACTGTTCGTCGATTACCTGTCGCCGCTCAAGCGTCAGCGCATTCGTCAGAAACTGGAAAAAATGGCCAAGCTTCAAGCCCGCGCCTAACCGATCAGGAAATCAACGTGTCTGACTCTTTACGGATTATTTTCGCCGGAACACCAGACTTCGCAGCGCGTCATCTTGACGCGCTGTTGTCATCTGAGCACCAGATTGTCGGCGTTTTTACCCAGCCCGACCGCCCGGCAGGCCGCGGCAACAAGCTGACGCCCAGCCCGGTCAAAGTGCTTGCCGAGCAGCACCAACTGCCGGTATTTCAGCCCAAATCGCTGCGTCCCGAAGAGAGCCAGCGCCTGGTGGCCGATCTCAACGCCGACGTGATGGTGGTAGTGGCCTACGGGCTGATCCTGCCGCAGGCGGTGCTGGATATGCCGCGTCTCGGTTGCATCAACGTACATGGCTCGCTGCTGCCTCGCTGGCGCGGCGCGGCGCCGATCCAGCGTTCGCTCTGGGCCGGTGACAGCGAAACCGGCGTGACCATCATGCAGATGGACGTCGGTCTCGATACCGGTGACATGATGCACAAGATTGCTTGCCCGATTGAGAGCAGCGATACCAGCGCCAGTCTCTACGACAAGCTGGCACAGCTCGGCCCGCAGGGCATGTTGACTACGCTGCACCAAATGGCAGACGGCAGCGCCACCCGCGAAGTTCAGGATGAAGCGCTGGTCACCTACGCCGAGAAACTGAGCAAAGAAGAAGCTCGTCTCGACTGGACACTGTCCGCCGCACAGCTGGAGCGCTGCATCCGCGCCTTCAACCCTTGGCCGGTCAGCTATTTCACCATCGACGATCAACCGGTGAAAGTGTGGCAGGCCAGCGTACTGGCGCAAAGCGCCAACGCGGAGCCAGGCACCGTTGTCCATGCCGACAAGCACGGTATTCAGGTGGCGACTGCCGACGGTATCCTCAACCTGATCCAACTGCAGCCCGCCGGCAAGAAACCGATGTTGGCGCAAGACCTATTAAATTCACGTCGTGAATGGTTTACCCCGGGTAACCGGCTGTAAGTCACCCCACAGCCCGGCCGTTCATCGTCGGGCCGTTATTTTCTTAATGCCGATCGTTATCAGCTTCAGCCTATGAAAAATAATTACAATCTCCGCAGCATCGCTGCCAAAGCCATCGGCCAGGTACTGGATCAAGGGCAGTCGCTAAGCACTGTCCTGCCGGCACTGCAAACCTCCATCAGCGATAAAGACCGCGGGTTGCTGCAGGAACTGTGCTTCGGCACGTTACGTGTACTGCCGCAGCTTGAATGGTGTATTCAACAATTGATGGCCAAGCCGCTGACCGGCAAGCAGCGTACGCTGCACTATTTGCTGATGGTCGGCTTGTATCAGCTGTTGTATACCCGTATCCCGGCGCACGCCGTGCTGGCAGAAACCGTGGAAGGCGCGGTAGCGCTGAAACGCCCGCAGTTGAAAGGCCTGATTAACGGTGTCTTGCGGCAGTTCCAGCGCCAGCAGGAAGACCTGCTACAGCGCGCTGCCAACAACGACAGCCGCTATCTGCACCCGAGCTGGTTGCTGAAACGCATTCAACAAGCTTATCCCGCCAACTGGGAACAGATCGTCGACGCCAATAACCAGAAGCCACCAATGTGGCTGCGCGTCAACCGCCTGCATCACAGCCGCGAAGCTTACCTGCAGCTGTTGACCGACACCGGCATCGCCGCGGAGCCTCATGCAGACTATGCCGACGCAGTGCGGTTGCTGGCGCCTTGCGCCGTGGCCGATCTGCCTGGGTTCGCCGACGGCTGGGTCACCGTGCAAGATGCCTCAGCCCAGGGCTGTGTCGATCTGTTGGATCCGCAAGACGGCGAACATATCCTCGATTTGTGCGCCGCTCCTGGCGGCAAAACCACGCATATTCTGGAAGCGGCGCCGAAAGCGCACGTCATGGCCGTCGATATCGACGAACAGCGTCTGGCACGGGTGAAGGAAAACCTGCAGCGCCTGCGTTTGCACGCAGAAGTTAAGCTGGGCGATGGCCGCACTCCGCAACAATGGTGCGGTGACAAACAGTTCGACCGTATCCTGTTGGACGCGCCTTGTTCCGCTACCGGCGTGATCCGCCGTCACCCCGACATCAAATGGCTGCGCCGCGATCGCGACATCGCCGAACTCGCCGCGCTTCAGGCCGAGATCCTGGAAGCCGTCTGGCCGCATCTGAAATCGGGCGGCGTGATGGTTTACGCCACCTGCTCTATCCTGCCGGATGAAAACAGCAGCCAGATCGCCGCGTTCTTGCAGCGCCACGCCGATGCCAAGCTGGTTGAAACCGGCGATGCGCAGCGGCCAGGGCGGCAGAATATCCCGCATCCCGAGGACGGCGATGGCTTCTTTTACGCTAAGCTGATTAAAATGTAATTCTTCAGGGCGTGCTCGCGCGCCCTAAGTCTTTCAGTGTGAAGCAGAGAACACGATGAAAATAATTATTCTTGGTGCCGGTCAGGTTGGCGGGACGCTGGCGGAAAACCTGGTGGGTGAAAACAACGACATCACCGTCGTCGATACCGATTCCGGTCGGTTACGTCAGCTGCAGGATAAATTCGATCTTCGGGTGGTTCAGGGACATGGCTCCCATCCTCGGGTGCTGCGCGAAGCCGGCGCAGAAGACGCCGACATGCTAGTCGCCGTCACCAACTCCGACGAAACCAACATGATCGCCTGCCAGATCGCCTATTCTCTGTTTAATACTCCCAACCGTATCGCCCGCATCCGCGCGCCGGAATACATCCGCGAGTCGGAGAAACTGTTCCTGCCGGAAGCGGTGCCAATCGACCATCTGATTTCGCCGGAGCAGCTGGTCATTGACTATATCTACAAGCTGATTGAGTACCCCGGGGCACTGCAGGTGGTTAACTTCGCCGAAGGCAAGGTCAGCATCGCCGCGGTTAAAGCCTATTACGGCGGCCCGCTGGTCGGCAATGCGCTCTCTTCAATGCGCGAACACATGCCGCATATTGACACCCGCGTCGCCGCTATTTTCCGCCAGGATCGGCCGATCCGTCCGCAAGGCTCGACCATTATCGAAGCCGGTGATGAAGTGTTCTTCGTCGCCGCCTCACAGCACATCCGCGCGGTGATGAGCGAACTGCAGCGGCTGGAAAAACCGTATAAGCGCATCATGATCGTCGGCGGCGGCAACGTCGGCGCCGGCCTGGCCGCCAAACTAGAAAAAGACTACAACGTCAAACTGATCGAGCGGAATCAGCAACGCGCCGCCGAACTCGCCGAACAGCTGCACGATACCATCGTGTTCTACGGCGATGCCTCCGATCAGGAACTGCTGGCCGAAGAGCACGTCGAGCAGGTGGATGTTTTCATCGCCATCACCAACGACGATGAGGCCAACATCATGTCCGCCATGCTGGCTAAGCGCATGGGCGCCAAGAAGGTAATGGTATTGATCCAGCGCCGCGCCTATGTCGATCTGGTGCAGGGCAGCGTGATTGATATCGCCATTTCGCCGCAGCAGGCGACCATCTCCGCCCTGTTGGGGCACGTGCGCAAAGCGGATATCGTCAGCGTTTCGTCGCTGCGCCGCGGCGTGGCGGAAGCGATCGAGGCGATTGCCCACGGCGATGAAAGCACCTCCAAAGTGGTCGGCCGCATCGTCGAAGATATCAAGTTGCCACCGGGGACGACCATCGGTGCGATCGTGCGTGGCGACGACGTGATCATTGCCAACGGCAATAGCAAAATCGAACAGGGCGATCACGTCATCATGTTTATTACCGACAAGAAATTCGTGCCTGACGTTGAACGCTTGTTCCAACCGAGCCCGTTCTTCTTGTAGAACGAATTTATTTGGCTATGGTCTATAATCGCGTGGTTGTTCTCTGCCTTGAGAGGAGATAAAACTTCTCTCCTTTTGTGGCAAAGGGAAATTGCTTTGTTAAACTTGAGTTATTAATTCTGCAAGGGGTGCGTTCTATGAGTATGTTGAAAGAGTTTCGCGAATTTGCCATGCGTGGCAACGTGGTCGATCTGGCCGTCGGTGTGATTATCGGTGCCGCATTCGGCAAGATCGTTTCGTCCTTCGTGGCTGATATCATCATGCCACCGCTGGGCTTACTGATCGGCGGCGTCGACTTTAAACAGTTCCATCTGGTATTACGTGAAGCTCAGGGCGCCGTACCGGCGGTGGTAATGAACTACGGTTCATTCATCCAAACCGTATTCGACTTCGTGATTGTCGCCTTCGCCATCTTCCTGGCGATTAAATTGATGAACAAAATGCGCCGCAAACAAGAAGAAGTGCCCGCAGCGCCGCCGGCACCTACCGCAGAAGAGAAACTGCTGACGGAAATCCGTGATTTGCTGAGCCAGCAACAGCAGCCAAAACTGTAAGACAGCGTTTGGTTATGCCAATAAAAAGCCACCTGATGAAGGTGGCTTTTTTAATACTTAAAACCAGAAGGCCAGTGGTAAATTATCGCTTGATAGTTTACCACTGGCCTCCCAGTTACCGCCTTTGTTGTGTTTTTCTTTACGCCGATAGCTGCCTTTACCTTTCACATTCTTTTCTACCCGCTGACGGAATAGAGGATCATGCAGCAGCGCCTCAATGGCGTTATCTTGAATCTGGCCTTTGGTGTGACGATATTTCGTCATGATAATGCTCCTGTAAAATATGAGGGATAAAACGGGGCGATAATACTGCCGGCAATATAAAAATTAAAGTGCCGTCAGCAACCTTTTTTGCCTTTGTCATCGCTGGCGCCCTGTTCCAAAGCTTCCAGGATCGAACAATAATTGCTGGTATGGGCAGTGCCACAGCAGGCGTCGCTCAGCCGCTTCAACGATTCACGCATACGCGTCAGCTCAGCCAACTTGCTTTCCACTTCGCTCAGGCGCGCATCAACGATCGACTTTGACTCCTGGCAGGTATGATGCTCAGGATCGACGCGGATCGACAGCAGCTCAGCGATCGTTTCCAGAGTAAATCCCAACTGCTTAGCATAGCGAATAAAGCGCAGCCGTTGAAGATCCTGCTCGGTGTAGAGTCGATAACCGCCCTCGGTGCGGACATTGTGATCCATCATGCCCTGCTTTTCATAGTAACGCACGGTATCAGGCGTTACTTCGGCAAGCTTGGCCAACTGACCTATCTTGAACATTACTGCTCCTCTCGGGTGAACTTGCCATCCAGTGCGCATTGATATTCACCATGCAAGAAATCCGTGCTCATCCCAGCCTGACGCAATCGATGTTCCAACAGCAACATGCGCTTGCTGAGATCGACATAGTCTGGATGCTCACTGTTGATCCCTTGCAGTAAGCGAGCAACGGTTAGTGCCTCTTTGCGATCTTCCAGTTCCGGTGGCAAGTAACCGGCATTTTTCAGCAGACGGTAACCGGCGCGTAGTTCAGCCGGCACCGCGCTATCGTCTTCCAGCGCTAATGGTTGTCCCTGGCCGGGCAAATTGTCGAACTCGCCTTTATCTTGGGCATCAAGGATATGACGTTCCGCCCATTGATCGAGCAACCCCATGGCAAACAGCCTCGGTTAGCCTAATGATTAAGCCTTAGCATAGCGGATAGGGGCGAGGATCTTAAGCACAGCGGGGGAATTGCGCACATTTGGCTGGATTTGGACGTAAAAAAACCGGGCAAGCCCGGTTTTTTTACGCGTCTACAGATTACTCTGCAGTTGCCACTTCTGCTTGAGACTCAGCACGATCAACCAGCTCGATGTATGCCATCGGCGCGTTGTCGCCTGCGCGGAAGCCACACTTCAGAATGCGAGTGTAACCACCGGCACGGCTCGCGAAACGCGGGCCCAGCTCGTTAAACAGTTTTGCCACGATCTCGTTATCACGAGTACGGGCGAATGCCAGACGACGATTAGCTACGCTGTCGGTCTTGGCAAGAGTAATCAGCGGCTCAACAACGCGACGCAGCTCTTTTGCTTTTGGCAGGGTCGTCTTGATGATCTCATGACGAACCAAAGAGCCGGCCATGTTACGGAACATAGCCTGGCGATGGCTGCTGTTACGGTTCAGTTGACGACCACTCTTACGATGGCGCATGACCTTATCCTTCTCAGTAAAACCTTAACCTGTGATCCGGTTACTCGTCAGCAATGCTTGCCGGCGGCCAGTTTTCCAGGCGCATGCCCAGAGACAGACCACGTGAGGCCAGCACGTCTTTAATCTCGGTAAGAGATTTTTTACCCAGGTTTGGCGTTTTCAGCAACTCAACCTCGGTACGCTGTACCAGATCACCGATGTAGTGGATAGCTTCTGCCTTGAGGCAGTTAGCAGAGCGGACAGTCAATTCCAGATCGTCAACAGGGCGCAGCAAGATCGGATCGAACTCTGGTTTCTCTTCTTTAACTTCCGGCTGACGTACATCACGCAGGTCAACGAAAGCTTCAAGTTGTTCAGCCAGAATGGTGGCCGCACGGCGGATCGCCTCTTCAGGATCGATCGTGCCATTGGTCTCCATCTCGATGACCAGCTTATCCAAGTCAGTACGCTGTTCTACACGCGCAGCTTCAACATTGTAGGCGATACGCTCTACAGGGCTGTAGCAGGCGTCAACCAACAGACGACCGATTGGGCGCTCATCTTCTTCCGAATGAATTCGGGCAGAAGCCGGCACATAACCGCGACCGCGCTGAACTTTGATACGCATGCTGATAGCCGCGTTCTCATCAGTCAGGTGGCAAATCACGTGCTGAGGCTTGACGATTTCGACATCACCATCATGGGTGATGTCGGCAGCGGTCACAGGGCCAATGCCAGATTTATTCAGGGTAAGAATAACTTCGTCTTTGCCTTGAACTCTCACCGCCAGCCCTTTCAGGTTGAGCAGGATCTCCAGGATATCTTCCTGTACGCCTTCTTTGGTGCTGTACTCATGCAGTACACCATCAATCTCAACCTCGGTCACCGCGCAACCCGGCATAGATGAAAGCAGAATACGGCGCAGTGCGTTGCCAAGAGTATGGCCAAAGCCACGCTCTAAAGGCTCAAGGGTCACCTTGGCGTGCGTCGAACTGACTTGCTCGATATCTACCAGGCGCGGTTTTAGAAACTCTGTCACAGAACCCTGCATTGTGTCCTCTCTTTGGTACTAAGCTTTACTTGGAGTAAAGCTCGACGATCAGGTGTTCGTTAATGTCCGCAGACAGATCGGTACGTTCAGGCATACGCTTGAACACGCCTTCCATCTTAGCAGCATCAACTTCCAGCCAAGTCGGCTTTTCACGCTGCTCAGCCAGCTCCAGAGAAGCTTTAACACGAGACTGCTTTTTAGCTTTCTCGCGGATGCTGACTACGTCATTCGGAGATACCTGATAAGAAGCGATGTTAACAACGTGACCGTTTACCATAACTGCTTTGTGGCTAACCAGCTGACGTGACTCTGCACGAGTAGCGCCGAAGCCCATACGGTAAACAACGTTGTCCAGACGACCTTCCAGCAGCTGCAACAGGTTTTCACCGGTGTTGCCCTTCAGGCGGGTTGCTTCTTTGTAATAGTTACGGAATTGACGCTCCAGAATGCCGTACATACGGCGAACTTTCTGCTTCTCACGCAACTGAACACCGTAATCAGACAGACGCGGTTTACGCGCACCGTGCTGACCAGGTGCTTGTTCAATTTTACACTTGGAATCGATCGCGCGAACGCCAGACTTAAGGAACAGGTCTGTGCCCTCACGACGGCTCAGCTTGAGCTTAGGACCCAAATATCTTGCCATTTTCTTTCTCCAACAATCCTAAAAGCTGCGTTACACGCGGCGCTTTTTCGGCGGACGACAACCGTTATGAGGGATCGGAGTCACATCAGTAATATTAGTGATGCGGAAACCAGCCGCGTTCAGAGCGCGGATAGTAGACTCACGACCAGGACCAGGTCCTTTAACCATAACTTCCAGGTTCTTGATACCGTATTCTTTTACTGCGTCGGCACAACGTTCTGCTGCAACCTGTGCTGCGAACGGAGTGGACTTACGAGAACCACGGAAACCGGAACCACCGGCTGTTGCCCAACCCAAAGCATTACCCTGACGATCAGTGATGGTAACGATGGTGTTGTTGAAAGAAGCATGGATATGAGCCACGCCGTCAGAGACTTGCTTTCTTACACGCTTACGTGTACGAACAGGTGCCTTTGCCATTATTCAATAACCCCGATTATTTCTTGATCGGCTTGCGCGGACCCTTACGGGTACGAGCGTTGGTCTTGGTGCGCTGACCGCGTACCGGCAGACCACGACGATGACGCAAACCACGATAGCAACCAAGGTCCATAAGACGCTTGATGCTCAGGGTAATTTCACGACGCAAATCACCCTCAACGGTGTATTTGGCAACTGCATCACGAAGCTTTTCGATTTGCTCTTCAGACAGCTCACTGATCTTAACATTTTCAGCAATACCCGTGGATGCACAGATAGCCTGTGAACGGGTTTTACCGATACCGAAGATCGACGTTAAGGCGATAACGGTATGTTTATGATCAGGAATGTTAATGCCTGCTATACGGGCCACTATGCACTCCTACTATTTTATACAGCAACACCATTCTGAAAAGCCCGTTTTCAGGATACTCAAATAATGTTGCAGTGCGACATACAAAAGATTGGCTGGCTAATCTAGCCAGCTCAACCCAACTTTGCAAGAAAAATATGCGAGATAATCAGCCTTGACGCTGTTTATGCTTCGGCTCGGCGCTGCAAATCACACGAACGACACCGTTACGCTTAACGATTTTGCAGTTACGACATAATTTCTTGACGGAAGCACGAACTTTCATTTTTACTCTCCGTAACTTCTCAAACGAATCTGACTAGCGGTTATAGCCTTTCAGATTTGCTTTCTTCAATGCAGACTCGTACTGACTTGACATCATCAGAGTTTGCACTTGAGCCATAAAGTCCATGATGACGACAACCACGATCAGTAGCGAGGTACCACCAAAGTAGAATGGTACTTTCATTGCATCACGCATGAACTCCGGGATCAGGCAGATGAAAGTAATGTACATCGCGCCCACCAGGGTTAAACGCGTCATTACTTTATCGATATACTTCGCCGTTTGCTCTCCCGGACGAATTCCTGGTACGAAGGCACCGGACTTCTTCAGGTTATCTGCTGTCTCACGCGGGTTGAAAACCAACGCCGTGTAGAAGAAACAGAAGAAGATGATTGCAGACGCATAGAGTAACACATAAAGCGGTTGCCCTGGCTGCAAATACAGCGAAATCGTAGTCAGCCAGTTCCAACCGGTACCGCCCCCAAACCATGATGCAATCGTGGCCGGGAACAGAATAATGCTGGAAGCGAAAATCGCCGGGATAACACCCGCCATGTTCACTTTCAACGGTAAATGTGTACTCTGTGCTGCATAAACACGACGACCTTGTTGACGCTTCGCATAGTTAACGACGATACGACGTTGACCACGCTCGATGAAAACAACGAAGAAGGTTACTGCAAACACCAATACTGCAACCAACAGCAGCAGGAGGAAGTGCAGGTCGCCTTGCCGCGCTTGCTCGATAGTATGGGCCACTGCCGGCGGGAGCCCCGCTACAATACCCGCGAAGATAATGATCGAGATACCGTTGCCGATACCACGCTCAGTAATCTGCTCACCCAGCCACATCAGGAACATTGTCCCGGTTACCAGGCTCACAACCGCAGTAAAGTAGAATGCAAAGCCTGGGTTTAACACCAGGCCCTGCATACCAGGCATATTCGGCAGACCGGTAGCAATACCAATCGACTGGAATATGGCCAATACCAGCGTACCGTAACGGGTGTACTGGCTAATCTTGCGACGGCCAGCCTCCCCTTCTTTCTTGATTTCCGCCAACGCTGGATGAACCACCGTCAGCAGCTGGATAATGATCGATGCCGAGATATACGGCATGATCCCCAGAGCAAAGATAGAAGCACGGCTGAGGGCACCACCAGAGAACATGTTAAACATTTCAATGATAGTGCCTCTCTGCTGCTCAAGCAATTTGGCAAGCACAGTGGCATCGATACCAGGAATCGGAATGAAAGAGCCGATGCGGAAGACAATCAGCGCGCCGATGACAAACAAAAGTCTGCGCTTCAGCTCGCCGAGCCCGCCTTTAGCACTTTGAAAATCTAATCCTGGTTGCTTAGCCATCTGCTACTTATTCCTCAATTTTACCGCCAGCAGCCTCGATAGCAGCACGAGCGCCTTTGGTGACACGCAGACCACGCAGGGTTACCGGACGAGCGACTTCGCCAGAAAGTACAACTTTCGCGAATTCGATCTGGACACCAACTACGTTAGCGGCTTTCAGCGCGTTCAGGTCGATAACATCGCCTTCAACCAGAGCCAGTTCAGACAGACGAACTTCTGCCGTGATCATCGCTTTGCGTGAAGTGAAGCCGAATTTCGGCAGACGACGGTACAGAGGCATCTGACCACCTTCAAAACCACGACGTACGCCACCGCCAGAACGAGACTTCTGACCTTTGTGACCACGGCCGCCGGTTTTACCCAGGCCAGAACCAATACCACGACCTACACGCTTAGGCGCATGCTTGGCACCTTCAGCCGGAGACAGAGTATTTAAACGCATCTGTTACTCCTCAACTTTAACCATGTAGGAAACCAGGTTGACCATACCGCGAACAGCAGGAGTATCCTCGCGCTCTACGGTGTGACCAATACGACGCAGACCCAGACCGAGCAGAGTAGCTTTATGCTTCGGCAGACGGCCAATTGAGCTGCGAGTTTGTGTAACTTTAATAGTCTTAGCCATGGTCAATTACCCCAGAATGTCGGCAACGGATTTACCACGCTTAGCAGCGACCATTTCAGGAGACTTCATATTCGCCAGAGCGTCGATAGTTGCACGAACCACGTTGATCGGGTTGGTGGAACCATAAGCTTTAGCCAATACGTTGTGCACCCCAGCAACTTCGAGAACGGCGCGCATTGCACCACCCGCGATGATACCGGTACCTTCATGAGCAGGCTGCATGAACACGCGAGAACCCGTGTGAGCGCCCTTAACAGGGTGCTGCAGGGTGCCGCTGTTCAGCGCGACGTTCATCATGTTGCGACGGGCTTTTTCCATCGCTTTCTGGATCGCTGCTGGAACTTCGCGTGCTTTGCCGTAGCCAAAACCAACGCGACCGTTACCATCACCAACTACAGTCAGTGCGGTAAAGCTGAAAATACGGCCACCTTTTACGGTTTTAGATACGCGGTTTACCGCGATCAGCTTTTCCTGCAGTTCGCCAGCTTGTTTTTCGATGTGAGCCATCTTAAACCTCTTCCTTAGAACTGAAGGCCAGCTTCACGGGCAGCATCTGCCAGTGCCTGGACTCGACCATGATATTGGAAACCGGAACGGTCAAAGGATACTTTCGCAATCCCTTTTTCCAACGCGCGCTCAGCCAGAGCTTTACCTACGGCTGCTGCTGCGTCTTTGTTACCGGAATACTTCAGTTGCTCCGCGATAGCTTTTTCTAAAGTAGAAGCGGCTACCAGTACTTCAGAACCGTTTGGAGCAATCACCTGTGCGTAAATATGACGCGGGGTACGATGTACCACCAGGCGGGTTGCACCCAGCTCTTGGAGCTTGCGGCGTGCGCGGGTCGCACGACGGATACGAGCAGATTTCTTATCCATAGTGTTACCTTACTTCTTCTTAGCCTCTTTGGTACGCACGACTTCGTCGGCGTAACGAACACCTTTGCCTTTGTAAGGCTCAGGACGACGGTAAGCGCGCAGATCTGCTGCTACCTGGCCAATAACCTGCTTATCAGCGCCTTTCAGCACGATCTCAGTTTGGCTTGGGCATTCAGCAGTGATACCTGCCGGCAGCTGGTGATCGATAGGGTGAGAGAAGCCCAGGGCCAAATTCACCACGTTGCCTTTAACGGCAGCACGATAACCAACACCTACCAGTTGAAGCTTTTTGGTGAAGCCTTCGGTAACACCAACAACCATTGCGTTCAGCAGAGCGCGCGTGGTACCCGCTTGAGCCCATGCGTTAGCAAAACCTTCGCGCGGAGCGAAAGTCAGTGCGTTAGCTTCTTGCTTCACTTCAACGGCGTCGTGGATAGTACGAGTCAACTCGCCGTTTTTACCCTTAATCGAAATAACCTGACCGTTGAGTTTTACCTCTACGCCGGCAGGAATGACGACGGGTGCTTTTGCAACACGAGACATTCTTTCCTCCCGAATTAAGCTACGTAGCAGATAATCTCGCCACCAAGACCAGCCTGGCGAGCTGCACGATCGGTCATAACACCTTTAGAGGTAGAAACAACAGCGATACCCAAACCGGCCATAACTTTTGGCAGCTCATCTTTTTTCTTGTAGATGCGCAGACCTGGACGGCTGATACGTTGAATGCTTTCTACCACAGCTTTGCCCTGGAAGTACTTCAGTACCAGTTCCAGAACAGGCTTGGCGTCGCCTTCGATTTTGAAATCTTCAATAAAACCTTCTTCCTTCAGCACGTTGGCAATTGCCACTTTCAGCTTGGAGGAAGGCATGGTGACCGCAACTTTGTTCGCGGCTTGACCGTTACGGATACGGGTCAGCATATCCGCGATCGGATCTTGCATGCTCATCTGTCTTTACTCCCGTGATTCAATTGGTAATTACCAGCTAGCCTTTTTCAAGCCTGGTACTTCACCGCGCATAGCGGCTTCACGAAGCTTAATACGGCTCAACCCGAATTTGCCCACATAACCATGTGGACGGCCAGTTTGGCGGCAGCGTTTACGCTGACGAGACGGGCTGGAATCACGCGGCAGAGTTTGCAGCTTGAGAACGGCATTCCAACGATCTTCATCGGATGCGTTCACATCAGAGATAATAGCTTTCAGTTCAGCGCGTTTTGCAAAGAACTTGTCAGCTAATTTCACGCGCTTGACTTCGCGTGCTTTCATTGATTGCTTAGCCATCAGTAACCCTGCCTTACTTGCGGAACGGGAAGTTAAAAGCAGCCAGCAGCGCGCGGCCTTCATCATCAGATTTCGCAGTAGTGGTAATGGTAATATCCAAACCACGAACGCGATCGACTTTGTCGTAGTCGATTTCTGGGAAGATGATTTGCTCACGCACGCCCATGCTGTAGTTGCCACGGCCATCGAATGACTTGGCGGACAGGCCACGGAAGTCACGGATACGTGGAACAGCAATGGAGATCAGACGCTCAAAGAACTCCCACATGCGTTCGCCACGCAGAGTTACTTTACAGCCGATCGGATAGCCCTGACGGATTTTGAAGCCTGCAACAGATTTGCGGGCTTTGGTGATCAACGGTTTTTGACCGGAGATAGCTGCCAGGTCCGCTGCGGCGTTATCCAGCAGTTTCTTGTCAGCAATCGCTTCACCAACACCCATGTTCAGGGTGATCTTCTCGACCCGAGGGACTTGCATGACAGAGTTGTAATCAAACTGAGACATCAGTTGTTTGACTACCTCGTCTTTGTAGTAATCATGCAGTTTCGCCATCGTATTACTCCAAATTACTTGATAGTTTCGCTGTTAGACTTGAAGAAACGGACTTTTTTGCCGTCTTCGAATCTAAAGCCTACACGGTCAGCCTTGCCGGTAGCCGCGTTGAAGATAGCAATGTTAGAAACCTGAATTGCAGCTTCTTTTTCAACAATGCCGCCTGGTTGGTTCAGAGCCGGAACCGGCTTCTGGTGTTTCTTAACCAGGTTGATGCCTTCAACAATGACCTTGCCAGCAGACAGGACATTTTTTACTTTACCGCGCTTACCTTTGTCTTTCCCGGTAATCACGATAACTTCGTCATCACGACGGATCTTCGCTGCCATGTTCGCTCCTTAGAGTACTTCTGGTGCCAGAGAGATAATTTTCATGAACTTCTCATTACGCAGTTCACGAGTTACCGGCCCAAAAATACGCGTACCGATAGGCTGCTCGCTGTTATTGTTCAAAATAACGCATGCATTGCCATCGAAGCGAATGACAGAACCGTCCGGGCGACGTACACCCTTCTTGGTGCGCACCACTACCGCCTTCAGAACATCGCCTTTCTTCACCTTACCGCGAGGAATTGCTTCCTTGATGGTAATTTTGATGATGTCGCCGACGCCTGCGTAGCGACGGTGCGAGCCACCTAGAACCTTGATACACATTACGCGACGTGCACCGGAGTTGTCGGCGACGTTCAGCATAGTCTGTTCTTGGATCATTTTAGTGCTCCGCTAATGTCAACTACTACTTTAAAGACCCAAGTAAAAATTAGGCCGTTGAAAAGCCCCATAACCGAGGGCGCAGCATTATAACACCGCTTACTTGGTATGGGTAGAAAAAATAAACGGCTCATTTTCTGAGCCGTTTATTAAGTGAGAGCCAGCTACTCTATTACAGAATCGCTTTCTCTACAACGCGAACCAACGTCCAGGACTTAGTCTTGGACAGTGGGCGGCATTCGCGGATTTCCACCACGTCGCCGGTACCACATTCGTTGTTCTCGTCATGTACGTGCAGCTTGGTCGTACGTTTGATGAATTTCCCGTAGATCGGGTGCTTCACAGTACGTTCGATAGCAACAACGATGGATTTTTCCATTTTATCGCTAACAACACGACCCTGCAGGGTACGGATAACTTCAGTCATTTACACACCCGCCTTTTGAGTCAGTAAAGTCTTAACGCGTGCGACGTCACGACGCACTTGTTTCAACAGGTGAGTTTGTTGCAGCTGGCCACTGGCCGCCTGCATGCGCAAGTTGAATTGCTCACGCAGCAGGTTGAGCAGCTCGGCATTCAGCTCTTCAACGCTTTTTTCACGCAGCTCTTGTGCTTTCATTACATCACCGTCTTAGTTACAAAGGTGGTTTTGATCGGCAGTTTCGCTGCTGCCAGTTTGAATGCCTCGCGGGCAACCTCTTCTGGCACGCCGTCCATTTCGTACAGGACCTTACCAGGCTGGATCAGGGCAACCCAATACTCCACGTTACCCTTACCTTTACCCATACGCACTTCCAGCGGCTTCTCGGTGATCGGTTTGTCCGGGAATACACGGATCCAGATCTTGCCTTGACGCTTAACTGCACGAGTCATTGCACGACGAGCTGCTTCGATTTGACGAGCAGTCAGACGGCCACGGCCAACAGCTTTCAGACCGAAAGTGCCGAAGCTAACATCCGTACCTTGCGCCAGACCACGGTTGCGGCCCTTGTGCACCTTACGGAATTTTGTACGCTTTGGTTGTAACATCAGCGACTCTCCTTACTTGCGGCCTTTACGCTGCTGCTTTTTAGGTTGAGCAGCCGGTTCCGGTTGTTCAACTGCAGCCATACCACCCAGGATCTCACCTTTGAAGATCCATACCTTAACGCCGATTACACCATAAGTGGTGTGCGCTTCAGATGTGTTGTAGTCGATGTCCGCACGCAGAGTGTGCAATGGAACACGACCTTCGCGGTACCATTCGGTACGTGCGATTTCAGCGCCGCCAAGACGGCCGCTTACTTCAACTTTGATACCTTTAGCGCCAAGACGCATTGCGTTCTGTACTGCACGCTTCATAGCACGACGGAACATAACGCGACGTTCCAGCTGAGAAGTGATGCTGTCAGCAACCAATTTAGCGTCGAGTTCCGGTTTACGGACTTCGGCGATGTTGATCTGTGCAGGAACGCCAGCGATGTCCGCTACGACCTTGCGCAGTTTTTCGACGTCTTCACCTTTCTTGCCGATAACGATGCCTGGGCGAGCAGTGTGAATGGTCACACGGATGCTCTTCGCAGGACGCTCGATAACGATGCGAGAAACGGAAGCTTTCGACAGTTCCTTAGTCAGGAATTGACGAACTTTAAAGTCGCTGTCCAGGTTGTCAGCGAATTCTTTGGTATTCGCATACCAAGTAGAGTTCCAAGGTTTGACAATACCCAGGCGAATACCATTAGGATGTACTTTCTGACCCATTGCTAGTCTCCAGAGTCTCAGCGATCGGACACAACCACAGTAATGTGGCTGGTGCGCTTCAGGATGCGATCTGCACGACCTTTTGCACGCGGCATAATGCGCTTCATGCTTGGGCCTTCGTCTACGAAGATTTTCGTAACTTTCAGATCATCGATGTCAGCGCCATCGTTGTGTTCTGCGTTAGCAATGGCAGACTCCAGCACTTTCTTAACCAGACCAGCAGCTTTCTTGTTGGTGTAGGTCAGAGTTTCCAGAGCTTGCGACACTTTCTTACCGCGAATCAGGTCAGCAACAAGGCGAACCTTCTGAGCAGAAGAACGAGCGTGGCGATGTTTAGCGATAGTTTCCATCTCTTCCTCCTACCTTAGCGCTTTTTAGCTTTTTTATCAGCCGCATGGCCGCGATAAGTACGAGTCGGCGCGAATTCACCCAGTTTGTGACCGACCATTTCATCGGAAACGAACACTGGTACGTGCTGACGACCATTATGGACAGCGATGGTCAAACCGATCATGTTAGGAAAGATCGTTGAACGACGGGACCAAGTGCGCAAAGGCTTCTTGTCACCGCTTTCCACCGCTTTCTCTACCTTCTTCAGCAAGTGCAGGTCAATAAAAGGACCTTTCTTGAGAGAACGTGGCATGGCTTATCCTCTAATTATTTTTTGCTACGGCGACGTACGATGAACTTATCAGTACGCTTGTTGCTACGGGTCTTCTTACCTTTGGTCTGAACGCCCCACGGAGTTACCGGGTGCTTACCAAAGTTACGACCTTCACCACCACCGTGCGGGTGATCTACCGGGTTCATCGCCGTACCGCGAACGGTAGGACGAACACCACGCCAACGTGCAGCACCTGCTTTACCCAGAACGCGAAGCATGTGTTCAGCGTTACCGACTTCACCCAGGGTGGCGCGGCAATCAGCTGGAACTTTACGCATTTCGCCAGAGCGCAGACGCAGAGTTACGTAGGAACCATCACGAGCAACGATCTGAACGTAGGCACCAGCGGAGCGAGCCATCTGGCCGCCTTTACCTGGTTTCATTTCTACGTTGTGAACCGTTGAACCAACTGGAATGTTGCGCATCGGCAGGGTGTTGCCCGCTTTGATTGCAGCATCAACGCCAGATTGAATCTGGTCACCAGCTTTCAGGCCTTTCGGCGCCAGGATGTAACGGCGTTCGCCGTCTTTGTACAGAACCAGCGCGATGTTCGCGGAACGGTTCGGATCGTACTCCAGACGCTCAACCACAGCAGGGATACCGTCTTTGTTGCGCTTGAAGTCAACCAGACGATAATGTTGCTTGTGGCCACCACCGATATGACGGGTGGTGATACGGCCATTGTTGTTACGACCACCGCTTTTGCTCAGTTTTTCCAGCAGCGGGGCATAAGGTTTACCCTTGTGCAGCTCAGGGTTAACCACTTTAACAACGTGGCGACGACCCGGAGATGTAGGTTTACATTTAACAATTGCCATTGTTCTTACTCCTCCGACTTACTCTGCGCCGCCGATGAAGTCCAGATTCTGGCCTTCTTTCAGGGTGACGTAAGCTTTTTTCCAGTCGCTACGACGACCAACACGCTGACCGTGACGCTTCACTTTCCCTTTAACTACCAGGGTGTTCACGTCTTCGACTTCGACTTCAAACAGTTTCTGCACTGCAGCTTTGATTTCTGCTTTGGTCGCGTCTTTGGCAACTTTGAGAACGATGGTGTTGCTTTTTTCCATCGCAGCGGATGCTTTTTCAGATACGTGCGGTGCACGCAGCACTTTCAGCAAACGTTCTTCACGGATCATGCCAGCATCTCCTCAACTTGCTTCACAGCATCAGCAGTCATAACCACTTTGTCGAAGGCGATCAGGCTAACCGGATCGATACCTGCTACATCGCGCACGTCAACCTTGTACAGGTTGCGAGCTGCCAGGAACAGATTCTCATCCAGTTCACCGGTCACGATCAGCACGTCTTCCAGAGCCATATCTTTCAGTTTCTGTGCCAGCAGCTTAGTTTTAGGCGCTTCTACAGAGAACTTCTCGACAACGATCAGACGATCTTGACGTACCAGCTCGGACAGGATGCTTTTCAGCGCGCCGCGGTACATCTTTTTGTTTACTTTCTGACTGTGGTCCTGTGGCTTAGCAGCAAAGGTCACGCCGCCTGAACGCCAGATCGGGCTCTTTACAGAACCTGAACGCGCACGGCCGGTGCCTTTCTGACGCCATGGCTTTTTGCCGGAACCAGTTACTTCAGCACGGGTCTTCTGAGCACGGGTACCTTGACGGGCACCTGCTGCATAAGCAACAACAACCTGGTGTACCAGCGCTTCGTTGAAATCACGACCGAAGGTAGTTTCGGAAACAGTCAGCGCGCTTTGCGCGTCTTTCAATACTAATTCCATTGCTATCCCCTTACGCCTTCACAGCTGGTTTAACGATCAGGTTGCCACCGGTTGCGCCCGGTACAGCACCCTTAACCAGCAGCAGGTTGCGCTCAGCGTCAACACGTACTACGTCCAGGCTCTGAACGGTTACGCGCTCATCACCCAGGTGGCCAGCCATTTTCTTGCCTTTGAACACTTTGCCCGGAGTCTGGTTCTGACCGATAGAACCCGGAACGCGGTGAGACAAGGAGTTACCGTGGGTAGCGTCTTGGGTACGGAAGTTCCAGCGCTTAACAGTGCCAGCAAAACCTTTACCTTTAGAAGTACCGGTAACATCGACTTTTTTAACGTCAGCGAAGATTTCTACGCTAATTTCCTGACCTGCAGCGAACTCTTGACCTTCTTCAAGGCGGAATTCCCACAGACCACGGCCAGCTTCAACGCCAGCTTTAGCGAAATGGCCCGCTTCCGGCTTGGTTACACGGTTAGCTTTTTTGCTACCAGTGGTAACCTGAACGGCACGGTAACCGTCGGTGTCCAGGCTTTTAACCTGAGTCACGCGGTTCGCTTCAATTTCAATTACGGTTACTGGGATAGAAACGCCATCTTCAGTGAAGATACGGGTCATACCCACTTTTTTACCGACTAAACCAATCATTGTTTCAACCTCTCAATCGCTCAATGACCTGATTAACCCAGGCTGATCTGCACGTCTACACCGGCAGCCAGATCCAGACGCATCAGAGCATCAACGGTTTTCTCGGTTGGCTCAACGATGTCAACCAGACGCTTGTGAGTGCGAATCTCGTACTGATCGCGCGCGTCTTTGTTGACGTGCGGAGAGATCAGAACGGTAAAGCGCTCTTTGCGAGTTGGCAGCGGGATCGGACCACGGACTTGCGCACCAGTGCGCTTTGCAGTCTCGACGATTTCCGCGGTTGATTGATCGATCAGACGATGATCAAACGCTTTCAGGCGGATACGGATTCTTTGGTTCTGCATGAGACCAGAGCTCCAATTATTTATAAACGTAAAT
Source organism: Serratia sp. CY43202 (assembly GCF_052168755.1). Lineage (NCBI taxonomy): Bacteria > Pseudomonadati > Pseudomonadota > Gammaproteobacteria > Enterobacterales > Yersiniaceae > Serratia > Serratia sp. CY43202. The sequence continues at coordinate 24,578 of NZ_JBJNMB010000017.1, forward strand.
AATTACTCCTCACACCCATTTCGATTGATGGGGGAGTGTAATCGTCAACATATAACCCCCATATCGGGAGTATTGTTCGAAAGGCAAAAAAGGCCTGCCAATCGACTGATTCGCTAAAATCAGGCTTACCAAGATTAGGTAAGCCCGCGCATTATACGCAAAATGGCCCAGGAAGCAAGCCGCAGTTGGAAATATGCTCAGGAAATCGTCATTTTTGCGCGTTCAGTGTCAGTTTGCGGGTTAGCACGGTGAGCAGGGAATGAATTATGCTTAGGGTGGGTTGAGCTCTCCCCTGCCCCGCCGTGAAAACGGCCGCCGGCAGGAGAGGCAATGGCGAATAGGCTGAAGGCTTTACTCTTTGCGCTCCAAAATCTGGGCCTGGGCATAGTTTTGAATACCGAGGCGAGCGATGAGGTCCAGCTCGGTTTCCAGCCAGTCGATATGCTCTTCTTCATCGGCCAGGATATCGATCATCAAATCGCGGCTGACATAATCGTGAATAGAATCGGCATAGGCGATACCTTCACGCAGGTTCTTGGCACCAGCCAGCTCCAGAGCCAGATCGGAACGCAGCATCTCTTCAATATCTTCGCCGATGTTCAGCTTGCCGAGATCTTGCAGGTTAGGAAGCCCTTCCAGGAACAGGATACGCTCTATGTAGCGATCGGCATGTTTCATTTCGTCGATCGACTCGTGGTATTCCTTGTCGTTGAGGCGCATTAAGCCCCAATTCTTGAACATGCGGGCGTGCAGGAAATATTGATTGATGGCAACCAGCTCGTTGCCGAGCAGCTTGTTGAGGTGAGCAATGATCTTTTTATCGCCTTTCATAGGTAACTCCTCCTGGCCAGTTCTAAAAGTGTAGAACCTGTAAGCCAAGAGTCAAAAATAACCTTACCCTTTGTTAGGCAACTTCATGCATTGGGATGATAGTTCCGCGTTCCTCCACCATAATCTGTCTTGCCTGACGAATGCACTTTCCACAATCGGTACCAATCGGCACAAGTTCACGCAGCTGCTTCATGGTATGGGGATTGTGCTGACGCACCGCATTACGGATCGCTTTGTCAGTCACCGCATTACACAGACATACATACATAGAGAGACTCACTTCTTAACCAATGCATTGAGTCTAAATAGGAATGGTTTTTATTTCAATTAAGATTTGAGCAAATTGCATAAAAAAAGGGCACCGAAGTGCCCCTTTTTTGTGTCGAAAAATTATTCGCGATTAAGCGATAACTTTAGCAACAACACCAGCGCCTACAGTACGGCCGCCTTCACGGATTGCGAAACGCAGACCGTCGTCCATCGCGATTGGGTGAATCAGGGTGACAACCATGTTCACGTTGTCGCCTGGCATTACCATCTCTACGCCTTCTGGCAGTTCGATGGTACCGGTCACGTCAGTAGTACGGAAGTAGAACTGTGGACGGTAGCCTTTGAAGAATGGCGTGTGACGACCACCTTCATCTTTGCTCAGGATGTACACTTCAGATTCGAACTGGGTGTGCGGCTTGATGGAGCCTGGTTTAGCCAGTACCTGACCACGTTCGATTTCTTCACGTTTGATACCACGCAGCAGAACACCTACGTTCTCACCAGCACGGCCTTCGTCCAGCAGTTTGCGGAA
>NZ_JBJNMB010000018.1:0-5412 GCF_052168755.1 Serratia sp. CY43202
TCTGGCGCGTTATCGATCTGGTCGAAAGCACGTGCAGAACCGCCGTAGGTTTTAGCCAGAACGGTGGTGATCGCTGCAGTCAGGGTAGTTTTACCGTGGTCAACGTGGCCGATAGTACCGACGTTAACGTGCGGTTTTGTACGTTCAAACTTTTCTTTAGACATCGATTGTCCCTCTAAGACACGGATAAATCGGTGGTATCACCACATCAACCAAGCATTTGCTCGTTGAATCCAGAACAGAAAGAAAATCAGGGGGCGAGAAATTAAGAAGTGGTGCTGATAGGCAGATTCGAACTGCCGACCTCACCCTTACCAAGGGTGCGCTCTACCAACTGAGCTATATCAGCACATCTTGGAGCGGGCAGTGGGAATCGAACCCACATCATCAGCTTGGAAGGCTGAGGTAATAGCCATTATACGATGCCCGCATCCTGGAACTCGGCTACCTGATTTTTCTGTAGAATTTTGGGATGGAGCAGGACTATTCATCACTCGCTTCGCATCCTTCGGGCCGGCTGCGCCTTGCGCTGCACAGCTCGAACCTTGCCGAAGGCTTTCGCCCTCTCCTCCCGCCATCAACCGCTGCGGTATTTATCGCATCTCAGTTAATCGCCGAAGGCAAGATTTGGTGGTGGGGGAAGGATTCGAACCTTCGAAGTCTGTGACGGCAGATTTACAGTCTGCTCCCTTTGGCCGCTCGGGAACCCCACCAGATTTTAACTACTTGTGACTTGAATGGTGCCGGCTACCGGAATCGAACTGGTGACCTACTGATTACAAGTCAGTTGCTCTACCTACTGAGCTAAGCCGGCATCAAGTGCAGCGCATTCTAGGTAGAGCGGACGGCCTATGCAACAAAAAAATTGCTTTACGCGCACTTTCGCTCACAAATCAGTCAATTTTGCATGCTGTCATGCAATTCGCAGCCTGCGGCGTGCAAACATTCATCACTTGCTGCAATCATTCTCTACAATTTTATCCACTTTTTGCAAGCATTGAGAGCCCCTTTCTCCGTGTCGGCTTCTCAAAACACGTAACCTGCGTCGGTAAACCGTGAGCGGGATCGATGCACCAAAAAGAGGATCGCTGCCCAGGTTCGTGGCGTGAACTACACTTATTGCTCGCTCTTTCGCCGTGGCTATGCCTTTCGTCGTTCTGGCGCAGTTATTGCTTATCTTCATTACCCCCATCTCTGGAGGAATGACCGATGAAAATAGTGCCTATCAACGCCGCTACGCTCCCGATTTATCGCGATGAATTGGCTCGCCTGTTGACCGATGCGGTCACCCACGGTGCTTCAGTGGGCTACGACACCTTAATCCCGCATGAAGACGCCGAGAGTTACTTCCACAGCCTGCGTCCCGCCTTGGCCAAAAGCGAGCTGCTATTGTGGATTGCCCGCGACGAACGCGGCGTCGTTGGCACCGTGCAACTCGAGCTCTGCCAGAAACCGAATGGCCGTAATCGTGCGGAGGTGGTGAAGCTATTGGTGCATAGCCGCGCTCGCCGCAACGGCGTAGGTCTGGCGCTGATGAAGACGTTGGAGCAGGCGGCACTGCAACAGCAGCGCGGGCTATTGTACCTGGATACGCAGGCTGGCTCAGCGGCTGAAGCGCTTTATCGTAGCCTGGGTTATCGCTGTTTGGGCGAGCTACCGGATTATGCAGCGGGCCCCGATGGGCATTATCATCCGACCGTCATTTATTACAAACGTCTATTCACCGTAAACCAACCTTCGCGCGCCATTGCCTGCTAGCCTTCAGGCGGTATCCGGCCCCGATGATACCGCCTTGCAACCCCGCCTTATCAACTGCGCGCCGCTTCGCACAATTGACATAAACTGCTGCCTATCGACAACTTTTGCGAAAAAAGTCTACGCCAAAAACGAAGCTGTCTATAATATGCAGCTTGTTTATTCTCTGGAGTTGGCGTCCGGCGCCTTTCCCAACCTGCGTTAACAGGCAGAATTTGGCTTATGATAAAAAGAGATCAATCTTTAGCAACGCCTTACCTACAGTTCGATCGTACCCAATGGGCTGCGTTGCGAGATTCGGTGCCGCTGACGTTATCGGAAGAAGAGATCGTTAAGCTGAAAGGGATTAACGAAGATCTCTCGTTGGAAGAAGTTGCGCAGATTTATCTGCCGCTGTCACGACTATTGAACTTCTATATCAGTTCCAACCTGCGCCGACAGGCGGTGCTCGAGCAATTCCTCGGCACCGACGGGCAAAAAATTCCCTATGTCATCGGCATCGCCGGCAGCGTAGCCGTAGGTAAGAGCACGACCGCACGTCTGTTGCAGGCGTTGCTGAGCCGCTGGCCGGAACACCGCAGCGTTGAGTTGATCACGACCGACGGCTTCTTGCATCCTAATAAGGTGCTGAACGAACGCGGCCTGATGAAGAAAAAAGGCTTCCCGCAGTCTTACGATATGCATAGCCTGGTGAAATTCGTGTCAGAAGTGAAATCCGGCGCCAAACGCGTTACCGCTCCGGTTTATTCTCATTTAATCTATGACGTTGTACCTGAGGGTAATAAAGTCATCGAGCAACCGGATATTCTGATCCTGGAAGGGCTTAACGTATTGCAAAGCGGTATGGATTACCCGCACGATCCTCATCGCGTATTCGTTTCCGATTTTGTCGACTTCTCCATATATGTCGATGCCCCGGAGACGCTATTGCAAAGCTGGTATATCAATCGTTTCCTGAAATTCCGTCAGGGCGCATTTTCCAATCCCGATTCTTATTTCCATAACTATTCAAAATTGCCGGAACCGGAAGCGATTAATATCGCTACACAATTGTGGAATGAAATTAACGGCTTGAATTTGCAGCAGAATATACTACCTACCCGCGAACGCGCCAGCCTGATCATGACCAAAAGCGCCAACCATGCCGTTGAAAGCGTGCGCTTAAGAAAGTAAGACTACCGATCGCTCAAGGGGACGGTAACGTCCCCTTGGTTGCGCTCGCTATTCTGCACTGCGCAGCGATATCTCTCCGCCGATAAAGGGTTTGATCTCCCCATCTTGTTCCAGCAGCAGTGCCCCCTGCGAATCGATGCCTCGTGCGATCCCTACAATCTGCCGCTCACCAATCAGCAGTTTGACCGGTCTGTCGATAAAATTATCCAACGTGCGCCAACGACCAATGAATGGCCCCAGCCCATCTATCTCGAATTGTTTTAACGACTGCCGCAATTCATTGAGCAAAGTAGCAGTCAGCTCATTACGATCGATGTTAATGCCGGCTTCTTGCAGGTTGATCCAACCTTGGTTGATCCCCCCGGCATTGGTATCCCGCATCGCCAAATTAATGCCAGCACCGATGACCAACTGAGCCGCATCGCCAGTTTTTCCTGTCAACTCGACCAGGATCCCTGCCAATTTGCGATCATTCAGGTAGAGGTCGTTGGGCCATTTTACTCGCACGTCTTTAGCACCAAGGCGCTGTAAGACCTCCGCCATCACCATGCCGATCACCAGGCTCAGCCCCATCGCCGCAGCTGGCCCCTGTTCCAATCGCCAAAACATCGACAGGTATAAATTGGCGCCAAACGGCGAAATCCACTGGCGCCCACGACGACCGCGGCCAGCCAGTTGATACTCAGCGATGCAGGCGTCGCCAGATTGTAGTGTTTCGATACGATCCAGCAAATATTGATTGGTAGAGTCGACTACCGGCAACACGGTAACGCGTTTGTCGTCCAACCCTTTTAGAATGCGTTCCGCCTCCAATAGCGGCATGGGGGCAGGCAAGCTGTACCCTTTGCCAGGCACGGTAAAGACATCCAGCCCCCACTCGCGAATGGTTTGAATATGCTTATTGATCGCAGCACGGCTCATGCCGAGTGACTCACCGAGGTGTTCCCCGGAATGGAATTCGCCGTCGGCCAACAACGCGATCAGTTTTAACGGAACCTTGGTATCTTTCATGACAGCACCGCCACGGCATTCAGCTCACCGGTCGCGCCAATAAAGCGCACCTCAGGCTCCAACCACACACCGAATTTATCGGCCACCGTCTTGCGTACGTGGCGCGCCAGCGCCACCACATCCTGGCTGTGGGCATTGTCGATGTTCACCAGCACCAGCGCCTGCTGGCGGTGTACCGCAGCACCACCGATGCGATATCCTTTCAGCTCGCATTGGTCGATAAGCCAGCCGGCGGCCAGCTTCACCTGACCATCCTGCTGCGGATAATGCGGCATGCCAGGATATTTGGCGACGAGTTCTGCGGCTTTCTCTGCGTTCACCAAAGGATTCTTGAAGAAGCTGCCGGCATTGCCGGTTTCGCGCGGATCGGGCAGCTTGCTGCGACGCATAGCACATACGGATTCAAATACCTGAAGCGGCGTCACCGTGGTGGGCTCCAGCTTGGCCAGATCGCCGTAACTCAATTTGGGTTGCCACTGTTTGTTGAGACGCAGACCCAGCCCGACAATGACATGCCCAGTTTGGAAACGGTGCTTGAAAATGCTTTCCCGGTAGCCAAAACCACACTCGGCAGCCGGGATGCGATCGATAGCGCCGGTAGAGAAGTCCAGCAAATCGACATACTCGCAGACGTCTTTCAATTCGACGCCGTAGGCGCCGATGTTCTGAATAGGGGCGGAACCGGCCAATCCAGGGATCAACGCCAGGTTTTCCAGGCCGCAGATCCCAGCCTGCAGCGTATATTGCACCAGGTCATGCCAATTTTCACCGGAGCTGACGTGGAGATACCAGGCATCGTTATCTTCTCGAACATCGATACCCTTCAACTGATTGACCATTACCGTGCCCGAGAAATCCTCCAGGAACAGCACGTTGCTACCTTCACCGAGAATCAGCAGCGGCTCCTGACGCTTGCGCGTTTGTTGCCACACCTTGAGCATCAGCTCAATTCTATCGGCCATGATCAGGTGCGCTGCGTTGACCGGGAGCGCAAACGTATTGTGGTTTTTTAAAGACGCGCTTTCAGTAGACATAACGTTCAGTACCTATACGGAAATAATCTTTCGCCTAGTCTACTCGATTCGAGGCGTCTGGCTAATATTTGTTTTAATTAACGTGAAATTTATCGAATAATACACTAAAGAATTAAGATTTATCTTTGATATAGCCAGATATTTCTTATCAACACATTAATAAATAGGCATTTTTATTATTTAAATAATAATCTGAAGCTATCAATTATATATTAATCTGGCTATTTCTCCGGCAAAAAAACATTATGATTCCTTATAAGAATAAGCTACATATGCCAAAAAGGTATTTTTCAAATTAATAGATACAGCCAGTATATTTATTTTACGCATAGCAAAAAGCCCTGAACGTCAGTTCAGGGCTTTCGGCTTTATTTGATGCCTGGCAGTGTCCTACTCTCGCATGGGGAGACCCCACACTACCATCGGCGCTACGGCGTTT
>NZ_JBJNMB010000019.1:0-5399 GCF_052168755.1 Serratia sp. CY43202
TGACACCGGTAAACCGAAAGGCAGGAACAGGAGAGCGCACGAGGGAGCCACCAGGGGGAAACGCCTGGTATCTTTATAGTCCTGTCGGGTTTCGCCACCACTGATTTGAGCGTCAGATTTCGTGATGCTTGTCAGGGGGGCGGAGCCTATGGAAAAACGCCCCGGTGGGGCGTGGCCTTTTCGCCCTTGTCCTTAGTTTTCGTTATGCTTACCGTTATGTTATCTGCTTATCTTCCCTCCGCTCGCCGCAGACTCATGACCGAACGGAGTGAGCGAATGAGCGAGGAAGCGGAAAACCATCAGAACGTACAGTAAGTACTTTCGCGCCGGGGCCTTCATGAACAAACAACAAAAGACAGCCGTTAACATGGCTAAATTCATCCAGGATCAGTCCCTGCTTCTTCTGGACAGGCTTAATGAGCTGGATCTGGATCATGAGGCTGATTTCTGCGAGAAACTCCATGAGGATGCGGAACGCCTTTACCGAAGCCTGTCAGCGCGCCTGAATGAGCAGCAGGACGGTGCGTAATGGCTCCGTTCTGGGTATTACCGGAGTAATACCGGCATCGCCTTAATTTTCATTGTCCTGGCGCTTAATATTATTACCCCGGTAATACCCAGAATCCCTTTATTTTTTCTTTTTTATTTATTTTTCATGAAGTTGCGATGAAAATCGCGGCTGCGTTAGGTGTATGACCATTTAAGGGGCAAAAAATTATCATTCTGGCCGCGTGATCTGCGCAGGTTAAGGAGCATCGGCGACGAAAAAGCGTCCTTAACTGCTTCGTTCATGCAAGCATGAACGGATTATTTTTCCGGACTACAGGTAAACTACAGGAAGACTACAAAAGTTGATGACTTAATCCTGATTTTTAGTGCGATGACTACAGATAAACTACAAAATAACTACAGGATTACCTCAGATCCGTTCTCTGAACCATTCGTACATCCGACCCCCTTACCGGTTTTACACTGAGCACTGATGCTCTGAGGTCCCTTATGACGAAACAACAGAAAACAGCGCTGAACATGGCTAAATTCATCCAGAATCAGTCTCTGCTCCTGCTGGAGAAGCTTAACGAGCTTGATCTCGATGCTGAGGCCGACCTTTGTGAGAAACTCCACGATGATGCGGAGCATCTTTTCCGTACACTGTCCTCGAGACTGGATGAATTACAGGATGGTAACTGATGGCCAGAGTGTCTATTAGTGAAGCAGCACGGCTTGTTAAGGTTAGTCGCCCTACTATTTACAAGATGATTAACAGTGGTAAGTTAAGTTACACCTCTGTTGTAAAGCACGGGAAGGGTATTAAAGTTATTGATACATCAGAGCTTATTAGAGTGTTTGGTTCTCTTGATGGTGTCATCGATGATGTAAAAAGTGACGCAGAATCTACAGGTATTAACAGCGTTGGTTTACATGATTTACAACATAGAATCGCTTTACTTGAAGCTGAAAACGATGGTCTTAAAGGGGCTGTTAAGGCTCGAGATGAGCATATTGATTCCCTTCGTCAGGCTATGCAGCTTCTGGAGCACAAGCACGAACCTTCTTCACCACCCCATTCCCCGTGGTGGAAATTCTGGAAAAAATCCTGATCCCGCCATGCTTGAGTTTTCCTCTCCGGCCATCCCGGGGCGTTCCTGAACCTTCCCAAAAATCGCCAGATCCGGGAACACTCCTCACCACGAAAAATACCCACACACCACGCAAAATTAAAATTTTGCAGATAACTCCTTATTATCAGTTGGTTAGGTTTTATTAAATTACGCAGTATTACCTTCTGTAAGGTCAATCCAAGTCGTCGGTGATTCGTGTACGACTTGCCGACGACTCGTCATAGAGTCATCGACGACTCACTCCACACTATCAGTAACTTATGACGACTTGACTCTAGAGTCGAATCGTCGCTTTGGCGTTTTTTTGACCGCGGTGACTCTAGAGTCAAGTCACGAGTCGAATCGCCGGTGAGTCGTCCGGCGACTTGCCATAACGTGATTGCCGGCCGTCGACGAACCCGATTCCTGAACGTGCTGAAAACCGGTTTTCCGGCTGCGCCGGCAACGCTTCACGGCCACGCAATAAATTGCGTCCCCGTTCACCGTTTTCGGATGGGAAGAACGCCGGAAACAGGACTTCCCCTGGCTGAATGGTGTCAATTTCCGCGCTATGCACTTGTGCGCATACTCATGCATGCCGTAAAAACAGAGCCTGCGCGTTTCTGGCGGGTTTTCGGGTGGTTTGTTGCCTTGTTTACCGGTTTCCCGTCAGAAACGCCCTGAGGGCATCTCAGGCGGTGCTGATAACGGATGTTATGGTAAATGCAAATGGTTCTGGTGATGTGAAAAAGCCGCCTGAAAGGTGGCTTTTTCATTTTTTAGATAGAGTCGAACGGCATTTACGACACCAGCTTTGGTTAGTTGCTCCTGAGGGGGGGGGGGCCGTTCTTAATCCGAATAGTGCCGATAGAGAAAACTAACCATTTGACAATAATAAACACGGAATGTGACTTAAAGTCCGTTGGGTTTTGAGTCACCAAATGCAATTATAAATTTTTTTTACGGATTTAATGTATGAATCCAGAAGATATCAAAAAAGTTTTTGGTGAAAACTTAAGACGAATCAGAATGGAGAAAAATATTAGCCAAGAGAATCTTGCGTTTTTATCCGGAATGGACAGGACTTACGTAAGTGGGATAGAGCGAGGGAAGCGGAATGTAAGTCTGGTTAACATAAATAAAATAGCATTGGCTTTGAATGTGGAAATAAAGGAGCTCTTTTAATGGTGGATTTCGTTAAGAAAATAGATGAGTTAGCATCTAAATATAATGTAAGTCAAAGGTCTGTAGTTTACAAATATATCGAAAAAAAGACTAGAGCATCAGGCAGAGATAGCAAAGCTAGGCGTTCACTTGGCAATTTATATGCGCTATATGTTCTTTGTGAAGCATATAATGATGGGGCGAAGGGCGGGACCTCCTTCTCTGTTTTAATGCAGAGAATGAGAGCGCTTCCTTTTGGTTCTAAACTGCAAAATCATCCTTTGGATAATAGATTGAATGATGAGGTAAGAAGAAGTTTTTTAGTGCAGGATAATATGTTACCTGTGCAAAGTGCGACAGAAGGAACAGTAAAAAAAAGAATAATTTCTATTGATTTTCTTTCAGAGTTTGGCATGGATCCCGGTTCATCTTCATTGTTTATCACTAAAGCAATTGATTTATATATTGACGAAATAACTGAAAAACAAAATGAATTCCTTTTTAATATTGAAAACTCGAATGGAAAAGAAGGGATATTGAAATTTATTGAAAATTCCTTTAGCCCAAATGCAGATGCTAGGTTGTTTGAGGTCGTATCCTTTTCAGTGCTAAAATTATACTTCTCTAAAAAAAATATTGTAATAAATGGAAGAGAGGAGTTCTTCCAGCTGTTTAAAACAGGAAGGACTAATGCTAATGATGGTGGGATAGATTTTGTTTTAAAGCCAGTAGGAAGGTTTTTTCAAGTGACTGAGGTTTTAGACTTCAAAAAATACTTTTTAGATTTCGATAAGACGAATAAATTCCCTATGAGTTTTGTTGTTAAAACGGATCTTGATCCAGAAGGAGTTATGAGGTTAATAAAGGTTAATGCAGAAAAAACTATGGGCGAAGAATTAGCGAATAGATATTTTGGCTTGTTTGAAGAGGTTTTTACTTTACCGACCCTTAGAAATATTGTAGGAGTGATATCTGACTCTCTTGAGGATCTTGAAGAACTCAAGAGAGTCATTATTGAAAACTTTAAATTAGAGTATGGCCTTCTTGACTAGAGGGCAGATCATCAATTAACAAATCAGAAATGTCATTATCATCCCCCCTGACATTCTTCGATTTGTTTTTTGTCTTCCTTTTTTTTAATTTTTCTAATTCTTTTGGGGTGTAACTTGAAGGTATGTTTAACCTTCTTATGCCCATTTTTACATACTCTTCGTTTATTTCTATACCTATAAATCTTCTATCTAGAGACTTAGATACATCTCCCGTTGTAAAGCTACCAGAAAAAGGATCTAAAACTACATCCCCTGGATTTGATGAAGCTAAAACAATTCTCTTTAGAAGAGAAATTGGTTTTTGCGTTGGGTGGTTTTCATATTCCTCCATAAGGAATCTTACTCGGGGAAATTCCCAAACATTTCCAGGTACTTTTTGAGTATTATAAGGTTGAGGTGGATTCTTCCTGTAATCAATTAAAGCTCTTTTGGAACCTGTTTTTGCTTCAACCAAGATATCTTTACTGTTAAAAGTATATTTTTTGGGGTCTTTAACCATCATTAATATTGGTTCATACATAGAACCAAAGTAGTTTTTAGCTTGAACCCCAGAGCTATCATAAGACCAAACTATTCTACTCTTTATATGAAAGGTATTCCTGCATTTTATGTCAATATATGGCATGTTCTCAGTACTATTCATTATATACATAGTGCCATTTTTTTTTAAAACTCGATGACATTCATCAATGCACTCGAATAGCCAATGAAGAAATTCATTATCATCCCAAGACTCAATAAGACCATCGAAATCTTTACCGATATTATATGGCGGATCTGCAAAAACCAAATCTACGCTTTCTGATGGTAACTTCTTTAATTCAGTTAAAGCATCACCATGGATAATTTTATTTTGTTCATCTGTGAAATATCTGGCTTCGAATTCAATTTTCATCTTTTACCCTTAGTGTGACTCATAGTCTACTATGCTACCGTCAAAATTGATGCTGTACAACCTTCATAGCTCTACTTTTGTGCTTTATGATTGCCTTTAAAAACATATATAAGTTGCATATATAATGTATTAAATTTTAACTTATTGATTTTCATGTGTTAATGCTTAAATCTTAGGTGGTGGTGAAGAGGCTCTGAGGGTTATCAAAGACTGCCACTAACAATATTGATGCTTAATTGCTTCGTCAGTTTTCAGTAGGATCTCAAAAGATCCTCTTGAGATCATCTATATCTGAGCGTAATCTCTTGCTCTGTAAACGAAAAAACCACCTGGGGAGGTGGTTTTTCGAAGGTTCAGTAAGTTGGGGAACTTCTGAACCGTGGTAACAGTCTTGTGCGAGACATGTCACCCAATCTGTCCTTCCAGTGTAGCCTCACTCAGGCCACCACTTCAAGAACTCTCGATACTTCTCTCGCACATTCTGTTTACCAGCGGCTGCTGCCAGTGGCGCTTTTGCATGTCTTTCCGGGTTGGACTCAAGTCGATAGTTACCGGACAAGGCGCAGCGGTCGGACTGAACGGGGGGTTCGTGCATACAGTCCAGCTTGGAGCGAACTGCCTACCCGGAACTGAGTGTCAGGCGTGGAATGAGATAAACGCGGCCATAACAGCGGAATGACACCGGTA
>NZ_JBJNMB010000020.1:0-4087 GCF_052168755.1 Serratia sp. CY43202
TGACACCGGTAAACCGAAAGGCAGGAACAGGAGAGCGCACGAGGGAGCCACCAGGGGGAAACGCCTGGTATCTTTATAGTCCTGTCGGGTTTCGCCACCACTGATTTGAGCGTCAGATTCTGTGATGCTTGTCAGGGGGGCGGAGCCTATGGAAAAACGGCTTGGCCGCAGCCTTGTCGTTTCTCTGTCCGTCTCTTTCTGGCATCTTCCAGGAAATTTCCGTCCCGCCAGTAAGCTGGTACTGCTCGCCGCAGCCGAACGACCGAGCGGAGCGAGTCAGTGAGCGAGGAAGCGGAATATCTCCTGTATCGCATATTCTGCTTACGCGCCGGTGCCGACTTTTTTCTTCTGCCACATGAAGCACTTCACTGATTTCCGTGCCCGTGCCAACATAATAAGCGGAGTTTACACTCCGCTAGCGCTACGTGACTGGTTCAGGGCTGCGCCCCGAAACCCGCTAACAACCTCTCAGCTACTGGATATCACCCCATGCCATCTGAACATGATGAACAACGGTATGCTACTGATACGCAGCTTCCCGGCGAATATGACCTTTTTGATTTAATGGCGCAGGTTACTGAAGAGAACCTGCATGCCCCTGTGGATTCCGGGCCGCCTGTCGGCCGGGAAGCGTTATAGCTTTTTCGCTTGCCCGCGTACGTGGTAATACGCCGGTATTACATTTTATTTCTTTATTTTCATGTAATTACAGGTGATTGTAATACGTTGCGTATTACATAAATAAACGGAGATTTAAGTTTTTACCTTTTAATTCATGCAGTTGCGATGAAAATCGCGGCTGCGTTAGGTGTATGACCATTTAAGGGGCAAAAAATTATCATTCTGGCCGCGTGATCTGCGCAGGTTAAGGAGCATCGGCGACGAAAAAGCGTCTTTAACTGCTTCGTTCATGCTTGCATGAACGGATGATTTTTCCGGACTACAGGTAAACTACAGGAAGACTACAAAAGTTGATGATTTAATCCTGATTTTTAGTGCGATGACTACAGATAAACTACAAAATAACTACAGGATTACCTCAGATCCGTTCTCTGAACCATTCGTACATCCGACCCCCTTACCGGTTTACACTGAGCACTGATGCTCTGAGGGCCCTTATGACGAAACAACAGAAAACAGCGCTGAACATGGCTAAATTCATCCAGAATCAGTCTCTGCTCCTGCTGGAGAAGCTTAACGAGCTTGATCTCGATGTTGAGGCGGACCTTTGTGAGAAACTCCACGATGATGCGGAGCATCTTTTCCGTACACTCTCCTCGAGACTGAATGCATCACAGGATGGTAACTGATGGCCAGAGTATCTATTAGTGAGGCTGCCAGACTGACGGGTAAGAGTAGAACAACGCTGCACAGGTTAATTAAAGCAGGTGACTTGTCCACCTGTAGCGGTGAACGTAATGCAAAAATGGTAGATACTTCAGAGCTTTTGCGTGTCTTCGGTCCCTTTGAGCAACCTAAGGGTGAACACCTTTCTGGACAGGTCTCTGAACAGCGTGATACAGCCTCTGCTGACCAGAATGAACAGGTGATTCGTCATCTGAAACAGGAGATTGAACACCTGAACACCTTACTTTTGTCCAAGGAGTCGCACATTGACAGCCTGAAACAGGCCATGCTCCTTCTTGAAAATCACCAGGCAAAATTAACTGAATCCCCGGCGCCATGGTGGAAATTCTGGAAGAAATCCTGATCCTGCCATGGTTGAGTTTTCCTCTCCGGCCATTCCGGGGAGTTCCTGAACCTTCCCAGATATCGCCAGATCCGGGAACACTCCTCACCACGAAAAATACCCACACACCACGCAAAATTAAAATTTTGCAGATAACTCCTTATTATCAGTTGGTTAGGTTTTATTAAATTACGCTGTATTACCTTCTGTAAGGTAAATCCAAGTCGTCGGCGATTCGCGTACGACTTGCCGACGACTCGTCATAGAGTCATCGACGACTCACTCCATACTATCAGTAACTTATGACGACTTGACTCTAGAGTTGAGTCGTTCATTTGGTGTTTTTCTGACCTTGGTGACTCTAGAGTCAAGTCACGAGTCGAATCGCCGGTGAATCGTGTGCTAAGTCGTCCGGTGACTTGCCATCACGTCATTGCCGGCTGTCGCTGAACCGGATTCCTGAACGTGCTGAAAACGGGTTTTCCGGCTGCGCCGGCAACGCCTCACGGCCACGCAATAAATTGCGTCCCCGTTCACCGTTTTCGGGTAAGAAGAACATCGGAAACAGGACTTACCCCGGCTGAATGGCGTGAATTTCCGCGCTATGCACTTGCGCGCATACTCATGCATGCCGTAAAAACAGAGCCTGCGCGTTTCTGGCGGGTTTTCGGGTGGTTTGTTGCCTGTTTTACCGGTTTCCCGTCAGAAACGCCCTGAGAGCCTCTCAGGCGGTGCTGATAAGGGATGTTATGGTAAAAGCATGATGCCTGGCGGGTACGGAAAAATTGTGGCGACCGAGCCTGCAGACGCAAAAATCCGGCCCATACTTATTCGTCTCCTTCATCAGGAATGCAGTACTATCCAGCCACTGCAGGTATTTGGCCCCCAGCGGGGGCTTTTTTTGCCTGTTGTTGGGGCAGATAAAGAAAAGGGCCGCATTAGCGGCCCTTTTCGGAGAGAGCGATGCCTCAATGCGGAATTTCAGAGACTTCTTTAACGTCGGCTTTATTGATCTGCTGTTTGACACCATTTGCGTCTTTATAGCCCAGCAGGCCTGAGTCTGATTCTGTAGGCTTGCCGTCGCTGACAATTGTACGCCCGTCGTTGGTGTGGATGGCATAGCTTGTGCGCGTGCAGCCGGTTAGGGCTGAAAGCGCAACTGCCGCTGCGAACACTGAAACAAAAATCTTTTTCAAAGCCAGCTCCTTTTATCCGTATCAGTTGTCTAGTTCACTCATGTTGGTAATTTTGTCACGGTTGATCTGTTCGGTTCGGCCTGTATGGGCATCTTTGTAGGATACTAATCCCGTATCACTGTCAACTTTGGGTTTGCCGTCTGTAACGATAGTGCGATCATCTGTGGTTTTTATTTCTTGGTTTGAAGAACATCCAGCAGCGGCAAAGGTCACCAACGCGACCATCATGGCCGCCAACAGCGTTTTTTTATTCATAATAGGTTCCCTGCTTAAAGGTAAAGTGGATATGGTCACTAACCATCTAAGTATAGGTCGTTTTTTCATGCGAAAAGAGGATTGAATGGACAAGAATTTCGATTATTGCTGACAGAGCATGGAGAAAAAGAGGCTGTTTTACTGTTCGGAAAGAAATCTTTTGTTGCCGTGCCAGATACGCAGAACCTTTATGGTGGGTGTTATTACCTTTATTTAGAGGATGCTCACAAGAACGAGCTTTTAATTGAGTTAAACGAAAGTGATTTATACCCCGGTGGCGCAATAGAACTTCAACACAACGGCGGTCGGAAGATTCATTGCGAGATACTAAAAGTAAGGTGGAGTCGTTAACTCAAGTAATGTTTCCTAAGTATGTTGATAGGCAAACATAGTGGTAGTTAGTCTCTCTGAGTAAATGATCTTCTTGTGATCCTGTCGTTACAGTCGTAATCTCTTGCTCTGAAAACGAAAAAACCACCTGGGGAGGTGGTTTGATCGAAGGTTAAGTCAGTTGGGGAACTGCTTAACCAGGTAACTGGGTATACGAGACCGCAGAAACCAAAACTGTTCTTTCAGTGTAGCCTCTCTCAGGCCCATACTTCAAGACCTCTTAATTTGTCTCTCGTATACCTCCAGTTACTAATGGCTACCGCCACTGGCGATTTGTCGTGTCTTTCCGGGTTGGACTCAAGTTGATAGTTACCGGAACGGGCGTGGTAGTCGGACTGAACGGGGGGTTCGTGCATACAGTCCAGCTTGGAGCGAACTGCCTACCCGGAACTGAGTGTCAGGCGTGGAATGAGATAAACGCGGCCATAACAGCGGAATGACACCGGTAAACCGAAAGGCAGGAACAGGAGAGCGCACGAGGGAGCCACCAGGGGGAAACGCCTGGTATCTTTATAGTCCTGTCGGGTTTCGCCACCACTGATTTGAGCGTCAGATT
>NZ_JBJNMB010000021.1:0-2693 GCF_052168755.1 Serratia sp. CY43202
TTGGAGCGAACTGCCTACCCGGAACTGAGTGTCAGGCGTGGAATGAGATAAACGCGGCCATAACAGCGGAATGACACCGGTAAACCGAAAGGCAGGAACAGGAGAGCGCACGAGGGAGCTACCAGGGGGAAACGCCTGGGATCTTTATAGTCCTGTCGGGTTTCGCCACCGCTGATTTGAGCGTCAGATTTCGTGATGCTTGTCAGGGGGGCGGAGCCTATGGAAAACCGGCAGCCCTTAAGTCTCTTCTCACACTTCATACCTCCACGCCCTTTGATTGACCCCGTAACGCTCGCCGCAGAGTCATGACCGAACGCAGTGAGCGAATGACCGAGGAAGCGTAATTTCTCCGGTGGCTGCTTAGGCTCCTGTCGCTCCGTACTATCATCTTTCACCACTTACGTTTTCTGCACGTATTGGTATTGATGCGGACAGGAAATGTCTTGTCATTACCGCCGCTTTGCGCCAGTGACAAAATCAGCGGGACAAGATGTGTTTTTGGAGTACCGCCGACACTCCAGAATGTTTCATCAGGCGCCGCCCGATACGCTGAATTTCGTACGTACGAAATTTCTCTGCTGTTGAGATCTAGGGCAGGATTCGCAAGAGGGTGGCGGATGGCACCGTATGCTGCGATGCAGGATAGGGCAAACGCCGCAAAATGACGTCATTTGCGGCGTTTGCCCCGAAAACAGAATGTTTTCTCCTGAGCCTGCAGCTGGCTCTCTGAACCCCTACCGCCTCGCAAAGCTCGTTGCTCAACGCCTCACGATCGCACAGTAAACTGCGCGCCCGTTCACCGTTATAGGAAATGACCGTTTCCTGCGAAAAAGCGGCCTTAGTGACAACATACGCGTGAAACTGCCAGCCATTCACTTCTGTGCATAGCCATGCAGCCGGTCAGAAATCATCAGGGGCGTTTTTCAGGGGTATGGGCGGGGAAAGGTGCCGAAAATCGGCAGGGGGCCGCAGAAACGCGCTGAGAGGCTCTCAGGCGGTGCGCCCAAGAGATGTTATGGTAAATCTTGGTGGGGTTATCGCTTTCTATCGATAAAGGGAGATGTCGCCCACGATGAACCGGTATACCTTCCTATTTCCTCTCCCTGAAGCCCACTTCGTTTGTAATAGATTGTTGTTACAGAGAAAAAATCGCCAATGTTTTTCAGTATCAGAGCTGAGTCTGGGTTTAGTCTGAGAGCTAAACCTATTTTACCTTGCTCTTCCAACAGTAAGATCTTCCCACTGGTGCTGAGCTTCTTATGGATGAATGTTGCTACACAACCATCTGGTTGATAGCGTTGAAGCCACTTACCATGCCTGCCGGTTATGTGTGTTGAGCCAAAGTAACCATTTCCGACTTGTAAGCGGATCGGCATGTCTACGGTGATTGATGGCAGTGTGTTAGCCGGTATTTTTGAAAAAGACTTAATTCCATCTATAAGCCAATAATCAAATTTCCCAGTTCCAGATTGCGTGAATGTCGGCATTTTCTAAGGTTACTCCAGCTCTGAATCTAGTGATTCTCCATTTTTTTTATAACGTTTGAAACTGCTTATTTTATCGGGTGTTTTTTCATTAAGGACTTGAACAAGCTTGCTTAAGTCATAGGTGTTTCGACCTTTAAATTTCTTGCTTCCGGCCTTATTCGGCTGTTTATCGAGTAAGCCAAGCTCTACCAAAGTTGTGATTTCTCTCTGGATAGAACGTTTCGAAACGCCCATTCTTTTTGCCATCGATTCTTGCGAAGGGTAAGGGTGCTCTGTAGTTTCCCACCAGTGAGAAACAAGGTTCATCAGCAAATTGAAACCCAAAGGACTAATTGATAGTTCCGCCTGTAGAAAAAGCAGTGATGTAGGGATCGCTGTCCAGCCCATAAGCATGCTTCGTTCTCCCCACTTTTTTTCAAGTGGCTCTGTCTTCGCTTTCATTACGAACCTCGTTTTTTAATTTGTAGCGACACCAAGAACACTCTAACATCATTATTTAATGATGTTAGAGTGTTCTTGGTTATAATTATATATGTATATTCATATGTATAGACATTTTGTCGCCTTTATTTGATATGGTTTTGTCACCATACTTGCTATGAGTCTTACAGAAGACGATTTGTCCGTCATGGCGATATAATGGCGAGGCAACATGCGCTGATAGTGGATCGCCCTGCATTTCGCAGCCACTTGAGTGGGCTCCCTCACAGAGAGGGATGATGAATCTGATAACAGACATCACGTACGCCACTCGGACTCATAAAAAAAGCTGCCCTAGGCAGCTTTTTTTGTTTGTTATCTTCTTGATTGACAGGAAGGTAAGCAAAAATGTAGTCTCGGAAACGAAAAAACCACCCGGCAAGGTGGTTTTTCGAAGGTTCATTAAACCGGCAAGTTTATGAACCGTGGTAACAGGGTGTACAAGACCGCTGCCACCAAATTCGTCCTTCCAGTTTAGCCGTAGTTTGGCTCAGACTTCAAGAACTCTGCACTAGTAATCTTCTTGTACACCTTCTTACCAATGGCTGCTGCCAGTGGCGTTTTTTCGTGTCTTTCCGGGTTGGACTCAAGACGATAGTTACCGGATAAGGCGCAGCGGTCGGACTGAACGGGGGGTTCGTGCATACAGTCCAGCTTGGAGCGAACTGCCTACCCGGAACTGAGTGTCAGGCGTGGAATGAGATAAACGCGGCCATAACAGCGGAA
>NZ_JBJNMB010000022.1:0-1188 GCF_052168755.1 Serratia sp. CY43202
AAAGGGTGATAGCCCCGTACACTAAAATGCACAGGTCGTGAGTTCGATGAGTAGGGCGGGACACGTGACATCCTGTCTGAATATGGGGGGACCATCCTCCAAGGCTAAATACTCCTGACTGACCGATAGTGAACCAGTACCGTGAGGGAAAGGCGAAAAGAACCCCGGCGAGGGGAGTGAAATAGAACCTGAAACCGTGTACGTACAAGCAGTGGGAGCACCTTCGTGGTGTGACTGCGTACCTTTTGTATAATGGGTCAGCGACTTATATTTTGTAGCAAGGTTAACCGTATAGGGGAGCCGTAGGGAAACCGAGTCTTAACTGGGCGAATAGTTGCAAGGTATAGACCCGAAACCCGGTGATCTAGCCATGGGCAGGTTGAAGGTTGGGTAACACTAACTGGAGGACCGAACCGACTAATGTTGAAAAATTAGCGGATGACTTGTGGCTGGGGGTGAAAGGCCAATCAAACCGGGAGATAGCTGGTTCTCCCCGAAAGCTATTTAGGTAGCGCCTCGTGAACTCATCTTCGGGGGTAGAGCACTGTTTCGGCTAGGGGGCCATCCCGGCTTACCAAACCGATGCAAACTCCGAATACCGAAGAATGTTATCACGGGAGACACACGGCGGGTGCTAACGTCCGTCGTGAAGAGGGAAACAACCCAGACCGCCAGCTAAGGTCCCAAAGTCATGGTTAAGTGGGAAACGATGTGGGAAGGCATAGACAGCCAGGATGTTGGCTTAGAAGCAGCCATCATTTAAAGAAAGCGTAATAGCTCACTGGTCGAGTCGGCCTGCGCGGAAGATGTAACGGGGCTAAACCATGCACCGAAGCTGCGGCAGCGACGCTTAGGCGTTGTTGGGTAGGGGAGCGTTCTGTAAGCCGTTGAAGGTGGCCTGTGAGGGTTGCTGGAGGTATCAGAAGTGCGAATGCTGACATAAGTAACGATAAAGCGGGTGAAAAGCCCGCTCGCCGGAAGACCAAGGGTTCCTGTCCAACGTTAATCGGGGCAGGGTGAGTCGACCCCTAAGGCGAGGCTGAAAAGCGTAGTCGATGGGAAACAGGTTAATATTCCTGTACTTGGTGTTACTGCGAAGGGGGGACGGAGAAGGCTAGGCTAGCCGGGCGACGGTTGTCCCGGTTTAAGCGTGTAGGGGGTGTGACCTGGTAAATCCGGTTGCATATT
>NZ_JBJNMB010000023.1:0-1220 GCF_052168755.1 Serratia sp. CY43202
CAGGTAACATTAAATCGTACCCCAAACCGACACAGGTGGTCAGGTAGAGAATACCAAGGCGCTTGAGAGAACTCGGGTGAAGGAACTAGGCAAAATGGTGCCGTAACTTCGGGAGAAGGCACGCTGGCATGTAGGTGAAGTCCCTCGCGGATGGAGCTGAAGCCAGTCGAAGATACCAGCTGGCTGCAACTGTTTAATAAAAACACAGCACTGTGCAAACACGAAAGTGGACGTATACGGTGTGACGCCTGCCCGGTGCTGGAAGGTTAATTGATGGGGTCAGCCGCAAGGCGAAGCTCTTGATCGAAGCCCCAGTAAACGGCGGCCGTAACTATAACGGTCCTAAGGTAGCGAAATTCCTTGTCGGGTAAGTTCCGACCTGCACGAATGGCGTAATGATGGCCAGGCTGTCTCCACCCGAGACTCAGTGAAATTGAACTCGCTGTGAAGATGCAGTGTACCCGCGGCAAGACGGAAAGACCCCGTGAACCTTTACTATAGCTTGACACTGAACATTGAGCCTTGATGTGTAGGATAGGTGGGAGGCTTTGAAGCGTGGACGCCAGTCTGCGTGGAGCCATCCTTGAAATACCACCCTTTAATGTTTGATGTTCTAACTCGGCCCCATAATCTGGGGTGAGGACAGTGTCTGGTGGGTAGTTTGACTGGGGCGGTCTCCTCCCAAAGAGTAACGGAGGAGCACGAAGGTTAGCTAATCACGGTCGGACATCGTGAGGTTAGTGCAAAGGCATAAGCTAGCTTGACTGCGAGAGTGACGGCTCGAGCAGGTACGAAAGTAGGTCTTAGTGATCCGGTGGTTCTGAATGGAAGGGCCATCGCTCAACGGATAAAAGGTACTCCGGGGATAACAGGCTGATACCGCCCAAGAGTTCATATCGACGGCGGTGTTTGGCACCTCGATGTCGGCTCATCACATCCTGGGGCTGAAGTAGGTCCCAAGGGTATGGCTGTTCGCCATTTAAAGTGGTACGCGAGCTGGGTTTAGAACGTCGTGAGACAGTTCGGTCCCTATCTGCCGTGGGCGTTGGAAGATTGAGAGGGGTTGCTCCTAGTACGAGAGGACCGGAGTGAACGCACCACTGGTGTTCGGGTTGTCATGCCAATGGCATTGCCCGGTAGCTAAGTGCGGAAAAGATAAGCGCTGAAAGCATCTAAGCGCGAAACTTGCCTCAAGATGAGTCTTCCCTGGGCCTTTAAGG
>NZ_JBJNMB010000024.1:0-2078 GCF_052168755.1 Serratia sp. CY43202
GTGCAGACACCGCGTGGCAGGTGAGCCCGGGCACGACGGTGGCGCTGCGCAGCGAGCTGGGGTGGCAGCACCAGTACGGCGGTCTGGACCGTGGCACCGGGCTGCGGTTCAACGGCGGCGACGCGCCGTTCGTGGTGGACAGCGTGCCGGTCTCGCGTGACGGGATGGTGCTGAAGGCGGGAGCGGAAGTGGCGGTGAACGAAAACGCCACGCTGTCGCTGGGCTACGGCGGGCTGCTGTCGCAAAACCATCAGGACAACAGCGTCAACGCCGGCTTCACCTGGCGTTTCTAAGCAACATTGACTCAATCCTTGTACGGGAACCGTCTGCGGGCGGTTCCTTTTTCACATCCTGCTAATGAGAACCCGGCGCACCTGAGGCGTCGGCCAATAACAAGCAAAAGGTAAGGAAATGACAACAACAATGGGTTTTGATAGCAAAGGAAACGCTCGCCGCTCGCCGTGGCGGCTGAACGCGTTGGTCTGCTGCATGGCGCTGGCGGGGTATGCACAGGCGGCGCCGCACGAGGTGAACGGCCAACCCGGCGATCCGGCCAGCTGGCGCAGCGCCGAATTCAACGCCAACTGGGGGCTGGGGGCGATCCACGCCGATGAGGCCTACGCCGCCGGCTACACCGGCAAAGGGCAGAAGGTGGGCATTTTCGACACCCCGGTCAACCACCATCCCGAGTTCGCCGGCGACGGCAAACTGATCAACGTGGTCACCGAAGGCTATCGCGCCTACACCGATCCGCACCGGCCGGGCATTAACGCCGGCGACCGCTTTTACTTTGACGGCACCTTCCATTTCTATAGCGGGGCGACATTGAGCAATCATGGGGTGCACGTCGCGGGGATCAGCGCGGCGAACCGCGACGGCATCGGCATGCACGGCGTGGCCTTCGATTCGCAGGTGATCAGCGTCGATAACGATAACGACGGCCCGGCCTACGGCGAATTCCTCGGCCTGGACGGCGCCGTCACCAATGCCGGCTGGCAGGCGATGATCAACAGCGGTGCGCGGGTGATCAACAACAGCTGGGGCGTCAGTATTCCCGATTTCCTGTCCGACGGTGGCCGCGATCCTAACGCGCTGCACTTTGAGCTGAAGGATGCGCAGGAACAATTCGATCAGGTCAAACCGCTGCTCGGCAGCCTGGCCGGCGCAGGCTATCAGGGCGCGATCGATGCGGCGCGCAAAAACATTCTGGTGCTGTTCGCCGCCGGCAACGACGGCAACTACAACCAGCCGGATGTGATCAGCGGGCTGGCCTACTTCGTGCCGGACATCGCGCCGAACTGGCTGTCGGTCGCCAGCGTGGCGCAGGATGCGGCATCGACCAACAGCGTGCCTTATACCATCAGCAGCTTCTCTTCCCGCTGCGGCTATACTGCCAGCTTCTGCGTCTCGTCGCCGGGCAGCAAAATCTACAGCACCGTGGCCAACGGTTCCGATCCGGCCAACCTGGTGTCGGACTACGGCAATAAAAACGGCACCTCGATGGCGACGCCGCACGTGACCGGCGCGGTGGCGGTGTTGCTGCAGCGCTTCCCGTACATGAGCTCGGCGCAGATTGCCGACGTGCTGAAAACCACCGCCACCGACATGGGTGCGCCGGGCATCGACGCGCTCTACGGTTGGGGGATGATCAACCTGGGCAAGGCTATCAACGGCCCGGGCATGTTCTATACCGTCGAAGATATTCCTGCGGAGTTCCGCATCCCGGATCCGACGGGCGTGGCCTATGGCCCGACCCAGTTTGTCGCCAATATTCCGGGGAGGGGCGCCGAGGTGGATGCCGGCACGCTACACGCCAGGAAATGTGATGATGTCCACTGTGGATGGGAAATCTACTCCAACAACATTTCCGGCCACGGCGGCCTGACCAAAGAGGGCACGGGAACCCTGGAACTGACCGGTGCCAACACCTATGCCGGCCCGACGCTGGTCAATCAGGGGCGGCTGGCGATCAACGGCTCGGTCACCTCGGCCGTCAGCGTGCAGAGCGGCGGCATCGTCGGCGGCAGCGGCACGGTCGGTTCGCTGACCGCCCGCCGCGGCGGCACCGTGGCGCCGGG
>NZ_JBJNMB010000025.1:0-1442 GCF_052168755.1 Serratia sp. CY43202
ATCAGGATGACGTCCGGCGTGCCCGCGCAGTCTTTCAGCACGTAGCCGCCGCGGTACACGTTCGCCAGCTGCTCTGCGCTGCGCGGCTGCTGGGTCAGGTTCTGGCGCGAGAACACCAGGGTGGTCGGACCGTCGTTGCGCTCGATACCGTACTGCCACGCCACCGCCGATTCCACCTGGTCACACGGGCGCCAGGTGCTCATGTTCGGGGTCACGCGCAGGCTCGCCAGCTGCTCCACCGGCTGGTGGGTCGGGCCGTCTTCGCCCAGACCGATGGAGTCGTGGGTGTAGACGAACACGTTGCGCAGCTTCATCAGTGCCGCCATGCGCACCGCGTTGCGGGCGTATTCCACGAACATCAGGAAGGTCGCCGAGTACGGCAGGAAGCCGCCGTGCAGCGCGATGCCGTTGGTGATGGCGGTCATGCCGAACTCGCGCACGCCGTAATGAATGTAGTTGCCCGCCGGGTCAACGTTCAGCGCTTTCGAGCCGGACCACATGGTCAGGTTGCTCGGCGCCAGGTCGGCAGAGCCGCCCAGGAACTCCGGCAGCACCTTGCCGAACGCTTCCAGCGCGTTCTGCGACGCCTTGCGGCTGGCGATGTTGGCCGGGTTGGCCTGCAGTTTTTCCACGAACGCTTTGGCGTCGGCTTTCCAGTCGGCCGGCAGCTCGCCGTTCATGCGGCGCTTGAACTCGGCAGCCAGTTCCGGGAAGGCCTTGGCGTAGGCGGCGAACTTGTCGTTCCAGGCCGCTTCTTTGGCCTGACCGGCTTCTTTGGCGTCCCACTGGGCGTAGATGTCCTGCGGGATTTCAAAGGCGGCGTATTTCCAGCCCAGCGCTTCGCGGGTGGCGGCCACTTCGGCGGCGCCCAGCGCGGCACCGTGCACGTCATGGGTGCCGGCCTTGTTCGGCGAACCGAAGCCGATAACGGTCTTGCACATCAGCAGCGACGGCTTGTCGGTCACCTTGCGGGCTTCTTCAATCGCGGCCTTGATGGCGTCCGGGTTGTGGCCGTCAACGTTGCGCACCACGTGCCAGCCGTAGGCTTCGAAACGCAGGGCGGTGTCGTCGGTGAACCAGCCGTCGACGTGGCCGTCGATGGAGATGCCGTTGTCATCGTAGAAGGCGGTCAGCTTGCCGAGCTTGAGGGTGCCGGCCAGGGAGCAGACTTCGTGCGAGATACCTTCCATCATGCAGCCGTCGCCCATGAAGGCGTAGGTGTGGTGGTCGACGATGTCGTGGCCAGGGCGGTTGAACTGCGCCGCCAGGGTGCGTTCGGCGATGGCGAAGCCGACGGCGTTGGCGATACCCTGGCCCAGCGGACCGGTGGTGGTCTCAACGCCTGGGGTGTAGCCGTACTCCGGGTGCCCCGGGGTTTTGGAATGCAGCTGACGGAAGTTCTCCAGCTCGCGCATCGGCAGGTCGTAGCCGGTGAGGTGCAG
>NZ_JBJNMB010000026.1:0-1149 GCF_052168755.1 Serratia sp. CY43202
GCACAGAGGAAAATGTGATGAACCAGTATATTAAACGCACACAACGCGATTACTCTCTATCCTTTAAACTGGCTGTCGTCGAACAGGTCGAAAAAGGCGAGATGACATACCGCCAGGCGCAAGATCGCTACGGTATCCAGGGCAGCCAGACTGTCATGAACTGGCTGCGCAAATACGGTCAACTTGACTGGCGAACTTCTCCTTCCACCAGAACGTGCGGAGACAACATGCCCAAACTCCCCCTGACGCCCGAACAGCGTATTAAAGAACTTGAGCAGCAACTGGCTGAATCTGAAGTCAAAGCCCAGTTCTTCGAAGCTGTCGTCAAAGTGATGAACACCGACTTTGGCGCCACGCTGACAAAAAAGCAGCTAACCGCCTTATCGCGCAAACACAAGTACCGGGACTCACAGTAACGCGGGCCTGCCGATGGATGGGCATCAGCCGACAAGCGTGGTATCAGTCCCTGCAGCGTGAAGCAGGCAAAGAGGAGCAGGCCCGGCATCTCGTCGAACAGGTGACGGCCATCCGCTTGCACCAACCCCGACTGGGGACACGTAAGCTGCATCACCTGTTGCGGCAACACCCCGAACCGGCGTTGCATGTGGGCCGTGACCGGCTGTTCAGTATCCTGCGCTGCGCGCGATTACTGGTGATGCCTAAACGGGCATATCACAAGACGACGCACAGCCATCATCGTTTTTATCGCCATCCCAACCTGCTAAAAGCGGGAGACAATCAAGTAATAGCCAGCCGTCCGGAACAGGTATGGGTGGCGGATATCACCTACCTGCCGCTGAGAACGGGGACGGCGTATGTCAGCCTGGTAACGGATGCCTGGTCGAGAAAAATCGTGGGATATCACGTGCATGACAGTCTGCATACCCGGCATGTCGCCTGCGCGTTCAAAATGGCACTGGCCGGCAGACGCACGGCGTTGCCGTTGGTGCATCACTCGGACAGGGGTATCCAGTACTGCTCGCAGGAATATCAGGCGTTACATCAGCAGTATGGCGTCATCTGCTCGATGACGGACGGGTATGACTGTTATCAGAACGCGCTGGCGGAACGGATAAACGGGATACTCAAAACGGAATACCTGCTCGGCAGGCCAGAAGATATCGCGCAGGCAAGAAAGATGGTCAGGGA
>NZ_JBJNMB010000028.1:0-857 GCF_052168755.1 Serratia sp. CY43202
GGCTTGATGGAGCCTGGTTTAGCCAGTACCTGACCACGTTCGATTTCTTCACGTTTGATACCACGCAGCAGAACACCTACGTTCTCACCAGCACGGCCTTCGTCCAGCAGTTTGCGGAACATTTCAACGCCAGTACAGGTAGACTTAACGGTGTCTTTGATACCAACGATTTCAACTTCTTCGCCAACTTTGATGATACCGCGCTCAACACGACCGGTAACAACGGTACCACGACCGGAGATGGAGAATACGTCTTCGATTGGCAGCAGGAACGGCTTGTCGATAGCACGCTCTGGCTCTGGGATGTAGCTGTCCAGGGCTTCGGCCAGTTCGATGATTTTCGCTTCCCACTCAGCTTCGCCTTCCAGCGCTTTCAGCGCGGAACCGCGGATCACTGGCAGGTCGTCGCCTGGGAAGTCGTAAGCGGACAGCAGTTCGCGAACTTCCATTTCTACCAGTTCCAGCAGCTCTTCATCATCAACCATGTCGCATTTGTTCATGAATACGATGATGAAAGGAACGCCAACCTGACGACCCAGCAGGATGTGCTCACGAGTCTGAGGCATTGGGCCGTCAGTCGCAGCTACTACCAGGATCGCGCCGTCCATCTGAGCAGCACCGGTGATCATGTTTTTCACGTAGTCGGCGTGCCCTGGGCAGTCAACGTGCGCGTAGTGACGAGTCGGGGTGTCATACTCAACGTGAGAGGTGTTGATGGTGATACCACGAGCTTTTTCTTCTGGCGCGTTATCGATCTGGTCGAAAGCACGTGCAGAACCGCCGTAGGTTTTAGCCAGAACGGTGGTGATCGCTGCAGTCAGGGTAGTTTTACCGTGGTCAACGTGGCCGATAGTACC
>NZ_JBJNMB010000029.1:0-695 GCF_052168755.1 Serratia sp. CY43202
CCGTTGTTTTCGAAGTTCACGTACGCCAGGTTGACGAACGGCTCCAGGTTCAGCCATTCACCCTGCACGCCGTAGCCCGCTTCCGCGAACAGCTGTTCGGTGCGCGCGCTGTACTTCGCCGTGTCACGGTCCGACTGCATCCCGTAGTTCACCGACCGCTTGGTGTCGATGCGGTGCCAGGTGTAGCCCGCCCCGCCGCGCAGCGCCAGCGCCCCGAACTGCTTGTCGCCGTACGCCGCCAGGTGGTAGTTGTCGCTGTCCGCCTTCGACCCGTAACCGCCGTGCAGCGAGGTGCGGGTGTAGCCGGTCGCCACCCCCAGTCGCCCGTCGCCCGCAACCGCCGAGTCCAGCCCCACCAGCACCCCGTAGGTCGAGGCCTGATAGCCGGTGGCGTTGGCGTCGCCCGACGCGTGGTCCCATGCCCCCAGCAGCTGCGCCCAGGCGCCGTCCTCGTCCGCCTTGATGGCCGACGAGCTCGCCAGCCCTTCCGCCTGACGCAGACGCCCGTTCAGCGCCTCACGCAGGTAGCGGCTGTCGTTCACCAGCGCCGAGGCGATATCCGCATGGATTTGCCCCGACAGCTGACGGAACGCCTGCCGCGCTTCGCCCGCCGTGCCGCTGTTGAGCAGGCTCTCGTACACCGGGTTGCCCGCCGCCAGCGCATCCGCCGCCGCCGCCACCGCCCGCTCGTTCGA
>NZ_JBJNMB010000030.1:0-679 GCF_052168755.1 Serratia sp. CY43202
TTTGTGATTCATGACTGGGGTGAAGTCGTAACAAGGTAACCGTAGGGGAACCTGCGGTTGGATCACCTCCTTACCTAAAGATATTAGTTCGAGTGGCGTGCTCACACAGATTGTCTGATGAAAAAGTAATGAGCAAACAAAACCTTGTGGTATAGGTAAGTGCCGGGAGATTTGTGACTGTCCAGTGCAGTGACAAACGACAATGGCGCTCGATTTTTCACGAAAAATCTCACCTTTACCCGAAATTATCGAATCGGTGATTCGATAAGCCAATTTCGGGTCCCCATCGTCTAGAGGCCTAGGACACTGCCCTTTCACGGCTGTAACAGGGGTTCGAATCCCCTTGGGGACGCCATTCCGATAATGAGTGAAAGACATTATCACCGGTTAGCGATAACCGAAAAAATCTTAAAGATGACTTGCGAGTCATTTTTAAGATATTGCTCTTTAACAATCTGGAACAAGCTGAAAATTGAAACATGACGGCTGAAATTTATCCCTCCGTAGACGTATTGGGATGAAGAGTAACCTGTCATAGAGTCTCTCAAATGTTTGCAACACGAACGATGGAAACATCTTCGGGTTGTGAGGTTAAGTGACTAAGCGTACACGGTGGATGCCTAGGCAGTCAGAGGCGATGAAGGGCGTGCTAATCTGCGAAAAGCGTCGGTAAGGTGAT
>NZ_JBJNMB010000031.1:0-635 GCF_052168755.1 Serratia sp. CY43202
ATCACCTTACCGACGCTTTTCGCAGATTAGCACGCCCTTCATCGCCTCTGACTGCCTAGGCATCCACCGTGTACGCTTAGTCACTTAACCTCACAACCCGAAGATGTTTCCATCGTTCGTGCTGCAAACATTTGAGAGACTCTATGACAGGTTACTCTTCATCCCAATACGTCTACGGAGGGATAAATTTCAGCCGTCATGTTTCAATTTTCAGCTTGTTCCAGATTGTTAAAGAGCAAAATACTTCGCAGCATACTGTCGCCAATATACTCTGAAGTATTGAAATACCGGACTATATGGTGGAGCTAAGCGGGATCGAACCGCTGACCTCCTGCGTGCAAGGCAGGCGCTCTCCCAGCTGAGCTATAGCCCCATACAGTCACGTGCAGTACCTTTTCCACTTCGAAGAAGTGGTAGGCCTGAGTGGACTTGAACCACCGACCTCACCCTTATCAGGGGTGCGCTCTAACCACCTGAGCTACAAGCCTATAAAGGTATTTCTGCTCGTTACTTTCTATCAGACAATCTGTGTGAGCACGCCACTCGAACTAATATCTTTAGGTAAGGAGGTGATCCAACCGCAGGTTCCCCTACGGTTACCTTGTTACGACTTCACCCCAGTCATGAATCACAAA